>PAPR01000019.1 GCA_002709085.1 Pseudooceanicola sp. | reverse complement strand
CGTGATCGCCGCAGTCAGCGTCGTCTTGCCGTGGTCAACGTGACCGATCGTGCCGATGTTGCAGTGCGGCTTGCCGCGCTCAAACTTTTGCTTTGCCATATTCCTCAGGCGCCTCGTGGTTGGGGGGCCGCCAAGAGCCCGTTTTACTCCGGCGGCGATTTAAGATGTTCGGCACGGATAATCAAGCCGAGAACCGCAAACCGGCGTTCAAGAGTCCACGTTCAGGTCTTCGGGGCGCAGCGTCCCGGCCTTGTCTGCCGGTATCGCAGGGGCTTCGCCCAGGCCGGGGAACCATTCGGGGTTCTGCAGCATCCAGTTCTGGATCAGCTTGGCCGCATTGCGCGACAGGTTCTGGACCTGCTGCTCCTTGGTCTGGGTCAGGCCGGAGCCGACGAGCGTTTCGCCCGAGAGCGATTCAAATACGGTGAACTGCTTTGCGGATTTGTTCAGTTTGCGGCCCAGCTGGTCGTCCCAAAGGGTCACGCGCACGATCAGCACGCTTTTGGGGGACACGACGATCGGGATGCCCGCCGGAGCGATCGAGAAGCCCTCCACCGAGATGCCGAGATGATAGAGGCGATCGCCCTCGTAGCGCCCGAAACGCTCTGCAACGGCGTCGGTCAGCGCGGCGACCCATTCCTCTTCGCTGGTCTCTCGGGACAGGCCGGCCTGTCGCATCTTGCTGGCCACCACGATGTTGTGACCCAAGCGGAAGTTGCCGAGGTCGGCCGGCGCGTCGCTCAGGTCCGAGGAATCCACACAGGCTGCCAGCGAAGCAAGCAGGACGAAGGCAGTGAGTTTCCGCAACATCAGAGTTTTCTCCCAAAGCGCATAACGCGGTTGATCCCGGATAGACGATGGCAGGCGCTGTTGCAAACCGTTCGGTCACACGCATTGCCGGGGCGGCGCGAAATATCTACCATGGGATGATCATCCTCGCTGCGCATGACGCAGGGTGCGCCAATCAAAGGGGGCAGGACATGGATCAGGCCGCCGCCAACGGGCAGCCTCCCGCTGCGGAGCCGGTCAAGGCACCACTGGTCACGCAGCCGCTCGGCCTCTTCGGCAGCCTGCGGGCGGCGCGCAATAACCTGCTGGACATCCTGCCGGACCTCGCGGTGCGCCAACCTATGGTCTCGGGCAAGACCGGGGCGCGCTGGCACATGGTGATGGACCCGCAGGCCCTGCGTCGCATCCTGCTGGAGAAGGTCGAGGATTACCCCAAGTCCGTGGTCACGAAGAATCTGCTGCGCCCTGCCATCGGGGACAGCCTGTTCGTCGCGGAAGGCGCGCATTGGCGTTGGCAGCGCCGCGCCGCCGCGCCGGCCTTTTCGCATCGCAATATCGGCAATCTCGCCCCGATCATGACCGCCGCCGCCGAAGCTGCCGCTGATCGCATCGCATCCAGCGGCGCGCAGGCGGTCAATGTCTACGATGAGATGGTTCGTGCGACGTTCGAGGTGATCTCGGATGTAACCCTCTCGGGTGAGCGCCACTTTGACCGCGACGCCATGCATCGCGCCATCGACACCTATATCGACGTGGCGGGGCGGGTGTCTCTGTTCGATCTCGTGGGTCTCCCGGGATGGGTGCCCCGCCCCGGTCGAGTGACGTCAGGCAATGCGCTTAAAAAGATGAAGTCGGTTGCCGACCAGACAATCACGGACCGGCGCAGCGGGTCCACAAAGTCACCGCCCGACCTGTTGGATCTGTTGATCGCAGGCGAAGACCCCGAGACGCAGCGCCAGATGCGCACGCCCGAAATTCGCGACAACCTGCTGACCTTCATCGTTGCGGGCCACGAAACGACAGCGCTGACCCTCGGCTGGGCGATCTACCTCTGCGCCTTTGACCCGGCGGTGCAGGCCGCCGCATCTGACGAGGCGCGCGCCGTGCTTGGTCGCCGGGCGGCCACTGCCGAGGATATCGCGGCCCTGCCCCTGACCCGTGCGATCGTAGACGAGACCTTGCGGCTTTATCCGCCGGCCGGGCTTCTGGCGCGGACGGTGCGCGTGGCGGACGAGCTCTGCGGGCGCGAGGTTCGGCCCGGCGACACGGTGATGATCCCGATCTATGCCCTGCATCGCAATCGGCTGTTATGGGATGCCCCCGACGCATTTGACCCGACGCGGTTCCAGAATGGCCCACCTGTCGACCGCTACGCCTATTTGCCTTTCGGCGATGGACCGCGCATTTGCATCGGCGCTGGATTCGCGCTGCAGGAGGCGGTCATCATCCTTGCAACCTTGCTTTCCCGATTCCGATTCAATTTGATCGAAGGCCGCCAACCCAAACCCGTCATGATCATCACCCTGCGACCTGAGGGCGGGGTCTGGGTAAGCGCAGATCCGATCTGATACTAATTCCGTCAGCCCCTTAATTTTCAATGAAAGCAACCGGCTGACTAATTAAATCCGATTTAACTGGATTTTAGGACAGATCACCAAATACTGAAGGTATTGCACTGGTTGGTTCTTGTACGGGCGGGCACGCCCCGGTTTTGGAAAGACGCATGGCAAAATGACCCTGCACGCAAAAGAAGACGCCGCGTTTAGCCCGGCAGCCGATGGAACCGGCCTAGACAACCTTGCAACGTTGATCCGCGACACGGCCAGAATGACGATCGGCGCAAAAGCGGTGGCGCTGGTGATCGAGGCGGAGGGCGCGCAGGATCTCGGCTCTCTCGCCCTGACGACCGAAGGTGCGCTGGGTCAGGCGACCTATGAATTTTGCATCGGCTCCGACAGGGTCATGTGCCGCGCCCCGAACTCCGACACCACCCGACGCTCGTTCCGACAGACACAGGTTCAGGCCATCAGCACGGGCACGATGATGCTGTCTGTCCCACTGGCACGGCTAGGGGAAACCGGTGCGGGCGCGATCGCGTTTGCCTTTGATCAAACCGGCTGGCAGGCAGATCAGACCATCGCAGCCTGCACGAACTTCGCATTGATCGCCGAGGCGCTTTGGCTGTCGCACTTCGCGATGGCCGGATTGAACCTTGAGGTGGACAGCCTGACCGATCGGGCGGCCCGCCTTCTGCGAATTGCCGAGATTGATGCCCTGACGCAGTTGGAGAATTCCGCCTCCTTCGAAGACAAGGCGCGCGCAATGCTCGCCTCGGGCGCGGAAAACGCCGCTTTTATCATGCTCGACATAGATCGCTTCAAGCTGGTCAATGACCTTTACGGCCACCAGTTCGGCGATGCCTATCTCAAGACGGTGGCCAAGGCGATCAGCGCGGCGTTTCCCAAGGGCAGCATCGTCGGGCGGCTGGGTGGCGACGAATTCGCGGTGCTGACACCCTTGCCGCCGGGGGGGCGGGCCTATCTGGACGGCCTTCTGTCACGGTGTCGGAGCGGAATTCAGCGCGCCACTGTGCTGCTGGGCAAACCCGATGTCGGTCACGTCAGCATCGGCGCCTGTCAATATCCCGATCACGGGCGGCGCTACTCGACCCTTTACAACAACGCCGACGCAGCGCTTTACGCGGCCAAGGATCTGGGCCGCAGCATCAGTACGATCTTTAACCCGCTGCAGCATGATCGCTACAACGACACCGAAGTCGGAAAGCAATTCCTGGCGGCTGTGCAGCGGGACGACATAACGCCGTATTTCCAGCCTATCGTCGATTTGTACAGCGGGCGATGTGCCGGGTTCGAAGTCTTGGCACGCTGGCGCGACAGCAGCGGGCGCAACCTGTCACCCGCAGAGTTTTCGATGATCTTCCGCGACCACACCCTTGCCGAAAAGATGACCCGGACGATCATGCATCGCGCCTTCGGCGATTATGCACGACATGTGACCACCAAGGACCGCCTGCGCCTGGCCCTGAACGTCACCTTTTTCGACCTGATGAACCCTGAATTTGTCTTTGAGGTTCAGACCGCAGTCACGGAAAATAAGTTCGATTGGTCCCTTCTGACCATCGAAGTGACCGAACAAACGATGCTGGGCGAACAGACCGGCCAGATTTTCCGGTCCCTCAATGAGCTGAGGGCGCGTGGCGCAAAGGTCGCCCTCGATGATTTCGGCACGGGCTACGGGGGCTTGCGCCACCTCGCGCACTGGCCCGTGGACATCCTGAAGGTCGACAAGTTCTTTATCGACGGCCTGGCGAGCGGCAGCCGCGATACTGCCGTGCTCGAAGCGCTGATTTGCATGTGCCAGAAGCTGGACTATGAGGTGGTTGCCGAGGGCATCGAAACCACTGAACAAATAGCCGCCCTGCGCGATATGGGGTGCCAGTTCGGTCAGGGGTTCGTGTTTGATCGTCCCCTCGCCGGAGAGGATTTGATCGAACGTCGCAATGTCTATGGCATCGGCTGACGACAGAGACGGGGTCCGACGCCTACATCCTGGAGGCAGGATCCTAGAAGCAGGCCGCGACCTTCACCAGGCGCAACCATCATTTGAAGGGCGCGCAAGCATCGCTTCGGCCCCCGACAGGTGTCATTCAGCCCGAGAAAGAGCGACGTGAGGTCGGTCATGCCCGGCCAATTGCGGCTTGCCCCGTCCCCGGAGATGGGCTATCGACATCGCAACTTGTACGTATAAGTTACGCATCACCACATTGACCTTGGGGACATTTCGCAATGGACAAAGTGCAGGACCAATCCGCCTTCTCAGCCGAGGATGAGCGCGCGCTGCTCGACATGATTGATCGGTGGCTCGAAAAGGATGTGAGACCAGTCGTCAAGGACTACGATCATGCCGACGAGTGGCCCAAAGACATCGTCGCACAAATGGCCGAATTCGGGCTGTTCGGGGCAACCGTGTCACAAGAATATGGTGGATTGGGCCTCCCGGCAGCCACCTATGCCAAAATTGTCATGAAAATCTCGGCGGTGTGGATGTCGATTACCGGCATCTTCAATTCCCACCTCATGCTCTGCCTTGCGATTGAGAAATTCGGAACCGAGGGGCAGAAGCGCACCTGGTTGCCCAAATTGGCGTCGGGGGAGTTGCGCGGCGGTCTGGCCCTGACCGAGCCCGATGCCGGAACCGACCTTCAGGGCCTTCGCATGGTCGCCAAGCGCACCAACGAAGGCTATGTGATCAATGGCACGAAAACCTGGATTTCCAACGGCATCCATGGCTCTGTTTTCGCCACGCTGGTCAAGACGGATCCGGACGCGCAGCCTCGGCACAAGGGGATGAGCCTGATCATCGCCGACAAACGCGAAGGCTTCACCGTTGGTCGGAAATTGGAAAAGCTGGGGTACAAATCCATCGATTCCGCTGAACTGGTGTTCGACAATTACAAACTGCCCTTTGAACAGCTGATTGGCGAAGAAGAGGGGAACGGTTTTTACCAGGCGACGGGCGGGCTGGAACTGGGCCGTATCAACGTCGCCTCACGCGGCGTAGGGATCGCCGAGGGCGCGCTGCAGCTCGCCTTGAATTACGCCACGATCCGCAAGACATTCGGCAAACCGATTGCTGAACATCAAGCTATCCAGCTCAAGCTGGGCGAGATGGCGACGCGTGCGCAGGCCGCTCGTCTGCTTACGTTGGATGCGGCCGAAAAATTCGACCTCGGGCAACGGGTCGATTTGGAAGCCGGTATGGCAAAATATTTCGCGTCCGAAGCTGCGCTGGAAAACTCCATCGAGGGGATGCGTATCCATGGCGGCTACGGTTACTCAAAGGAATATGACATCGAACGGCTCTATCGTGACGCGCCTTTGACTTGCATTGGCGAAGGCACGAACGAGATGCAAAGGATCATCATCGCCCGCCAGCTCGTCAAGCGAATGGAAATGTGAGTAACCGGTTTTAGCCGGGTACACCCATCGAAAGCTTGTAAAGACCCCGCTTCAACTGCGCATCTTCTTCAGCTTCATGGAGAAGTTGAACTCTCCCGCCGCATAGCGGTTTATGCTGATCAGAGCGATCAGGCCGGCGCTGGTGATCATGTATTTTCGCCGCACCTCTACGCCGATCTCATTCACCGCCATACCCAGTTGCGCGGCGGCTTCGTCGTCGGCCTTGAAGGTTGTGATGACCTGTTCAACCTCGTCGATGGCTTTGGCATAGGTGGTCTCGATCAGGGAATAGATCGATCCCCGATGCGCCTCGATCCGATCACCGATGCCGGCAAACGGTTCGGCGACAAAGGCGGTCATCAGATTGAACGGGCGATCCGCGCGGTCTCTGAAGCGATAGGCTTGGATCGTCAGCCACCTGCCGCCAGGCGGTATGCCGGGAAACACCAGTGCCTCAGGCGGAAGCGCGGCCAGCCCGTGCTCGGACAGCTGATATCGCGTCTCCACATCGGCAGGAAAGAGGTCGGATATCGTGTTGATCTGGTGCACATATCCATAGGTCAGGCCAGAACGTTCGACGATGGTTCCCCGCCCCTGATGGGACTGGACCAATCCCGCTTCTCGCAGGGTGCGCAGCGCCTGCCGAACCGTTTGCCGCGAGACGCCAAACCGCGCAACAAGCGCGGACTCGGACGGCAATTGACCACCGACCTCAGGCACGCCGCGCGCAATCTCGGCTTTCAACTCGTTGACGACCTGCATGTAAAGCGGCGCGCCCGGTCCGCGGGTGCGCTTCTTTGCAACGACCGGTTTGGGCGCACTCGACTGGGGCATGGACCTCGCTCGCGGAACACAGGGTTAGTCAAAAGTAACAAGTCCCCTTCTTCTTGACCATACCACCCCGGAAGAAGAAACTCATGAAAAACATGCGTCTGCCCATCTTGTACGGACAACTCCCGCCGGATAAGTATAATGACACCTGTTGACGCCACGGGCGGTTGCCGTTTTCAAACCCCCCAGGGAAAAGGAGCGTTCCATGAAACTCGAAGGCATCCGTGTCCTCGACATGTCGAGCTTTCTTCCAGGTCCATATCTGACGCTTTCGATGGCGGATCACGGGGCCGAAGTCATAAAGATCGAAGCCCCCGGTGAAGGCGACCCGGGGCGCGCGATCCTGCCCATGGACGGCGCCCACTCCGCCTTTTTCCGAAACCTGAACCGGGGCAAAAAGAGCATCGTCTTGAACCTCAAGAACGATGACGACCGGGAACAATTGCTCAAGCTCGCCGAGACCGCAGACGTGATCGTTGAATCCTCGCGGCCGGGCGTCGCCCGG
This sequence comes from Pseudooceanicola sp., assembly GCA_002709085.1. GTDB lineage: Bacteria > Pseudomonadota > Alphaproteobacteria > Rhodobacterales > Rhodobacteraceae > Pseudooceanicola. The sequence continues at coordinate 23,212 of PAPR01000019.1, read as the reverse complement.
CGCCTCGGCGTCGATTACGAGAGTGTCGCCGCGCGCAATCCCGGTATCGTCTACTGCGCGATCAGCGCTTTCGGGCAGGATGGCCCCTATGCTGGACGTGCCGCGCACGATCTGGCCGTCGAGGCCATCAGCGGCGTGCTTTCGGCCAACCTCGACAGCGATGCACGCCCGGTCCACCCTGCCCTTCCGATGGCAGATTTGCTGGCGGGCCTGCAAGGCCTGTCAGGCGTATTGATGGCATTGCTCGCGCGCGAAAAAACCGGACGCGGGGATTTCATTGATATCTCGATGCAGGAAGCCTTGGTGGGCAGCACGCAAAACATCCTCGCCACGGCGCTGAACCAGCGGGAGCCCGTCGATTTCAGCCAGGCGCGATCCACGGGCGGCGCCGCCTTTTACGATATCTATGACACCTCCGATGGGCACCAGATCGTACTGGCGGGACAAGAGCCGAAGTTCATCCGCAACTTGCTGTCGCACCTAGGTCGGGATGACCTGGTCGCGTGCTGCCTTTCAGGCCCCGGACCGCATCAGCAGCCTGCGCGCGACTTTCTGGCGGGTGTCTTCAAGAGCAAGCCGCTCGCCCAGAGCGAGGCCATGCTATCCAGCCTCGATGTGTGTTGGGGCCGGGTCAACGATTTCGTGCAGGCACTGGACGACCCGCATCTCGCGGAGCGTGGCTTTATTTTAACGGATAAGGACGGACAGCGCCATATCGGACCGCCGATCCGGTTTCGCAACGAACCGGCACAGCCCGATCTCAGCCCTCCCGAACTTGACGCGCACCGCACCTTGATCGGAAAAGAGCCGTCCTAAAGCGCCGGTTTGATCAGGATCCGGCAGTGAACGCGCCGGTCCTCGTGAAAACTGCCGTCCTCGGAGGCGTGGACCTCGTATCGTTCGCGCGCTGCGCGGCGGGCCTGGTCGGTCACAGGGCCAGTGACAGTCGGGCTTTCGATCATGCGCTTGCGAAAATCATCAAAGCTCTCGTAATCGGTCGGGACGAGGTAATGAAAGTCATGTTTCGCGCTAAGCACGGTGCAGCGGTCGAGCGCCTCCTGCGCCTGCCGTCTGACTTCGCGCTCATCATGAAACGGGCGGATCATCTCGTCAAACGCACCCTCCGCCACAGGCTCGCATACGACAAGCGCGCCGCCGGGCTTCAATACTCTGGCGGCCTCCCTCAGTGCCTGATCCATCTGGGGGTTGGGGACATGATGCAGCGACTTCATCATGAAGCAGGTGTCGCTGACCTCATCATCCAGGGGCAGTTCTTCGGCACGCCCGGCGCGAAACGCAACGTCGGCGGGTTTGCCAGCATCCGACTCCGGGACGACACCGGGAAGGTCGATCGCAATCACAGAAACCGCGCCGGCGGAGGCGAGCTTGCGCGCGAACGCCCCTCCTCCGCATCCAACCTCAAGCACGTGGCACCCGGCGACGGGCACAATCCCGGCAAGCATGGCGGCTTCATCGCGAATGATCTTTTGATCTGTGGGCGGTCCCGAGGTCATAATGTCTTTCAATATGAGTGAAATCCAGGATATTCTACACCGACCGAATTGCTCGGCACAAGCACAGCCGCGGCGGACGGCCCCTTTTGCGGGGCGGGAATGTTTTGCGTCGGACCCCAAGATATGACATGTACGCACAGGTTAGATGGGAGATGACATTGCGAGAGATCGGACCGCAGCGGTTTCGGAGCGAAATCGGCCTTTATTACGAAGACTTTCAAATCGGCAACATCTATGAGCACCGGCCCGGGCGGACAATCACCGAGGCGGACAATACGCAATTCTCGTTGATGACGATGAATTATCACCCGCTGCATTGCGATGCCCATTTCGCCAGCCAGACGGAATTCGGCAAAATGCTGGTGAACAGTGGGCTGACGATTGCCATCGTTCTGGGCATGACGGTGCCGGAAGTGTCCGGTCAGGCGATCGCCAATCTCGGCTTTCAGGAGATCAAGCTTGTCGCGCCGGTCTTTGCCGGCGACACGATCTATGCCGAGAGCGAGATCCTGGCGAAACGCGAATCCAAATCGCGCCCCGGACAGGGCGTGGTGACGGTCCGCACCAGGGGTCTCCGGCAGGATGGCGTGGAGTTCATGATATTTGAGCGCAGCGCGCTGGTGCGCAGCCGCGCCGACGCCGAGGCCAACCCGACCAACTACTAGACACGATTTCGACCAAGGCGCCCTGCCCTGCGGTCGCGGGCCGGGTCAGCCTTGCGATTTGCTTTGCTTCAACACCTTGCGGAATTCCGGTGTACGCTTCTCGCGGAAGGCATTGCCGCCTTCCTTGGCTTCATCCGTGGCGTAGTAGTGCGCGACCGTCTGGAAACCCATATTGGCGATGCCGCGAATGTTTTCGCTGTCGGCGTTGAACGAGCGTTTGGCGATGGCGATGGCGGTGGGGCTGCGTTCGGCGATTTCCGCGCACCACGCGGCAACCTCGCTGTCCAGATCCTCCTCCGGCACGACCTTGTTGACCAGTCCCATTTCCAGTGCCTCCTGCGCGGAATAGCGACGGCAAAGGTACCAGATTTCCCGCGCCTTCTTCTCGCCGACGATCCGCGCCAGATAGGCGGTGCCAAAGCCCGGATCGACCGAGCCGACCTTGGGCCCGACCTGCCCAAAGACCGATTTGTCCGACGCGATGGTCAGATCGCAAATGGTGGCAATCACGTTGCCGCCGCCGATGGCAAAGCCGTTGACCTTGGCGATGACCGGTTTCGGAGCGTCCCGGATCAGCGAATGGATCTCCTCGACCGGCACACCCAGCGTGCCGCGCACGGCCCGGCCCGATTTCTTGTCACCGCTGTCACCGCCGACCCCAAAGGCGCGTCCGCCGGCGCCGGTGATCACGATTGCCGCGACATCGTCGTCCCAGCTGGCCTTGGTCAGCGCGTCAATCATCTCGAAATAGGTCGTCACGCGAAAGGCGTTCATCCGCTCTGGCCGGTTGATCGTGATCGTCGCCACGTTGTCTTTCACGCCGTAAATCAGATCTTCGTAGCTGGTCTCGGTCATGGTCGGGGTCCTGTCGGTTTTCTGATGCTTAAACGTATGGTGAATTACTAGCAAAACGGGGCATATGCCACAAGGCGAAACGCGTATCATTTATTGACTCAGGCTCGAAACCTGCGAACATCCCGTACATTGAGCGGAGGGCAAGACCATGGACCATACCGAGATCGAACGCCCCTCGGGCGAAATTATCAAGCGTCTGTCCGCCATCGGGACCAGCACATTCGCCAACGCATTCGACGCGGTTGGCCTGTTCGACAACATCCTGACCGATATCGGGGCCGCAGCGCCCGGTTTTCGGTTCGCCGGGCCGGCGGTGACGGTGCAATTGTCCGTTGGCCCGCCCGGCACCTACAGCTCAGCCGATTTCGCCGTAGGCGCGGTGATCGACGCGGCTGCGGCCGGCGATGTGATTGTTATCGACGGCAGTGGCTGCCGGTATTCAACCTGGGGCGGCATGGCCAGCTATGCGGCCAAGTTGAAAGGCATCGCCGGGCTGCTGGTCGACGGGGCGGTGCGCGATCTGGAAGAGATGATCGCCTTTGAATTTCCCGTCTTCACCCGCCACATCGTCCCCACTACCGGGCGCACACGGCTACGGGTCGAGGCGATCAACGTGCCTGTGACTGTTGGCGGCGTCCTCGTTGATCCCGGCGACATTGTCGTTGCGGATGGGTCTGGCGCGGTTTCCATCCCTTCGGGGAAGGCAGAGGTCATTCTGAACCACGCCGAGGCATGCCAGCGTGACGACGATGCCGCTATGGTAGACCTAAAGAATGGCATGTCCTTCAGCGCGGCGATGCAGAAATACAGGAACATATGAGATGACCCAAACCACACTCGCAATGGCGCTGGCCCAAGGTTTTCAGCGTCACGGTGTCAAACGTATATTCGGGGTGCCCGGCGGTGGATCCGCCCTGCCGATCATCGACGCGTCAAAGGAGCTGGGGATCGAGTTTATCCTGGCCCGCAGTGAATCCGCCGCCGCGATCATGGCCGCCGTGACAGGAGAGCTGTCCGGCACCCCCGGCGTGGCGCTGGCCTGTGCCGGCCCCGGCGCCGCGAGCCTGACCAATGGCGCGGCCTACGCGAAACTGGAACAGGCGCCGCTCTTGCTGCTGACCGATGGACCGGCGTCGACGCTGCACCAGCGGTATGACCAGAACGCCCTCTATGCGCCCATTACCAAACATCAGGGCCGCCTGACGCCGGAATATGGGGTCACTGATGTGGAGGAAGCACTGTCTTTGACCTGCCGGGCCCCGATGGGACCGGTTCAGATGAACATCAACGCCGCAGGTGCTGTGGCCCCCGCAACCGGCAACATTGGTGTCCCTCGGGGCGACGATCCGCCGCCAAGCGACGAGACCATCGCGGCCGCCGCCGCCTTGATCGAGAAGAGCCGCAGGCCGCTGCTGCTGGTCGGACTGGAGGCGCGCTATGGCGCGGCACCGGACTGGGCGCTGCGATTGGCCGAAGCGTTGAATTGCCCTGTCATGGCCACCTACAAGGCCAAGGGCGTCCTGCCCGACCGTCACCCCCGGATGGCTGGCATGTTCACCGGTGCCGCCAGCGAGTTTCAGGCCATCGACGCGGCGGATCTGATCCTGACCTTCGGCGTGGACCCGGTGGAATTCATCGCCGCGCCCTGGCTGCATGACGCGCCGATAGTAGAAATTCGCACCGCCGATCTGCCGCGCATGCTACTTCAGCCCGCGCTGCGCCTGATCGGGCCCATTTGCGCAACCGCCGAGGCGCTCTTGGCCAACGACGCCGGCAATTCGGACTGGACGAGCGAGGCGATCGAGGGCCTGACCAAAACGATCACAGATCGCGTCGCGGTCAGCAGCAACTCGCATACCGCACATTCAGTGACGCGCGCGATTGTCGAGGCCGCGCCGGGCCGAATCCGGGCCAGCGTCGATGCCGGGGCGCATATGATTTCGGCCATGTCGCTGATCGATGCCGACCTGCCCTTCGGGGCGCTGAAGTCCAACGGCCTCTCGACCATGGGATACGCGCTTCCGGCAGCCATCGCGTCGGCGTTGCACGACCCCGAAATCCCGGCGGTGGCGATTACTGGCGATGGCGGGCTGATGATGTGTCTGGCCGAGTTGACCACTGCTGCCGAACATGGCTGCGGTGTCATTACTGTGGTGCTGAACGATTCCGCCCTGTCGCTGATCGACGTCAAGCAACAGGTGCAGAAGCTCGACCGCACCGGCGTGACCTTTGCACCCGTCGATTTCGCCGCCATCGCGCAGGCGATGGACATCGCGGCGTGGAAGGTCGGGCCGGGTGACGACATGACCGAAGCGATGCGGTCGGCCTATGCCCACGGCGGCCCGGCGCTGATTGACGTGACCATCGACGCCAGCGTCTACAAGGAACAGGTGGCGGCGCTGCGCGGATAGCGTCGGCGGATTAACCGCGCCGGGTCATTCGCCGGTGAACTTGGCGGTGCGCTTGTCGAGGAAGGCACCAATGCCCTCGCGACGATCCTTGGTTTCATAGATGGTGGACACAAGGAAAGTCTCGTAATCCAGCGCCGAGGTCAGGTCCATCTGCAACCCGGTATGCACGGTGTGCTTGATATAGGCCAGGCTCTGTGGCGCGCGCGTGGCCCAGTGTTCGACCCGTTCCTTGGCAATCTCCAGCGCTTTGCCCTTGGGTACCAGCTTGTTGATCAGCCCGATGCGATGGGCGTGTTCGGCATCTACCGGATCAGCATCGAACATGATTTCGAGCGCATTGGCCGGCCCGACCAACCGTGGCAATCGCTGCGTGCCGCCCGCCCCAGCCACGGTTCCGATCCGCGCAGAGGTGAGAGCAAAACTCGACCCTTCGCCGGCGATACGGATGTCCAGCGCCAGCGCCAGCTCAAATCCGCCAGTCATGCAAAACCCTTCGACTGCCGCAATCGTCGGCAGATTGTTTTCCTCAAATGCGCGGCAGGTGCGGTGCCATTTGCGCAGATACTTCAGCGTATCGGCGGGGCGGGCCAGTGCCTGCGCTTCGTTGAGATCGGCACCGGCGGAAAAGAACGCATCGCCCCCGGTGACGATAATCCCGCGCATATCGCCGTCATCCTCGGCCTCGGCGGCGGCGGCCATCAATTCGTCCATGACATGGGTGCTGATTGCGTTGCGCTTGTCCGGTCGGTTGAGGGTAATAATGAAAGCAGAACCGGATTTTTCGGTCTTGATGAATCTGTAATCCAAAGGTCGTCTCCTTAGTGAAATGGCTCAGCCGGTATCGCGACACATCGTCAGAACGACCGCGGCATCCCCAGATCGTTTTCACCGATATCCGCCAGCAGCATATTCGTGCCCTGCGGTGCCATCTGCATGATCCGCACGTCGCGCCATTTGCGTTCGACATCATATTCACGGGCAAAGGCAAACCCCCCATGAGTGGTGAAACAGGCGTCGGCCATATTCCAAGCCGCCTCACAGGCCATATGTTTGGCCATGCTCGCCGTCGCACCGGGCCGTTTGCCGGCATCATATATCGCCGCCGCCTTATTGCCGATCAACTTGGCGCCCTGCACTTCCACAAAGGCCTTGGAAATGGGGAATTGGATGCCCTGATTGTAGCTGATCGGGCGGCCGAAAACGACGCGCTCATTGGCGTATTTCACAGCCTTGTCCGAGAAGAAGTCGGAATCTCCCGAAGCACAGGCCGCATAGAGAATGCTCTCTACTTCGCTCAGTTCGCGGATATACTCGTGGCCCTTACCGATTTCACCAATAACCGCGTCGACTGGCAATTCGAGGTCTTTGATCACAAGGTTTTCGCTGTTTGAGTTGATCATCGCGTCAATCACCTCGGCGGAAACGCCGTTATCCAACGCCTTGGACATATCGACCAGAAAGACCGTGAGCCCGTCGCGTGGATCGCCGCCCTCAGGGGCCTCGGAGGTTCGCGCCAAGAGCAGCATCAGATCAGTGTAACGGGCATTGTTGACCCATTGCTTTGTTCCGTTGACGACCCAGCCCTCGCCGCGCTTTTCCGCGCGTGTCGCAATCGCGGCCAGGTCGCTGCCGGAGTCCTCTTCGCTGATGGCCGATGCCAGGAACCGAATGTCACCGGCGGCAATGCCGGGCAGGTATTTCTGTTTTTGTGCCGCGCTGCCATGCTTGCCCAGGATGGTCGGCAGATACATCTGGCCGATGACGCTAGAGGCGTTGCAGGAGGTGGAATGGATCGTCTCTAGGATCACCGCCGCCACCCGCAGCGGGAGGCCCGCACCGCCATATCCCTCATCGACCAAAGCGGACAGAAACCCCGATTCCATGGCCGCCCGCGCAAAGTCCTCGGGAAACCGTTCGTCGGGCGGATTATCTTCCAGCGCGCGCCAATAGGCCCCCGGAAAAGCGTCGCACATGGCGCGCAGGGGATCGCGGAATTCATTGTAGTCGGTATCGTCGATCCGCATTCTCAGCAAAGCATCGGTCATCGGATTTTCCCTGCAATCAGTAAGAGCGTGGCAGGCCAAGCACGTGCTGGCCGACGAAATTCAGAACCATGTTCGGCGAAATCGGCGAATTGCGCGCGGTGCGCGATTCACGCCATTTGCGCTGAATCGACGAGGATTTCGCCAGACCGGCCGTCCCAATGACATTCAGCGCCACCTGCGCACAGGCCCACACCGCCTCACCCGATAGGATTTTGCTCATATTCGCCTCGGCGCCACATTTCATGCCGGCGTCGAACATCGCCGCCGCCTTGCGCACCATCAAATCCGCGGTTTCGAGCTGGGCGTAAGCCTGCACGATCGCGAATTGGATTGCCTGATTGGACGAAAGCGGTTTGCCGAAAAGAATGCGCTCATTCGCGTGTTTGATCGAAAGATCCAGCAGATAGCGCCCGTTGCCGATGGTCTCGCTCGACACCAGGCACCGTTCCGCATTCATCCCGTCGAGGATATACCGAAAGCCCTTGCCCTCTTCGCCGATAAGGCTGTCCTCGGGGATCCACACATCGTCAAAGAAGATCTCGGTGGTGTTATGGTTGATCATCGCGTCAATCGGCTTGATGACCATGCCGTTTTCTTTGGCCTTTTGCATATCGACCAGAAACACCGAAACACCCTGCGCTCGGTTTTTCACCTTATCGGCGGGTGTCGTGCGCGCCAGCAGTAGCATCAGATCGGAATGCCCGGCCCGGCTGATCCAGACCTTCTGACCATTAATGGCATAGCCACCATCGACCTTGTCGGCCCGGGTCTTCAACTGCGTGGTGTCCGAGCCGGTCGTCGGTTCGGTCACACCAAAGGCTTGAAGCCGCAATTCACCCTTGGCGATCTTGGGCAGGTACTTCTGTTTCTGCTCGGCGCTGCCGTGGCGCAGAACCGTGCCCATCGTATACATCTGCGCGTGACACGGGCCGGCTGTGCAGCCCTCGGCGTGGATGGTTTCGAGGATCGCCGCCCCGCCCCGCACCGGCAGGCCCAGCCCGCCATATTCCGAAGGGATCAGCGCCGAAAGAAACCCGGTCTTGGTCAGCGCATTGACAAATTCCGTCGGATAGCTGCCCGATGGCGGCTGGTTTTCCAAGTGCTCCCAATAAGATGGGGGGTAATCCCGACAAACCTCGGCAACCCCTGCGCGCAGCTCGGGATAGTCGTCACCCAGTTCAAATTCGACATTCGCTTCGTTCATCTGATGCTCCTGCGCTGCGGGGTCAAGCCGCCGAGACGAAGGGGAACCCCTTCGGCGCTCCCGCTTTTTTGTACGTTCCATGAAGCGGCTCGTCGGGCAGATTATTTGCAATGATCTCCCGCACCGGAAGCAGCTTTTCCAAATCGATCCCGGTGTTCAGACCGGCCCCCTCCAGCAGGAACACCAGATCTTCCATCACGATGTTGCCAGTGGCGTTCGGGGCGAAGGGGCAGCCGCCCAGCCCCGCCAGCGAGGCATCGTACCGGCGGCATCCGGCCTCAAGAGCCGCGTAGACATTGGCGAGGCCCAGCCCGCGCGTGTCGTGAAAATGCGCCCCCACCGTGACCTCGTCGCCAAATTCCGCGATGATGCGGCTGAACAACTGCTTCACATCTTGCGGATTTCCGTATCCGACGGTGTCGGCGATCATCACCTCGTCGACCCCCGCCTTAACAAAGCGCTCGACCGATTTCAGAACATTGTCTTGCGGCACATAACCTTCGATCGAACAGCCAAAGGAGGTGGCGAAACCGGCCGCCAGCTTGAACCGTTGCCCTTCGGGTTGGCTGTCGCGCAGATCGCGCACACGTTCGAATTCGGCAAAGGCCTGATCGGTGCTGCGGCGCCCGTTCGAGAGGCTGTGACTCTCGGAGACCGAGTTCATGAAGTCGATCTCATGTACCCCGACCTTCAGGGCGACCTCTGCGCCTTTCAGATTGGGGGTCAGCGCGGAAACCCATAGCCCGTCGAGCTCCAGCGCGGCGGCGGCCACGTCGGCGGCATCGGAAAACTGCGGCAACAGCTTGGGTGGCACAAAGGAACAGACCTGCATGTTCGGCACGCCCGCCGCCACTTCATCGCGGATCCAGCGGATTTTCTCTTCTGTGGGCACGAAGGTCTTCAGGCTTTGGATCCCGTCGCGCAAGCCGACCTCCCGGCATACGACGTCGATGTCTCGCTCTGCCATGGTCTATTTCCCCTTGAAATTCGCTTTGCGTTTCTCGTTGAAGGCGCGCACGCCCTCCAGCCGGTCCTCGGTTGGCACCAATCGGTTGTAGGCCTCTATTTCAAAGGCATAGCCGTTCTTGAGATCGACTTGCGTGGAGACATTCATCGACTTCTTGGCCTGATAGATCGCCAGCGGCGCGTTGTTGCAGATGGTGCGTGCGGTTTCCAATACCTCGTCCATCAACTTGTCATCGTCGCAGACCTTGTTGAGCACGCCCCATTCAAACGCCTCTTCGGCGCTGAACGGCTTGCCGGTGAGGATGATCTCTTTCGCGCGGCGCACCCCCACGGCGCGCGGCAGGTTCTGCGTGCCCATGCCGCCGGGAATGATCCCCAGCTTGATCTCGGTCAGCGCGAAGCGCGCGCGCCGGGCAGCGTAGGCGAAATCGCAGGTCACAACGGTTTCCAGACCGCCACCAAAGGCCGCCCCGTTCACCGCAGCAATCACCGGCACCGGGCAATCGAGCAGCGCGATGCGACATTTCTCGAACAGGGCATGCTGCTGCTGCCATTGTTCGTCTGTCATGTTGTTGCGTTCTTTGAGATCGCCGCCGGCGTTAAAGATCTTCTCACCCGATCCGGTCAACACCACGCAGCGAACCCCCTGCTGGTCGATATAGAGCCCGGTCCAAAGCTCCAGCAATTCGCGCCCCATCTGCGTGTTGGTGGAATTGCCTGCCTCGGGACGGTCGAACGTCACCAGAAGCAGGTGATCCTCCACCAGTTCCACCTTGATCGTCTCGAATGCGAAGGGTGTGTTGAAAGTGCCAGTCATGGTGCTCCGCTCATGTCGTTCGCAGATCGCGCGCGCCCGGTTTCCGTCAGCGGATTTTCCAATCTACCAAGGCGAAACCCGGCCAGTTGCGAGAAGGGATATCACCCATGGAGTCGCGAGTCTATGCAATTTTGAAACGCATGCCAAAAATGAATTGCACGGCAAAAACGCGCGTCAAAAGGGGCCAAGAGGACTTGGCACCACCTTGTAATTATTGATTTATATCGAATTAGAGATGTCGGCCCGCGCTGTCAGGAATTCCCCAGGTGGCGCGACAGACGTTGAGCGCAGGCCGTCAGATGCGATGCGATCTCGTCTTTCTTGTTGAGCATCCGGACCTCGGGCCCTGCGACCGAAATGCAATAATTACACTCACCGTTCATGTCAAAGACCGGAGCGGCGATGCCTGCCGCACCCTCCAGCCGGTGCCCCACAGAAAACGCATATCCGGCGGCCCGGATTTCTTCCAATTCCCGGTCGAGTTCCTCGGGCACAGCAGCATCCCCGAAGACCTCTGCGATATTCAGTTTGGGTTGAAATGCCATGAGAACGCGACCCACCGCGCCTTTGTGGAGCTTGACAACTTCGCCGACGCGGACGATGGATCGCAGCTTGGAGGTGCTTTCCATCACGTCCAATACCATCCGGTCGTTGCCATCCAGCAGGCTCAGCGAAACCGTTTCGCCGGACATTTCTGCCAAGGCGCGCAGTTCCGGTCGGGCCACATCGCGAATGCCCAGCGTGGAGGGCACAAGGTTTCCGAGTCTTAGAACCTTGAGCGACATGCAATAGGTTTGGTCGTCAAGGTAATGAATATAGCCGATTTCCACCAATGTGTTGAGCAGCCTGAAGACGGTGGATTTCGGCAGGTCGAGTTTCTGGCTGATCTGATGCAATGTGAGGTTCTTGCTGTCCTCGCTGAAGCAATCGAAAACCGCGAAGGCCCGGACAACCGATCGAATGGACATGTTTTTCCTACCTCTCGTCTGCCCTTCTGTAACCAAGGGCTGTTAATTGGCGGCAGTCTCGGGTTCAGTCGTTTCGAAGCGCCACGAAGCCGGCCATGATCGTCGCGACAAATGCCGTTACGGCCAAGAACATGAAAACATAACTGAAACTCCCGGTTAACTGCAATATAAGCGACCCTAAACTTGGGCCCACCAATGCGCCGGAAAAAAAGAAGCCGAGCGTGCCGCCCATCGTCTCCGCGATCTTTCCCTGATCCGCTCGCTTGACCACATTTGCAATGACTATTCCCGACCAGCCAAAGGTGGCAAGTCCGAGGACAGACATCGTGCCGTAGACCAGCCATTGCGACCACTCCGGACCCGCCGCCGAAAAGACCAGGACCGCCAGCGTCGTGACCCCTCCCATCGCCGTGACCACCGCCAGTGAATTTGGGGTCCGGTCGGCCTGCCATCCCCAGAAGATGCGGCTCCCAACGGCAAGAATATTGATCAACGACAAGGCAAATCCGCCCTGGGTCAACGTGAAGCCCACATCCTCGACCACGAAAAGCACGAGGAAGGCCAGTACACCGACCTGGACCACGCTAAGGCAGAACCCCGTGAGGCAAAGCGTGAGCAGCTTCCTGTTCCGGATGATCAATCGCAGGCCGGCCCAGGGCGCCGAAATAGGTGTCCTCGGGTCCGCCTGATCATCCCAATAAGGCCGCAAGCGGTTCATCGCTATGGCGAGTAGCAGAGAAAACCCTGCCAAGCCTTGAAACGCAGCTTGCCACGTCAATAAGGTTGCAATGACCGGCCCCAAAAGCCCCGCGATAACGGCACCCAGCGCGGTGCTTGACTGGCGAAAGGAGAACAGGAAATTCATGCGCTCCGGGCTGCCGAACCGCGACAGAAGAACCGACGAGGCCGGATGCGACATGCCGTAGCATAACCCAATCAGGATCGATCCGGCCGTCACGATAAACGGGTTGGCCGACGTATAGAGAATGCAGCCGACCGAGCTGACCGCCAGCCCCGCCTGCAACACCCGGCACGGCCCGAACCGACCGACCATGCCACCGGCGATCATCGAGGACAGGCCGCCAATGCCAAACACAAGCGTGACCTGATACCCGATGAAGGCCGCGCTGACACCGAGCGCATCTTTGGTCGGGACCGCCAGCGCCGGGACCAGATATCCGCTTGTGGCGGAGACTGCGCTGATCAGTGTGGTGGCGATCAGAACGAAAACGATGTGGATCTGCCATCGCCCTCGCCCGCTCTGATCTCTCGGTGTCACCTCGTCCACCAGGACGTGATCCGCGGGCCCCCTCCTCGGCCCACCACGCCGATGCTGCGCGCGTCTCTCTGCGGCTCAGCCATATGACCTCAGAACGCCAAGGGCAGATACATGGCCAAGGCCGGGAAGAAATAGAGCACGGCGACTGTGCCCAACATGATGATGATAAACGGCCAAACGCCGCGCGACACTTCCCAAAGGGTTGCGTTTCCGACTGCCTGAACCACAAAAAGATTCAGCCCCACCGGCGGCGTTATCAGAGCGCATTCGATCATGATGACAAAGACAATCCCGAACCAGATCGGATCGACCCCCATAGTCATCAGCGCCGGGTAGAGCACCGGAACCATGATCACCAGCATGCTCAGGGATTCGATGAACAGCCCCATCACCAAAAGAATGAAACAGACCACCAACAGGAACATCCCCACATCGGTAAAATTCTCAGTCACCATTCGGGTCACGTCCTGCGGGATCCGGTAGAGCGTGATCGCTTTGGAGAATATCTTGGCACCGGCGATGATCAGGAAAATCGTCACGGTTGTTTGCATCGCTTCGACCGATGCTTCTTTGAGCTTTGTCCAGTTTAATGTTCCGCGACCGATAGTGATGATCAGCGCCAGCACGAAGCCCACTCCGGCGGCTTCGGTTGGTGTGAATACGCCAAAATAGATCCCCAGAACGATTGCCGCGGCCAGAACCAAAACCGGTAGGGCGCCGATGGTTGCCTTGCGCCGTTCCTCCCAGGAGGCACGCGGCAACACCTCAAGCTGCCCCCCGAACCGGGCGTAGCCGACCGAATAGATCGAAAACATCAGGATCAGAAACAGTCCCGGACCGACCCCGGCCATGAACAGCCCGATAATCGACTCTTCGACAGCGACGCCATAAATAATGAGAATAATGGATGGAGGGATTAGGATACCTAATGTCCCGCCCGCAGCCAGCAGCCCCATTATGAAGCTCTTCTCGTATCCACGCTTGAGCATTTCGGGAATAGCGACCGTGCCAATCGTTGCAGCCGTGGCAACCGACGAGCCCGAAATTGCGGCAAACAATCCGCAAGACAGGATGGTAGCGACGCCGAGCCCGCCCGGCCAATGCCCCACCCAGCTTTGTGCGGCGGCGAACAGGTCTTTGCCTATGCCGCCCTTGAGCAGGATATTGGACATTAACAAGAACAGCGGAACGGCAAGCAGGATGAAACTGTCGATGCTGGAATACAACGCCTGCGGAATCATCACAGGGTTGAACCCTTTGAACATCAGCAATGCCAGCCCGAGGCCACCCATCACGAAAGCGATCGGGATTCCGAGCAGCAGGAACAGCAAGAGAAGCCCTAGAATTATAAATGCAGACACAGTGCTAACCCCTAAAGTGTCATGTCGACCGCCGGCTCGGCGGGTCCGGAATCGTCCGGTCGTGCGCGGATCTGCCGCCATATCTGGGCCAGTGTCTGAAGAGCGAGCACAAAGAAACCGGCAGGAATCGCGGTTTCGGTCCAGAACTTAGGAACTTGGTTCATGGTCGCTGTCGCGCGCCCTTTTTGGATACTCTCGATCACCACCTCGAGACCCAGCCAGAACGCAAAGCAGCAGAAAACCAAGATCCACACCAATGCCAGTATTTCGAGAAGCCGCCGCCCCGCGGGGCCGATCGCCCCGGTCAGCACCGTAATGCGTATCAACCCGTCGACCCGCAGCACGTATCCCATCGCTAAATATGTCGCCCAGAGCTGGAGCAGCCGCGCGCCTTCTTCCGCCCAGGATGTGGGCGACAGGAAAACGTATCGCGCGACCACCTCGAACGAGATTATGAGGCCAATCAAGAAAAACAGCGCGGCGGCGATCCGAGCGAACTGGTCGGAAATAACGTCGATCACACGAAGCATTGGAATGCCTAACTTTTCCAAGAAAATGGGACGTCCACCCGGCAAGGCGAGATGGTGCCTTGCCGGTATGTGACAATGTAGCTGTCAGCGGCCGTATCGGGCGCTACTTTTCAAGCGCGTCGAGAACCTTCTGGCCAAGCTCGCCGGAATTTTCCAGGTAAGCGTCGATCACCGGTTGCGCGGCAGCTTTCCACTCTTCGCGTTCCGCGTCCGTCAACTCGATCACTTCCCTGCCCTGGGCCAAAGTGTCCTGGACGGCATCCTCTTCGACCGCCGCAATGGAGGCGCGCAGGTCTGCCTCGGCTTCGAGACCGCATTCGGTCACGACAGTCTGCTCTTCCTCGCTCAGGGAATTCCAGACACCGTCGTTGATGAGCATGATGAATTCGATCTTCGCGTGCTCGGTGCGGGTCACGATATCGATGACCTCATAGAGCTTGCGCGACTTCACCGATCCGATACCGGTCATCCCGGCATCCACGGTTCCGCGTTGAAAGGCCAGGAATTGCTCTGACCCAGAGGTCAGCGTTGGCACGCCGCCCAGCGCGGTGACGAAATCGCCCAGCGTCTTGCCGAAAACCCGGACTTTCTGGCCTTTGACATCCTCGGGTTTGCGGATCGGCTTGTCGGAATTAGACAGGAAGACCACTGTGCCATAATCCATCCAGTAGATGGGACGAGCGCCGGTCTTGGTCAGCTCTTCATCAAGCAGCGCGCGCAGTTTCGCGCCCGGTGCCAGCGCGGCAAGGATATCGTCGCGCGTTCCCATCACAAAGGGAACGTTCAGAATTTCGATTGCCGGGATCGTCCCTGCGAAACGCGCGGTCGTGGTCATGCCCATGTCGATCGCACCGGACGACACCGCCTGAGGCACCTCCTTGTCGCGATACAATTGTGCAGAATCGTAAATCTCGATTTCGATATCGGATCCCGCCGCAATACACTCCCCGAACTTGGCGACATTCTGTGTCGCGAAGTTTTTCGCCGGAAGCTGAGTGGTAAACCGGAGCGTCTTTGCATCCGCTGTCGAAGCCGTCACGCCAAAGGCCAGTGCCATGGCACAGGCAGCCGCAGTGGCTTTGTATGTCCTGAAATTTTTCATTTTCCCTCCCCTATTGCCCCGCCTGACGAAAGGAAGTGAGAGCTTCACTTTTGACTGCAAAGCATGGCCACCGCCTTTTTCGCCAAGGTTGGCCACCTCAATCTAACATGGGTTTTGGCCTTCCGTCTACATTTTTGGAACGCATTTCATAATTGAATCACATCAAGTCGGGTGCTAGGCATATGGAACCTGCGCGGGACATCGCTGCGCGGGCCGACGGGGGTATCGCGACCAGACCTGCGAAAATGCCCCGCCGTCGAAGTCAATATTGTGCCGATTTGCATTCGGGCCCGACGGGCTGTGCGTCGGCGTCACAAAGCAAAAAGGCGCAAGTTGCATGAACAAGCAAAATTTCCGGATAGAACCGATATCGGGATCCCTTGGCGCCGAACTGCTGGGCGTTGATTTGGCCGCAGGCGTTAGCGACGAAATGATCGAAGACATCCAAAAGGCGCAGCAAGAGCATCTGGTGGTCTTTTTCCGCGATCAGGACATTACCCCGGCACAGCATCTGGAATTGGCCGAACGGCTGGGCGAAGTGCTGGAATATCCGATGGTCAAAGGGCTGGAGGATTACCCCCAGATCGCGCCGGTCCTCAAACTGCCGGAAGAAAAAAAGAATTTCGGCGGCATCTGGCATACGGATACCGCCTACCTGCCCAAGCCGCCAAAGGCGACAATGCTGGTGGCACGCGAATTGCCCCCCTACGGCGGAGACACGCTTTTCGCCAATATGTACCAAGCATACGAGACGCTGTCGGACGGATTGAAAGCTGTTCTCGATACCCTGAGGGCAATCAATTCCAGCGCAAAAGCGGATGCCTCGGCCACCCGCGAAGATCGTCTTAAAACCTCCGGAACTGCCGCGGCCTCAGAAGAGATCTCGGCCTCCCACCCGGTCGTTCGCACCCACCCAGAGACCGGGCGCAAGGCGCTTTACGTCAATTCCGGGCACACCACCCATTTCGATGGAATGACTGTGGAAGAAAGCGCGCCGCTGCTTTCATACCTCTTTGCCCATCAGATACGCCCGGAATTCACCTGCCGCTTCCGCTGGCAGCCTGGTTCCATTGCCTTCTGGGACAACCGCGCCGCCCAGCATAATCCGATCAACGATTATCACGGTTTTCGGCGCCTCATGCATCGTATCACGCTGGCGGGCGACACGCCGCAATAAGCGATGCGATTGCGGATTCGGCCCGATTTGGCGGCGCGACCGTAACCGCGTCGCCATCACGTCGGTTATTCGCCGCTCGCGGAAGCGTAATACACAGCGTATCTCATTCCGAACACGACACATCGCCGGCATTTGCGCTCCGCGTCAGGATCGGGCATCGCCTTCACGCGCCAATACCCAATCGCGCCAGCATTGAGGCATCGGCAACGCTCGACTTACCAATCGGATTGCCGATAAAGGGCCGCAACCCGGAAAACGTCATGGGCGACCCCAGGAGCGGCCATTGCAGCCCGTCGGCGCTTGCATGCCATTGCAGCAAACCACGCGCTTCGGTCTGTGGATGCTCGACCATCTCGGCAAGCGTGCGGACCGGTGCGGCCATGTAACCCTCGCGCGACAGCAGGGCGATTGCCTCGTCGCGTGCCATTGTCGCCCACTCCCGGCCCGTCGCGTCAAAATCGCGTTCGGCGCAGACATACCCGTCGGCGCACTTCAGCATCGGATTGCGCCGTGATTCGGCCCTATCCTGATGCCACAGATGCCCGGTCATCCAGACAGCCACATCCTGCATCGACACGTCGATGAAATCGCCTTTGTCGGTCCGTTCCCGGTGCCGTAACGCCGCAAGAACAAAGAAAAGCCCCACCTGACCGCCCATGAAATCACCTGCGGACACACCCGATTTCAACGGGGTGCCTTCAAACGAATTGGCATGCATCAGCCCGGCCATTGCCTGAACCACGGTGTCGAATGCCGGCCTCTCATGATAGGCGGATTCGGCCCCGAAGCCCGAGATCGCGCAATAAATCAGCCGCGGATTGATCTCCGACAATTGCGGCCAGCCGAACCCGAGACGGTCGAGCGAACCGGGTTTGAGATTTTCCAGCAAGACATCGGCGCTGACCAGCAGATCAATAAAAATCTTTCGGCCTTCTTCTGATTTCAAGTCGAGCGCAAGGCTGGTCTTGCCGGAATTGCTCATCACGAAAAAGATGCTGAGATCGCCGTTATGCGGCAACCAGCTGCGCGCGGCGTCGCCTTCGCGCGGTTCAATCTTGATGACTTCAGCCCCAAGCGTCGCCAGGTGCCGGCTGGTCAGCGGGGCTGTGGTGTATTGCCCGATCTCCAGCACACGCAGTCCCTCAAGCGGCAATTCGTTCGCATCCGGGGTGTCGTTGCCCGCCGCCACCGTGCCGACAAGAGCCTCCAATTCAGCGGCACCAGTGTCACCGCGTCGCGGAACATACTCAGCAAGGCGACCATGTCCTGAGTGCGCTCGCAGAAGAGAACCCGGAATACGCGCAGTGCCCCCGCTGGCCCGGTCGGGGATATCGCGAATCATACCGCGCAATTTCAGGTTTGGGTCGCTCTCGGCATCCTCCATCCGAAGAATTGGTCCGCAGGCTACATCGGCCGACATCAAAAGCTTTGTCGCGGTGGTCACATCGTACTGTCCGACCCAGCCCTGCACGATCCGGTTCAACTCGTCTCGGTTCTCCATCCGGTCCGACAGATCAACGAACGTCGGATCGTCGGCGAGGTCAGGCTGACCCATCAGATTGCACAGCCGCCGCCAGGGCGGGTTCGAGGCCGAGCAGAGCAGCAACCAACCGTCCGACGCCTGGTAGGCGTTCCATGGCGCGCACATCGCATGCTGATTGCCCACCCGCATAGGAACCTTGCCGCCGAAATGCGCGGGCAGGAAGGTGGCGAGGGAGTTCACCCCACTGTCGTAAAGCGCCATGTCGATCCGCTGTCCCCCGCCGGAGCGGTCACGCGCCGCCAGCGCGGCGACAATCGCGGCCGCGCCATAAGTGCCGGTCGAGTATTCAAGCAAGGGCACCTGTAGCGCCACCGGGGGGCCATCCGCGAAACCCGTCGTATGGGCAACGCCACAGATGGATTGCACCATCGCATCGTCAAAGGCCTGTCCGGCCAATGGCCCGCTATGCCCAAAGGCTGTGAAGTCGCAAAGAATTTTTCCCGGCGCGACAGTCTTCGCGATCTCAACCGCCCAATCGGGGTCGACATCGCTGGACAGCAACACCACGTCGCAAGCGCCGATTATTGCAGTGAGCCGGTCGCGGTCCGCCTCGGTGTCCACCGCCACGCTGTGCTTCCCCGCTGCGTGAAGCGCACGGTTGGCCCATTTAGCGCTACTGCCCTGCTGATCCTCGGGCGGTTCGATCAAATACACGCTCGCCCCGGCATCGGCTAGAAGCGAGCCGCACAACCCGGCCGAAATCCGGCTGCCAATCTCTACGACACTGATACCGCTGAGAAAATTCGTCGCATTGGCTGGATTGGGCTCGGTCATGAATACACCTGTCGTTGTTCAGTCAGACCAACCGCGGCGGGCATCTGATAAGGGCCAAAGCCTAAGCCCCTTGCCCGGCATCCGAATATCGACATCGACAGGCGTGCGACCGTCGTGACTGGGTCGCGCGCACTGCGTTCCAGCCGGATGACGTCTGCCGCTGACTTGACAAATGGGTAATCGCACCAGGCAGCGTGCCGATCAGGCAAAGGATCGCCATCAAGTGCCACACAGTCGGTCACCCTGCCCAGATCGGCCAGACGACCGGCGCAAAGACTGACCGCCCGCCTGTCAACCCGTTCGACGACCTTGCGTCCAGCGATTGCCCCCGAATACGTCAAAGCTACCCCCTGCCTTCAGCGAAACGCGTCGATCCCGGCGAGCTCGCGTCCTTGGATCAGCGCCAGGATCCCGTTGGCCCCGTCCGGAATGGGCAGCATGCGCACATCGCGGTAGAGCTGCTCCAACCCGGTTTCATCGGCCACACCCATGGCGCCATGCACCTGCATCGCCTCGGATATCGCCTCTTCGCAGGCGGTCGTCGCATAGCGTTTGGCCATCGCCGAGGTGCCATTGGCCCGTTCGCCATTGTCCATCGCGTTGAGCGCAGAGTAGCACAGCAGGCGGCTGGTGACGACGGCGGTCTCGATATCGGCCAACTGCTTCTGCACAAGCTGGTGGCCGCCGATATATTTACCGAACTGCTTACGCACGCCGGCATATTCCACCGCCGCGTCCAGAGCCTTTTGTGCCAGATGCACCGCCGCCAGCCCCACCAGTGGGCGGTTGCCGTTCCATGTCAGAGTCAGCAACCGCGCTGCATCCCCGGACGCCCCCAGGGAATTGACCGCCGGAACGCGGCAGTTGTCGTAAAGCACCTCGCCCAGATGCCCCTGCCGCAGACCAAGGCAGGGGATTTCGCGCGCAGTCAAACCGGCGCGCTCGCGCTCGACAACGACGCGGCGCAGCCGGGAATTGCCCCGCTCGTCCTTGCCGTCGGAGCAGGTGGTGTTGATGATATCGGCAATTCCGGCATTGCTGATCCAAATCTTGGCCCCGTTGATCACCAACTCGTCGCCGTCGGTCTCGACCCTCGTCTGCACCTCACGCGGGTTGGAGCCGGCATTGGGCTCTGTCGTGGCGGTACAACAGATCTTTGTGCCGTCGAGAATGCCAGGGAGAAACAGGTCTTTTTGTTCCTGCGTGCTCTCGGCGTAGATTCGTGCAGCGGTGCATTCCTGCGCAAGGATCGAAATCGATATGACCGGAGGCAGGATCTCGAACATGAACCCGTAGTCCAGCATGCTCAGCCCGGCGCCGCCGTGCTCTTCGGGTAGGCGCGGCGCCATCAGGCCCATCTGCGCCAGCGCACCGTAAATCTCCAGCATCGCCGCCTTGGGCAAAGGCTTGGTCGGATCGTGACGGGCCAGAACCGGCGTGACGTCGCGGTCGACCATCGCCTGGCAGGATTCGCGAATAAGCTGCTGTTCGGATGTGAAACTGAAATCCATTAGTGTCTCTCTTTCATGGCATAACAAAGCCGCCATTGACGCTGATGACCTGACCGGTCACCCAGGAGGCGTGGTCACTGGCCAGATAGGCAATCATGCTGGCGTGATCCTGCGGCTGTCCGATCCGGCCCGCCGGATACATGCGCAGAACCTTCCGGACGCGCGCGGCGTAGCGGTCCTCGCCTATGGTTTCTTTGGTTTGGGCTTCGCGGGCCTGTCGCAGCTCCGTATCCGTTGCGCCCGGAGACACCACGTTCAGCGTGACACCGGACGAGCCGACCTCTTGCGCCACGGATTTGACCAGGGCGATCACACCGCCCTTGGCCGCGGCGTAATAGGACAGCCGCGCTTGGCCGACCCGTGCGGAATCCGAGGCCATGCATATGATGCGCCCAAAACCCCGTTCCGTCATGCCGGGCAGAACACTGTGCAAAACGTTCATCGGTCCATATAGGCAGACGTTGATCAGCCTCTCCCAGTCCTTGGGACCGGACTCCATGAACAATTTGTCATCCAGTACCGCAGCCGAAATCACGACGATATCCGGGGGTCCAAGTTTCTCTGTCACTTCGGCGATCATCGCCTCGACGCTGTCCAGCGCGCTGATATCGGCCTGAACGCCCAGGGTCTCGCCCTCCCCGCCCGAAAGCCGGTCGGCGGCCGCAATAGCAGCTGCGCCATTGATGTCGGCCACGGCAACCTTGGCACCGGAGTTTCTGAGTTCTGACGCGGCGGCAAACCCGATGCCTTGAGCCGCGCCCACGACAAGGGCGACCTTTCCGCCAAACTCAATTTGCATGATTTTCACTCCCGTTTTTAACCTGTGGCTCCGTCCGATCCCCCACCCCTACGCAGGGCTTCCCAACCGGGGCGAGCACCGCCGCCAAGCGTGCTGCATTCCGATAGACGGGACACATTTCATTTACTAGTCTCTTGCCAGGGGATAAGTCAAACAGGATGTTTGGCGCCAGGGGTCGATTGCGCAACACGGCACCCGGTGCCAGCATCCTCTGACGCCGAACGGCGATTCTTGCGCGGCGTCAGCTGCGAAATTAACACAAAAGACATAGAGGCCAGGCCCGTGACAGATACCAAATCCGAAATCCGCGCGCATGCGTTGCTGATCGACAAACTCGCTGGCGGAACTGCCACCAACCCGGACCTGCCGCTGGCAGGCGTTCTGATCGCCGATTTCAGCCGGCTCCTGCCCGGCCCCTGGTGCACCCAGCTTTTGTCCGACATGGGTGCGACGGTGATCAAGATCGAGCGCCCCGACGGCGGCGACCTGAGCCGCGCCAACGCGCCGCATTTCAAGACCGGCAGCGTCTATTTCAACAGCGTCAATGGCGGCAAACATAGTGTCACTCTGGATCTCTCCGACGCCAAAGGTCGTGCGATTGCGCATAAATTGATTGCCGAGGCCGACGTCGTCGTAGAGACCTTTCGGCCCGGCGTGGCCAAGAATCTCGGCATCGACTATGAAACCGCCAAAGGGTTGAACAAGGGCGTAGTCTATTGTTCGCTCTCCGGCTTTGGTCAAACCGGCCCGCTGTCCCACATCTCTGGCCACGATCTGGTCATTCAGGCGCTGTCGGGGTTTGCCGGTCTCTCGGCGCAACCGGGCAAGGCACCGGACGTGCCGGGGTTCCAGGCAGCAGATTATGCCGGGGCAACCATGGCAGCGATTGGCATCCTGGGCGCCCTTATGAAACGGCGCGCGACCGGCCTGGGCAGCAATCTCGACGTCGCGATGTTCGACAGCCTGTTTTCCATGTGCAACATTTCCCAGACCGGGTCGATGGCTCGGGATGTCGGAAATACTGGCCTGCCGATGTTCGAGGTCTGGGGCGGCAATCCGCGCTATGGCACCTATCTGACGGCTGACAACAAGGCCGTGGCTGTGGCGCTTTTGGAAAAACGGCTCTGGGTCAACTTTTGCGAGGCGATCGATCGGCCGGATCTGATTGATCACGACGAAAGCCCCGAGGACAGGCACTCCAACCACGGTGACAAGGCCGCGCGTTATCGCGCCGCCATCGCGGAAACCTGCGCCGCGAAGAACCGCGACGAGCTGATCGACGAGATGACCCGCAAAGGCGTTCCGATCACGCCGGTCTATTCACCCGACGAGGCGCTGAGTTCAGAAAATGTCGCCGGACGCGGACTGATCGAATACGTAGACCATCCGGCAGAAGGCAGGATCCCCCAGATCGTCAACCCGCTGGCGACGTCCGGACTGGCGGTGAAAGGCCGCGCAGCAGCCCCCGAGGCCGGAGACGCCACTGATGCCGTTCTGGCTGGCCTCGGGTTTGATACCGATACCATTGCCCAGCTTCGAAGCGACGGGGTGGTCTGATCTGCGTCCATTGGGACGGTCAGCGGCACGCCATATCGGATTGCGTCAACTGATGGAGCGGCCCTAAGATCACAGGCTTCCGTTCCGCCGCGCGAGGTGCGCCATCACGGACACCTATTGCAAAGCATGGCGGG
>PAPR01000018.1 GCA_002709085.1 Pseudooceanicola sp. | reverse complement strand
CTGGTCGTCTGGCGTCATCCCATCAGCCTAACCGGACGCGGCGGCGCTGCAAGCGCTCAGGCCCGAAAGGACCCGAAATCGGCGCATGAAACGCCCGCACGCCGTCGCGGCAGGCACGATTGCCAAGTCGGGATGTCGGGCGTACCCTTTCGACATTCCCCGGCTTAGGAGGCTCTCATGGACGGCGAATTCCGCGACAATGACATCTCCAAGATCGTGGAGGCCGACAAGGCCCACGTTTGGCACCACCTCGTTCAGCACAAACAGTTTGAAACCGGCGAGCCGAGGATCATAACCGAAGGCAAGGGTATCCACGTCTGGGACCAGAAGGGCACCAAACTGTTGGACGGCGTCTCGGGCGGTGTGTGGACGGTCAACGTCGGCTATGGCCGCGAGAGCATCGCGAACGCAGTCCGTGACCAGTTGATAAAGCTGAATTACTTCGCCGGTGCAGCAGGTACGATCCCCGGCGCGATCTTTGCCGAAAAGCTGATCGACAAGATGCCAGGCCTCACGCGTGTCTATTACTGCAACTCCGGGTCCGAGGCGAACGAGAAGGCGTTCAAGATGGTGCGCCAGATCGCGCATAAACGTCATGGCGGGCGCAAGACCAAGATCCTCTACCGGGATCGCGACTACCATGGCACGACCATCGGGACGCTTTCCGCCGGCGGTCAGGATCAGCGCAACGCGCAATACGGCCCCTTTGCCCCCGATTTCGTCCGCGTGCCGCATTGCCTTGAATACCGCGCCGCCGATCAGGGCGCGCCGGTCGAAAACTACGGCGAATGGGCGGCGGATCAGATCGAAGAGGTCATCTTGCGTGAGGGTCCCGACACCGTCGGCGCGCTATGTCTTGAGCCGATCACAGCCGGTGGCGGTGTCATCACCCCGCCCGAAGGCTATTGGCCCCGCGTGCAGGAAATCTGTCGCAAATACGACATCCTGCTGCATATCGACGAGGTCGTCTGCGGCGTCGGGCGCACCGGCACGTGGTTCGGCTATCAGCACTACGGGATCGAACCCGATTTCGTCACCATGGCCAAGGGGGTCGCCTCGGGCTACGCCGCCATCGCCTGCTGTGTGACCTCCGAACGGGTGTTCGAGATGTTCAAGGATGACGCCGCTGACCCGTTGAACTATTTCCGCGACATCTCGACCTTTGGCGGCTGCACCGCCGGGCCTGCCGCCGCGATCGAGAACATGCGCATCATCGAGGATGAGAACCTGCTGGAGAACACCAACGAGATGGGCGCCCGCCTGCTGGCGAATTTCGAGGCGCTGTCCGAGAAACATAAAGTCATCGGACAGGTGCGTGGCAAAGGCCTTTTCGCGGGCATCGAACTGGTCAAGAACCGCGGCAGCCGCGAACCGGCGGACGAACAGCTCTGCGCCCGGATCGTATCGGAATGTGCGGCGCGTCACGTCATCATCGGCGTCACGAACCGCTCAATTCCCGGCTACAACAACACCCTGACCTTCAGCCCGGCGCTGATCGCCACGGCGGATCATATCGACGAGATCTCGGCCGCCGTGGACGAAAGCCTGTCAGCCGTATTCGGCTGACCCGAGCATCATCGGTCAGGGCAAAAGGCGCATCAGTCCTCTTTTTCAAGCATCCTGCCCAGCCAACGACCGCCCATGATGTGCAAATGGTAATGCGGCACCTCTTGCACACCATGTTCCCCGGCGTTCGAGATGAACCGACATCCCTTCCCGGTGTCCGACCGCACGTCGAAGGTTTCGCAAACCCGCGCCACAACGCGATGAAAATCCACGATCTCATCCGCCGTCGCCTCGGCGGCGAAATGATCGTAGGTCACATAGGGCCCCTTGGGAATAACCAACACATGCACCGGCGCCTGGGGCGAGATGTCCTCAAAGGCGAGGGTATGTTCGCTGTCGATCACTGTCTTGTTGGGGATCTCGCCGCGCAGGATCTTCGCAAAGATATTCTGGTCGTCGTAAGTATAGCTCATCTGAAACCTCAATCGGAAAACAAGTCGTCTTTCTCAGCCAATTCATGCGCCACTCCTTCGGAAACGGCAAGGAACCGTGCCAGAACTTTTGCATTCTGTTCGACGCTGGCTGATTGGCGCAAGCGGTGTTGATTGGCGAAACCCTCATCGCGGATGCGGTCATGCTCCATGGCGATGGAATCCCGCAGGGCAGGCAAAACCTCCGCAAGTGTTTGCGCGGTGGTGAGCTCGGACGCCATCCCCCGCCGCTTTGCCTCTCGCGTCAGACCCGCCTCGTCGAAATCACAATCGACAACTAGCAGCGCTGTCGCCGCACGATCCGAACAAAAGTCCCGAATCAGATCGAGATCGCCGGGATCAAGGCAGATCATCATGCGGTCCGTTTTGTAATAATCGTAAAGCATGCGCAGGGTGGCCCGCCGATGCCGCGCGCGCTTGAACAAGGAGCTCTGGATCCCACCCAGATCGGGCAGACTGATATCGTCGCTGTGAAACAGATAGCCGAACCCGCGGATGCCCGTCCTCGCCTCGATATCCTCAACCAACCGGGTCGCGACATCCCATTTCTTGCTGACGACGATCAGCAATTCGCGACCGCGCCCGAGGCTTGCTTCATTCTCCCAAAAGCGCGGCGCAAAGCGGTGGCCGATCCGCCCGCGCCCCGTCAGAAAATCGAACAGCGACCTCCCCTCAGCCGAAATCGCGAAGTCGGTCCGCTCTGTCGTATAGAGCGCGGCAAGCCGACGCTTCAGATCGCTCGCCTCAGGGCTGATCTTGCGGGCGAAGAGGTAATCCTGCCCCAGCAACAGATCATATTGGTCGTTGTAGAACGTCACCGGCAGCCCATAGTCTGTGAACATCAGGAAGGTCAGCGGCCTCGACTTTATTTCGCCCTCCGGCACCAGGTGACGCACAAGGGTCTGAAAGAAGACTTCATCCGGAATCCAGGTGGTGGAGAAAAAGCGCACGACATCCCGCCGCTTCTGCACCATCGCCAGAACCGCCTCGACCGTGGTTCGCCGCAAACACCACCATTGGCTGCCGATCATGACCTGCAAATCGACGGGCACTTTCCGCACCAGCCCCAAGCGGCGTTGCCAGTCGATCATCTGATAAAACAGCCACTTATGCCTGCGCTCGTTCAGATAGTGGCGATAGATCAGCCGCTCTTCCTTGATGCCCGTCTTGATCCAACCGCCGGTATGGAAATCCACACTCTCGATGTAATCGGCATCCTCGCTTTCGAGAAACGCGTGGATGTAGCGGGCCGATTTGATCGGCGCGCAATCGCCCGACAAGAGGTAAAAATGCGTCGCATGGGGAAAACTCTCCAGGGCCGCCTCAAGAGTCTCCATTGTGGCCGACACCAGCGACCAATCACCCCAACCGCATTTCAGACGCCGACGGGCAAAGGTGACATTGACCTCACCCGCCATTGCCTCGCGGACCCTGCCAAAATCCTCCGCAGATGCGTTGCCGTCAAAATGGATCGCCACACAATCCCCGGCCGAGATCAGGCCCTGCACTTGCGCGATCACCGCGTCGGGGTCTTTGTGACACAGAAGGATATATGCAATCGTCGCCATTTCCGAAACAATAATCAGACCTTAGGGGTATTTGTCGACACCCATCCGTTGCATCGTCGATTGAATATCCGGTGAATGTTTGCTTTTTTATGCGCAGTGAGAACGGGCCGGACAAAACCGACCCCGCAGCGGAGGCGGATCACATGGGTTTTCCCGGCGTCTGGATGACGGAAAGCGAAAGCGTGGTCTACCGCGTGGTGCCGAAATGCGCCTGCTCGACCATCGGTCAAATCATGTATTATTCCGACCATGGCCGGTTTTACGACGGCGACATCCACGACAGCAGCGAGGGATTGCACAAGTGGGCGCAGGACCACAGCCAACCTTTGATCGAGGCGAACGTTACCGCCCACAAAAGCTATGCCTTCACCTGCGTGCGCAACCCCTACGCGCGGATCCTGTCGTCCTTCTTTGACAAGATCTGCGGCATCCAGCGCAACGGCGGACGCTACCGGGGCAACATGGTACCGATGCTGATGCAGAAATACGGGATTGAGGTCGGTGGCGACGACGGCAAGCAGCCGTTTGACCAGATCCGGTCATTCCGCCGCTTCCTGCTCTTCGCGCGCGACACCATACAATGGCGCCGCCCAATGGATCCGGATATCCACTGGTCCGCCATGTCCGGCCATGTTTCCACCTTCGTGGTGAACGGTGGGCGGTACGATAAAATCTTCTGGACCGAGAAGTTCGGCGAAGGCATGCAGCAGGTCCTCGATGCGATCGACACCCCCCATGCCGTCGATCTCTCTGCGATTCCCCGCTTCAACGAAAGCGAAGGCCACGGCCCGAAACGCGCGCACCCCGTCGAGGATTACTTCGACGACCTGTCGATGCATCTGGTCTACGAGATGTACAAGCGCGACTTCGACCTGTTCAAATATGACGTCGCCGATCCTGCCAACAAGATGCCGATCGCGGAAATCGACCTTGATGAGGTGCACGCCAAGCTCGGCGGTTGATCACTTTGGTTTTGAAAATATCCCCGCCGGAGGCAGGCG
Organism: Pseudooceanicola sp.; assembly: GCA_002709085.1. Lineage (GTDB taxonomy): Bacteria > Pseudomonadota > Alphaproteobacteria > Rhodobacterales > Rhodobacteraceae > Pseudooceanicola. Next base: position 17,234 of record PAPR01000018.1, on the reverse strand, counting down.
CCGGGCCCAAAGGCCCGACGCCAAGTGACGAAACTCAGCCCTGCCCCAGCTTGGGTGAGGCCTTCTCCAGCGTCAGGTCGGCGTCGGAAAACCGGAAAGGACCGCGCACGCCGGGGATGCCTTCGGGGTCGATCCGCATGCCGCGCGCGATGACCTGCGGATCATTAAACACCTCTGCCATATCGTTGATCGGTCCGGCGGGTATGCCACGCGCCTCGCAGGCCGCCAGAAGGTCGGTCTTGGTGAACCCCAGACAGGCCTCTTGCAGACGGCGGATCATCTCGGGCCGGTTGGCGACACGGTCAGGATTTTCCAGATAGTCCGGGTCATCCTTCATGTCCGCCAGATCCAGCACATCGCAAAGGCGGCGGTACTGGGCATCGTTGCCGGTGGCGATAATGATATGCCCATCGCTGACCTCGAAAACCTGATAGGGTGTGAGGTTGGGATGATAATTGCCCGTCCGCACCGGCGGCGTGCCGGTCGTCAGGTAGTTCATCGCCTGATTGGCCGTGATCGACACCGCTGAATCCAATAGCGCCATGTCGATATGCTGTCCGCGACCCGTGCTGTTTCGCTGGTGCAACGCTGCGAGGATCGCGGTGGCGGAATAGAGCCCGGTGAACAGATCCGTGACAGCGACACCGGCGCGCAATGGCTGGCCGTCCGGCTCTCCGGTCAGGGACATCAGGCCGGACATGCCCTGAATGATGTAGTCATAGCCAGCGCGATGCGCATAGGGGCCGTCCTGACCAAAGCCGGTGATCGAACAATAGATCAGGCGCGGATTGACCTGCGAGAGGCTGGCGTAATCCAGCCCGTATTTTTGCAACCCGCCGACCTTGAAATTCTCGATCAGGATATCGGCATCCGCGATCAGCTCACGCACCTTGGCTTGGCCTTCTTCGGTGCGAAAATCGAGGCAAATCGAACTCTTGCCACGATTGCACGAATGAAAATACGCTGCCGAGTGGTCGTCGCCCCTGTCGATAAAGGGCGGCCCCCATCTCCGGGTGTCGTCCCCCTCGGGGCTTTCGACCTTGATGACCTCGGCTCCGAGATCCGAGAGCGTCTGACCGGCCCAGGGGCCCGCCAGAATCCGGGCGAGTTCGATGACCCGCAATCCTTGCAAAGGGGCCGCCATCAGCTTTCCAATGCGGTGTCCAGCAACACCTTCAGATCCGCATAGTTCATGTTGGAATGCTTGGTCCCGTCGATGAAAAGGGTCGGCGTGCCGGTCACATCATCCGCGGTCGCATTCTGCTGGAACCAGGCGACGAGCGCGCGGGCGTTATCTTCGTCCTCCAGGCAGGCGCTCATCTGGTCGCTGTCGAGCCCGGCAACGAGGCCGATCTTGCGTAGCCGGTCCGCAATGCCCGTGGGATCGCCGTTGCCGACCCAGTCTTTTTGTTGCGCATAAAGCATGTCCGCGATGCCAAAGAAGCGCGAAGGATCACACCGCGCGATCAGCGCCGCCCAAAGGCCGAACTGGTCGAAATAAACGTCTCGGTAGATGAACTTGACCTTGCCGGTGTCGACGTAATCCGCCTTCAGGTCCTTGAAGACCGACTGGTGAAAGCTGGCGCAATGCGGGCAGGTGAAGGAGGCGTATTCCATCAGCGTGACTTTCGCGTCATCGCTGCCGAGGGTCATCTCGGTGATGCCGGTGGTATCGACGCCGGCCTCTGCATTCCCTGCATTGCCCTCACTCGCCACAGGGGTGACGGTCGCGATAGAGGTCGTGCCGGGTTTCTGTGTCATATACCATGCGCCGCCCGCGGCGGCGACAGCCGCGGCCGCGCCGCTGGCCAAGAGTACTCTGCGGTCCATGATTGGTCCTTCCTATTTCTGGTGTTTGCTTAGAACATTCCGGGCCAGGGTCTCAAGCGCGGATCGCAGGCCCTCGTCCCCGACGGGCGTTGCGACATCGCGCGCCTTGGCAATAACCTCGGGCCGGTGTTCCGGTGTTGCTGGCTTCGATGCCGAACCGGTGGTGAAATCGACCTGCCCCTCGGCAAACCCGGTCGAGGCAGTCTGCGTGACATGCACCCGGCTGATCGCGTTATAGCCGTAAACGGCGTTGACCTTTTCGCGCAGGCTTTCCTTTTGCATCTCGACCAGCGGCGCCATGGGCCCGGTGGTCAGAAGGGTCAACGTGGCGCCAAAGCCGCTTCGGCCATATTTCACATCGACGGGGCGGGCCATGGTCGCCATGTCTCCGGCGATCTCGTCCCAATGGGTCAGCAGTCGCGTGACCGCAAAGCCGCGGGTTTCACCGGCGCGCCGGATCTTGTCCTCCAGCAGTTTGGAGGTGCGGGCAAAGCCATATGTCGAAGTATTGCGCCGGGCCATCTTTTGCCTTTCACGATTGCGCCCTATCCTAGTGGGATATTCGGCAGGGGCCAGAGGCGAGACCTCGCAGGGCGTAAACAAAGTGTGACGGCGCGCCGTCGCACAGGACAGGACACCAGATGACCGCGCAACATGGGGCAGAGGCGACCGACCTTCTGGCATGGTACGACCGGCACGCCCGCGATCTGCCGTGGAGGGTGCCGCCGCGCAGCAATGCGCGCCCTGATCCCTACCGAATATGGTTGTCCGAGGTGATGCTGCAACAGACCACGGTGGCCGCCGTGAAGGCCTATTTCCTGCGCTTCACCGACCTTTGGCCCGAGGTTGCGGACCTGGCCGCCGCGCAGGATGACCGGGTGATGGCGGAATGGGCTGGCCTTGGCTACTATGCCCGCGCCCGCAACCTGCTGAAATGCGCCCGTGTCGTGACCCAGGAACACGGCGGAGCTTTCCCGCAGAGCGAGGCGGCCCTGCTCACCCTGCCCGGCATCGGCCCCTATACGGCCGCCGCGATCAGCGCGATCGCCTTTGATCAGCGCGCAGTGGTCATGGATGGCAATGTCGAACGGGTCATGGCGCGTCTCTTTGACGTTCACGCCCCCTTGCCGGCGGCCAAGCCGGTGCTGAAGGCGCGCGCCGAAGATCTGACGCCGCAGCACCGCCCCGGCGATTATGCCCAGGCGGTGATGGATTTGGGCGCAACCATCTGCACGCCCCGCGCACCGGCCTGCGGCATCTGCCCCTGGCGTGAGCCCTGCCTTGCCCGCGCGCGCGGAACGATGGCGGATCTGCCTGCCAAGACCCCGAAGAAGGCCCGCCCTGTGCGCCAAGGCGTCGCCTACATCACCCGCACGACATCCGGAGACTGGGTGCTGGAGAAACGCCCGGACAAGGGCCTGCTCGGCGGCATGCTCGGTTGGCCCGGCTCGGAATGGCGCGTTGATGCCGTTGAGGATCAACCGCCCTTTGCCGCGGATTGGCAGGATGTGGGGGCCGAAGCGCTGCACACTTTCACCCATTTCCATCTGCGTCTGGGGTTGCGCGTCGCGGAGATCGACGCGGGCGACCTGCCCAATGACAGCGCTCTTCGCCTCGTGCCGACGTCGTCCTTTGACCCCTCGGACCTGCCGACCATCATGCGAAAGGCATTTGACCTCGCGCGCGGCACGTTGGAAGATCCGCGCCAACAGGAAACCGACACCCCGGCGGAGCCGTCATGACCCAACTGCAAAACCGCATGCTCGACGCGTTGCCGTTCTGGATGACCCTCGTGAATGTGCCGCTGGCGGTGATCGGCACGATCTGGGGCGGGCTCTGGACGCTGATGCTGCCGGCTTACGGCGTGATGCTGGTGCCGGTGCTGGATCGCCTGACCGGCCTGAACGAGGACAACGCCGACCCCGAAACCGACGAGGCCGACCTGTTCTGGTATCGCGCGATCACCCTGATCTGGGTGCCGGTGCAATTCGTGCTGCTGTTCTGGATCATCGGGTATGTCTCTCTGAACCGGCACCTCGGCTGGGCGGAGCTGCTGGTCCTGCTCTACGGGGTCGGGATCATGACCGGGGCTTCGGGGATCGTCTATGCGCACGAGTTGATGCACCAGCGAAACCGGCTGGAGAGGTGGCTGGGCGATGTGCTACTCGCCATGGTGCTTTATTCGCACTTCCGCTCTGAACACCTGCTGGTGCATCACCAGCACGTCGCAACCCCGCGCGACGCCGTGACCGCGCGGTATAACGAAAGCTTCCTGCGCTATTTCCCGCGCGTCCTGCGGCACTGCCCGCCCTCGGCCTGGCGGGCCGAAGCGGCACTGCTAAAACGACGCGGTGCGGGGACATTCGACCGTCGCAATCCGTTCTGGCGCTACGGCGCGCTGCAACTGGGGATGCTCATCATGGCGGTGGTTGTGGGGGGCTGGTACGGGCTGGCACTGTTCCTCGCGCAGTCCCTTATCGCGATCTGGATGCTGGAGCTGACGAACTACGTCGAACACTACGGGCTGACACGAAAATACCTCGGCCGGGGCAAGTTCGAATACGTCAAACCGCACCATTCCTGGAACGCCGCGCATCGGGTGTCGAATTGGCTGCTGATCAACCTGCAACGCCATTCGGACCATCACTACAAGCCCGACCGGCGCTATCCATTGCTGCAAACCTACACCGAAGACGAGGCCCCGCAACTGCCATACGGGTACCCGTTGATGACCGCGATGGCAATGGTGCCCCCGCTCTGGCGACGGGTGATGAACCCGAAGGTGCGGCATTGGCGCCGAACCTATTACCCCGAGATTACCGACTGGGCGCCCTACAAGGCGGGTCGGCATGATGAGACCCCCTGAGGGTCCGCACGCCGCAAATATGCGCCAGAATCAAAAGATGCCCCGCCATGAAGGACGGGGCACAAGGTCGGTGCCGCTGACGGCGGGTCGCGGCACCCAGGCAAGTCTGGCGGTCATTGGCCTTTGGCCGTGACCACCCGGTGCGAGATCAGTTCATCTCTGCACGAATTTGCTGCCGCATCAGGTCGATCGGAATGGTCTGACCGTCCTTGCGGAAGTGCCAATAGGTCCAGCCGTTGCAGGAGGGCGCGTTTTCGATATGCGCCCCGACCTGGTGGATCGAGCCGTTGAAACCGTCGGTCGCCAGCGTCCCATCAGCCCGCACGCGCGCGGCCTGACCACGCGGGTTCACCAGCATCTCGCCAGGGCGAAGCATGCCGCGTTCGACGAGTTGGCCAAAGGGAACGCGCGGCTCTGCCCGCTTGGAGGTCGAGACTTGCAGCGCATCGCGGTTGAATTTGCGCACGCGTGAGATCCGCGCCTCCGCGACCTTGCGATAGGCTTCCTCGCGCTCGATCCCGATGTATTCGCGGCCCAACATCTTGGCCACGGCGCCCGTGGTGCCGGTGCCAAAGAACGGGTCCAGCACGACATCGCCGGGGTTGGTTGAGCCGACGAGGACACGGTGCAGCAGGGATTGCGGCTTTTGCGTCGGATGGGCCTTGTCGCCGTTGGCATCCTTTAGCCGTTCACCGCCATTGCAGATCGGCAGCACCCAGTCAGAGCGCATCTGCACGCCTTCGTTCAAGGATTTCAGCGCCTCATAGTTGAAGGTGTATTTCGCCCCTTCGGATTTCGACGCCCAGATCATCGTTTCATGCGCATTGGTGAACCGCTTGCCGCGAAAGTTCGGCATCGGGTTCGACTTGCGCCAGACCACGTCGTTGAGGATCCAGTACCCGGCGTCCTGCAGCGAGGCACCGACGCGGAAAATGTTGTGATAAGACCCGATCACCCAGATCGCGCCGTTCGGCTTGAGCAGGCGGCGGGCGGCGGCCAGCCAGTCGCGGGTGAACTTGTCATAGACGGCTAAGCTGTCGAATTGGTCCCAGTGATCGTCGCAGGCGTCGACCTCGGAATTGTCGGGACGGTGCAACTGGCCTTTCAACTGCAGATTGTACGGCGGATCCGCAAAGATCAGGTCAATCGATTCCGCAGGGAGCGCGTTCATCTGCTCCACGCAATCGCCGGCAAGTATTGTGTTCAGCGGCAGCTTGGCTGCCTCGGGGGTTCTTTTCATCGTTCGCTATGCCTCTGGACCGGCGCCGTTGTTCGGCACTCGCTTGATGCCCAGAGGATGAGTCAAACCTGATTCGTGGTCAATTTCTTTTTTGATTCAAGAGGTTACAAAACCATCTTTACACAATATATTGTGGACCGGCCGAAAGCTTCTTCTATGGTGTGGGGTCACACCAAGACATTGAAGCGCCGAAATATGGCTTTTTGATGGATAACCGGCGTTGCTGTCCCATCCATAACCCGGAAACTGTTGCGCCAAATCCCGCATGATCGCGTCACGCGCGATCTTGGCAGCGATTGAGGCCGCGGAAATCGACACCGACCGGGCATCGCCCTTGACCACGGCGAGCGCGGGAATACGCAAACCGCGCGGAATCATATTGCCGTCGATCAGCACGTGATCGGGCGGGATGCACAGCCCGGCAATGGCGCGCTCCATCGCCAGATGAGAGGCGCGCAGGATATTGATCTCGTCAATTTCCTCGACGCTGGCATGGGCAACGGAAATTTCCGCGCAGGCCGACAACTCTTTCAGCAATTCCGCGCGCCGCTTTGCGCTCAACCGTTTGGAATCGTTCAACCCTTCGGGGATGCAATCAGGGTCAAGAACGACCGCCGCAGCGGTGACGGGCCCGGCTAATGGGCCGCGCCCAACCTCATCTACGCCCGCTACACGCAGGCGACCCTGCGCGATCAGATCAAGTTCGAGTATGAAATCAGGGCCATCCATGACCCCGATTACCAATCCAGGCAGCTCAACGAAAGTGCCCAAACGAAAAGGGAGGGGCCACTACCCCTCCCCCATGTTGGGCCGCCCGGATGGGACAGGCGACCCGGTTGCCTGTCAGGTCAGGCGTTGAAACCGCGCTGACGCAGGCAGGACGGCGCGTAGTAGAGGCGCGGGCCGTTGGCGTAGTTGCGGCGGACGCAATCGCTCGGCAGGGCGGCGCGTGTGTTCTTCTTGGCGCAGCTGACGCCGTAGCCTTGGGTCCAGCCGTTGTGACCGCGCACATTGCTCAGGCATTGGCGCGCCACTGCGGGACGGGCGCGCTTCTTGTTGTTCTGGCGATGCTCGTTGCGGCGATTATATCGGTGGTTCGGACGCTTGTACTGTTGGTTGTAACGCGGACTCTGGGTCGAATGAGTCGGCGTCGCCTTCCTGCGTTGTTCAGCGGCGAAGGCGCTGCCGATGATGGCGAGGGCCGCGGCGCCAGCGATGAACCGGGCGGTGTCCCGGTCGGTGGCTTGCGCTGTTCCGACGTTAAAGCTGGTGAGTGCCATGGCGGCGGCGAGGACGGTTGCAATCAATCTGCGGGTCATGTGTGTGCTCCTGACGATTGGGTGTCTTGGTTGAGGTCTGGACCCGGGGCAGGTCCGGCGAGGTATGACCAACCCTCCCCCCAACCCGGCAAATCGGGCAATAACCGGGGGGTGCTATCGAATAACATCGCCCTCCCTCACGCTTGGTTATTGTATGACAGCCGGTGCTTGGGCACATTCCCGCCATGACACATCCCATTCGCACCCTCGGGCGTCGCGCCGCCCTGATCGCCGCCATTCTCGCCGCCCCTGTGGCCGCAATCGTGGCCGGTCCCGCCAGCGCCCAGACCGTTTGCGTGGCCGAGTACAAGGCCAAGCAGGATAATCCGCTGCGTCTGCAACACGGTGAGATGGCCGTCGCATCATGCGACCCGGCACGCGCCGCTGATGAGGTACGCGTAAAGCTTGCATCAAGGGGGTGGATCCTGCTCAAGATCATCGCAGTAAAGGGATGATCTTTTGACAGTACCGAACAAGAACCAGGCGTTCGCCGCCGACCTGCGTCGCATCGGCACGCGCTCCGTCGCCATCGGCGTCGGCACCATCACCGGCCTTCTGCTGATCGGCGGCGTCTTTTTATTCCTGACCCTGCCGGGTGCGGCTGTCTTTAACGACCGCGTCGAACGCCTGTTCGTGGAAAACGACACGCTGACGGGTGACGCGGAGATCAAGCTCCTGGAGATCCTCGCGCAATCCGGCACCGCCTTTGCGGAGACCCTGTCGGGCTATCGCATCGTCATCTTTGTCCTGCTGGTCTTTTCCACCGCGCTGCTGATCGCGGCACTGATCTTCTTGATCATCCTCATCACGCTCAACCGTCGCATGGCAGAGATCGAGCGGGCGGGAATCGAAGTGAACTCCCTCCTTATCAGCCGTGACGAAAAGACAGTGTATCTGAACAACCACGGGTTCAAACTGACCGATGCAGCGCTGGAAACCCTGTCGATCCTCGCCGAGGCGCGGATGGACGACGAGATGCTCTCGGGCGCGCAGATCGAGGCGATGATCTCGGGACGCCGGGTCGAGGATTGCGACGAGGCGGCGGGCGCCACGCGGATCAAACGGCTTCGCGACACGCTCGGCAATCAACTCGTCAGCGAGCTATTGGTCCGCAACATCGCGCGGCGCGGCTACATGCTGTCAGTTGGCAAGGATGTGATTCGGGTTCTGTGACGCCACCTGTCGCGCGACGGGAAGGACCGGGCGCGACGCCACCCGAATGTCCGTCCCCCTCTCGGCTCAGCATCCCGAAAACTCAAAGCGGTAGCCACCGGCACGCAATCCTAAACCACAACTTCCAGGCTCTGCTGATCGCCCACACCGAACACGCGCTTGTAGCGCGCGATTTCATCCGCCGGACCCATGGCCTTTTCCGGATTGTCCGAAAGCTTGACCGTGGGCCGCCCCTCCGCCTCGACCGCCTTGCAAACCAGCGAAAACGCCGCGAGGCCGTTGTCCGGCACCAGACCGCGGAAATCATTCGTCAGCAACGTCCCCCACCCGAAGGAGACGCGGACGCGGCCCGAGAACTGTCGGTGCAATTCGGTGATCTTGGCGACGTCCAGACCGTCGGAAAAGATTACCAACTTTTCGCGCGGATCCTCGCCGCGGGACTCCCACCACTTGATGGCGATTTCGGCACCGGTCGCGGGATCGCCGGAATCGATGCGGATGCCGGTCCATCCGGCCAGCCAGTCGGGCGCGTTCTGCAAGAACCCCGTGGTGCCGTAGGTATCAGGCAGGATGATGCGCAGGTTTCCGTCGTGTTCCTCGTGCCAGTCGGCAAGCACGTCATAGGGCGCGCGGGCCAGCGCGGCGTCATCGGCTGCGAGGGCTGAATAGACCATCGGCAGTTCATGGGCGTTGGTGCCCACGGCCTCCAGATCGCGGCGCATGGCGATCAGGCAGTTGGAGGTGCCGGTGAACTTTGCCCCCAATCCTTCGGTCATCGCCTGAACGCACCAGTCCTGCCACATGTGCGAATGCCGCCGCCGGGTGCCGAAGTCGGCGATCCGCAGCCCGTCGAGGTCGCGCAGGGTGGTGATCTTTTCCCAGATCCGGGTCATCGCGCGGGCGTAGAGCACCTGAAGCTCGAACCGTCCCATCCCGCCCAGCACGGCGCGGCCGCGCAGCTCCATCAGGATGGCGAGGGCGGGGATCTCCCACAGCATCACCTCTGGCCAGGCCCCTTCAAAGGTCAGCTCGTATTGATCGCCCTTGCGTTCAAGGTGGTAGGGCGGCAGGCGCAGGTTCTCGAACCACTCCATGAAGTCGGGCCGGAACATCTGGCGCTTGCCGTAAAACGTGTTGCCGCGCATCCAGGTCGACTCGCCCCGTGTCAGCGAGAGGGATCGGACGTGATCCAACTGCTCGCGCAGCTCGCCCTCATCGACGAGGTCGGCCAGCGGAATCGAGGTCGTGCGGTTGATCAGCGAAAATGTCACCTGAGTGTCAGGCTTGTTGCGAAACACCGACTGGCACATCAGAAGCTTGTAGAAATCGGTATCGATCAGCGACCGGACGATCGGGTCGATCTTCCAACGATGGTTCCAGACACGGGTGGCGAGATCGGTCATTCGTATCCTCCGGAATGCTTGTCCCGTTAAAGCAGGCCTGACAGAGCCTTGTCCAGCTAAGGGCCTTGCAAGGTCAGGAGAACTTCGCGCAGCCAATCTCAGGTGATGGTGACCTGCGCCTCGGCCATGCTCTCCAGCGCCGCCTGCATGGACCCGCCAAGGTCGATACCGCGGCAGAGATCGCTGCGCACGGTGACCTTGAATCCCAGCTTCGCGGCATCGACTGCCGAGAAGTTCACGCAGAAATCGGTGGCAAGCCCAACAAGCGTCAGATCGTCGATCCCACGGGTGCGCAGATACCCCTCCAGCCCCGTCGGCGTGGTGTGGTCATTTTCGAAAAATGCGGAATAGCTGTCGATGTCGGGATTGTAGCCCTTGCGCAGGATCAGGTCCGCGCGGTCCACGGTCAGATCCGGGTGAAACTGCGCGCCAAGCGAGCCCTGAATGCAATGATCGGGCCAAAGCACCTGCGGGCCGTAGGACATATCGATCAGATCGAAGGGCGATTTCCCCTCGTGCGAGGTGGCGAAGGATGAATGCCCTGCCGGGTGCCAGTCCTGGGTCAGCAGCACTGCGGGAAAGTCCGTCATCAGTGCGTTGATGCCGGGGACGATCACGTCGCCCTCCTCCACGGCGAGCGCGCCGCCGGGACAGAAATCTTTTTGAACATCAATTACAAGCAAGGCTCGGGTCACAGGCGACCTCCGGGTTGGTTACGCGAATGGTAGCAGGCCGGCGGGTCGCGTCAATCGCGCCTGCGGTGTCTTTGTCCGGCGTCTTCCATCGGATGCTGCACGCTGCTCTTACGGACCCCATCGGAACCCAACCGCCGCTGACCAACGCGAGGGATGGCCCGGCCGCCTACACACCCCAGTTGCAGCCGCCAACGGCCCACAACCATCGGGCCCGCCCTTGCGCGAAACCGGGTGCAGGCGTAAATCGCAGGGATGTTTACCGTCGCCGCCCTATATCATTTCACCCGCTTTGACGATGTCGCGGCCCTGCGTGACCCTCTGCTGGCCCTCTGCCGCGCCGAAGGGATTTCGGGGTCTCTCCTTCTGGCACAAGAAGGGATCAACGGCACCATCGCTGGGTCCCGCACGGGCACCAACAAAGTGCTGGCCCATATCCGCGCCCTGCCCGGCTGCGCCGATCTGGAGTGGAAGGAAAGCCACGCGCAGGATCAGCCCTTTGCCCGCATGAAGGTCCGCCTCAAGAAAGAGATCGTCACCATGGGTCAGCCAGACGTCGATCCGCGCGCGCGCGTTGGCCATTATGTCGAGGCAAAGGATTGGAACGACCTGATCCAGTCACCCGACGTGGCCGTGATCGACACGCGCAATGACTACGAGGTCGCCATCGGCACCTTTCAGGGCGCCGTCGATCCGCAAACCGAAAGCTTTCGCGATTTCCCCAAGTGGTGGGAAGCCAACAAGGCCCGGTTTCACAACAAGCGGATCGCGATGTTCTGCACCGGCGGGATCCGCTGCGAGAAATCGACCAACTACCTCATGTCGCAGGGGGTGGATGAGGTCTTTCACCTCAAGGGCGGCATCCTCAAATATCTTGAGGAGGTGCCGGAGCGCGACAGCACCTGGCAAGGGGACTGCTTTGTCTTTGACGGGCGTGTTTCGGTCGGGCACGGGCTGGCCGAAGGGCCGCATGCGCTGTGCCATGCCTGCCGTCGCCCGATCCTGCCCGAGGACCGCAGACACCCGGCTTACGAACAGGGCGTCGCCTGTCACCACTGCGTCGCGCAGACGAGCGAGGCCGACAAGGAACGGTTTCGCGAACGCGAGCGGCAGATCCAGCTGGCCAAGGCACGCGGTGAGGCCCACCTCGGTCGATCAGAGCGCTGATTACGCCGTCACCATCCCGGCGCGGCGCGTCCGCACCAGGATCAGCAACATGACCCCCACGTTCAACAGGTTCCAGGCGATCCCGTTGATGAAGGCCAGGAAATAGCTGCCCGAAATGTCGTAAATCCAGCCCGCCATCCAGCCGCCGAGCGCCATGCCGACGATCGTCATCATGATGACGAGACCGACGCGCGCCCCGGCCTCGCGCGCCGGCAGATATTCCCGCACGATCACCGCATAGCTGGGGACGATCCCACCTTGGGACAACCCGAAGATCATGCTCACGATGTATAGCGAGGTTACGCCGCCCGACGGCAGGTAGAACGCCAGCGCCAGCGTCTGCAGCACAGATCCGATCAACAGGGTCCGAACGCCGCCGATACGATCCGCCAGCAACCCCGAGAGGATCCGCGACCCGACCCCGCCCAGCAGCATCAGTGACAACATCTGCCCGCCGACGGCCGGCCCATAGCCGAGATCAACGCAATAGGCGACGATGTGGACTTGCGGCATAGACATCGCCACGCAACATCCGATCCCGGCCAGTCCCAGGAGGAGGGTCAGCATCCGGGGTGAAAACCCCGAGGATCGTGCCCGCGCGAGGCTGATGCGGTCCGACTGCGCTGCCGCGTCGTCCGGCAGGCGGCGGCGCAACAAGAACGCGCCGGGAATCATCACGACCAGGATTGCGATGCCGAAAACAGTGTAGGCGCCGCGCCAACCGTCGCTCACCAGAACGCCCGCCGTCAACAACGGCCAGATTGCCCCCGAAAGGTAATTGGCCGATGCGATCAGCCCGACCGCGATGCCGCGTCGGCGCAGGAACCACAGCGATACATCCGCGATCAGGGGCGCAAAACAGGCCGCAGCGCCAAAGCCCACGATCAGATGCAACAGCGTGACGGTCGCGAAACCGGGAAGCGAGGCCGCCAGCAGGAAGCCGGCCGCCTGGGCCAGCGACGCCACGATGAGCGCGCTGGTGATGCCGAACCGATCCACGGCGCGTCCAATCAGCCCATTGCCGATGGCGTATCCCGCCATCGTCAGTGTGTAGGGCAACGTGGAGGATGCACGGTCGAGACCGAATTCGGCCTGAATGGCCGGAAGAACGAGGATCACGCCCCACATCCCGATATTGCCGACGATGGCGATCATCAGCGACAACGCGAGGCGTCGCCAGGAATAACCGCTGTCCAGGACATTCGTATCGCTCATGGCTGGACGCTAGGCATGTGCGTAATCCGCCACAAGGCGAAAAGCGATGCGCAACGGCGTCGATGCGATTAGGGTTGCCTCGGAAACGGAGGCCCCATGAAACTGATCGACCTTGCCCATGCGCTGGAGAACACCACCTATGCCGACCCGCCGGGTCTGGCGCCCGAGATCACCTATCAGGCACACGCCGACACTGCCGATCAAATTCTGGGGTATTTTCCCGGCGTGGCGCGTGAGTCGCTTCCCGGAGGAGAGGGCTGGGCGGTGGAGCGTGCCCGGATCTCGACCCACAACGGCACGCATTTGGATGCCCCCTATCACTACCATTCCACCATGGATGGCGGGAAGCGCGCGATGACCATCGACGAGGTGCCGCTGGAATGGTGCATCGGTCGGGGGGTGAAGCTGGACTTCCGCCACCTGCCCGACGGCCATGTAGTGACCGAGGCCGAAATCTCCGCTGAATTCGACCGCATAGGCCATGATCTGCAACCCGGCGACATCGTGCTGGTCAACACCGCCGCCGGGGCCGCGTATGGCACGCCGGATTACGTCGCGACCGGATGCGGGGTCGGCCACGCCGCGACCTGCTGGATGACCGAACGTGGGATGCGGGTCTGCGGCACCGACGCCTGGAGCTGGGACGCCCCCTTTGTCCACACAGCTAAAAAGGTCGCCGAGACCGGTGATGCCGGGCTGATCTGGGAAGGACACCGCGCCGGCATGGTGCGCGGCTATTGCCATATGGAGAAACTCGCCAACCTTGACCAACTGCCGGCGACGGGCTTTCAGGTGCAATGCTTTCCTGTCAAAATCAAGGCGGCAAGCGCAGGCTGGTGTCGCCCGGTGGCGATCCTCTGACCTTGGGATCTTGGAGGTTTTTTGAGCGATGCGTTCGGATCGCGTCCATTGTTGATCGTATCGCCGCTTGGGGTCGTCGGCAACATGATCGTCGGCCAGTCACAGCGGCTAGGTTGGCGAACTCGTTATCGTGCCGATGCGCGCTCCACGCACCTGCGCGACCCATTGCGCCACGTCACGCGGCCCGCTGTGCGCGATTTGACAAACAACTGCTCCCCTACCGCTCCCGCATCGAGCGGGCGAAATAATCGGTGATCGGGCGGGTCAGATAGGCGGCGACGGTACGGCTGTCGGTGATGAGGTAGGCCTCCACCGGCATGCCGGGGGTCAGGCGCGGGACGCCCAAGAGGGCGATCTGATCCTCGGGCACTTCGACCATCGCGCGGTAAAAGCTCTGCCCGGTGTTCTGATCCTCGATCGAGCTGGGCGAGACGACCGAAACGCTTCCCAGGATCTGCGGCGTCGTGCGCTGGTTGAACGCTGGGAATCGTAGTCGAGCCGATTGCCCGGCATAGATACGATCGATGAGACCGGGGTTGACCGACACCTCAACCTCGACGCCGCGGGTCATCGGAATAATCTGAAGGATCGGCGCACCGGGTGAAATTACGCCGCCAACGGTTGTGATGGTCAGCTCGTGGATCCTCCCTTCGGTCGGCGCACGCACGGTCACACGCTCCAGTTGCGCCTCGGTCGCTTGAAGCTGCTGCACCAGTTCGTCGACGCTGCGCGAAACTTCGTTCTCTTCGTCCAGCACGGATTGCTGATGTTCGCGGTCGATTTGCAGCCGTGTGATCCGGGTCTCACTGATCGCGCTTTTGGTGCGGGCGATCTCGGCGCGGTATTCGGCGACTTGCCCGCGCAGATCGGCGCGCTCGCGTTGCAGCGCGGTCAGTTTTCCGGTCGGGGCGAGGCCGCGCTTCACCAGTGTCGCGGCCGCCTCCAGCTCTGTCGCGACGAGGCCTAGCTGATCTTCGCGCGCGTCGATCAGGGCCTCGAAGCCCTCAATCTGGGACTCGAGTTGAACAATCCGTTCGCCCTGTTGCTCCACCTGGCCCAAACGCAACTCGCGCCGCGCGCTCAAAAGGTCAATCTGCTTGGTCAGTTGATGATCGAGATCGCCAACGGGCACAGACACCTCGCGCACATCCTCGGGCCGCACGGTCTCATCATCGCGCAGCTCCGCGATCAGCCGAGCCTCGCGGGCGAGGGCTTCCCGCAGGCGGTTGAGATAGATTTCGAGGTTCGCCTCGATTGTCGTGTCGTCAAGCTCAAGGAGGGTGGTACCCGCCTCGACCGTCTCGCCGTTCTGCACGTGGATCACCTTGACGATCCCGCCGTCCAGATGCTGCACGGTCTGCGGTCGGCCCCGCACCGCCACCTGTCCGGGGGCGACGACAGCGCCGTCGATCTCGGTCTGCGTCACCCATCCGCCGACCCCGCCGACCAACGCCAGCAGGGCGAGCAGCCCGAATACCGTCGTTCCACGCCATCCCAGTTTCATCGCTATCCCCCCTCGCCCACGGCGCGCGGGCGCGTCACCTGGCTCAGCACTTCGGCCTTGGGACCAAAGGCGATCTGCTGGCCCTTTCGCAGCATCAACACATGATCGACGGCGGCGATGGCCGAGGGGCGATGCGCCATGACCACCACCGTGCCGCCATCGGCGCGCAACGCCTGAACCGCGTTGGCCAGCGCGGCGTCACCTTCGGCGTCGAGGTTGGAGTTCGGCTCATCCAGCACCGTCAGGCGGGGCATGCGGAAAATCGCGCGCGCCAGACCGACCCGTTGGCGTTGACCGCCCGACAGGGGCATCGCGTCGCTGTCCACGTGGGTCGCGTAGCCGTCCGGCATCTCCAGCACCATGTCGTGGATCCCCGCCATCTGCGCGGCTTTGACGATTTCGCTGTCCTCTGCCTTGGGATCGAACCGGGCGATGTTCTCGGCGATGGAGCCCGAAAGCAGTTCGACCTGTTGCGGCAGATACCCGATGGCGGGGCCGATCTGATCCGTCGGCCATTGCTGAAAGGTCGCGCCGTCCACACGGATGGCCCCGCGATCCGGCAGCCACAATCCGCAGAGCAGACGCGCCAGCGTGCTCTTGCCCGAGGCCGAAGGCCCGATCACCCCAAGTCCGTCACCGGGCTGAAGCGTAAAGTTGATGTCGGCGAGAATCGGCGTCGGACTGGGTGCGGCGGCATGCAAGGCGGGGGCCATTTTCCACGCGTGCTCGACCGTGACCTGTCCTTTGGGCGAATCAAGATGCGTCATCTCTTCGCCCTCGTCGGTCACACCGTCGAGATAGCTTTTCAGTCTTTGCCATGAAATCCGCGCGCGCTGTGTGCCGGACCACGACGAAATGGTCTGATCAATCGGCGCCAGCGCACGCCCCGCGACGATGGAGGCGGTGACGATCATGCCCGGACTGATCTCGGCCTGAATGGCGAGGTAGGCCCCAAGACCGAGGATTGCGGATTGCAGCATCAGACGGAAGGATTTGGAGAAGGAGGTAAAGCCCTCGGCCCGCTCGACCCCCAATTGCTGGGCTTCGGCGGCCTCCTTGCGCATGCCGGACCAGCGACGCCCGACGTTGGTGATCATGCCCATGGCCAGCAGCGCGTCGCCAGAGCGTTGCGCCTGCGTGGCAAAGCGGCTCTCCACCGCCTCGCCCTGCGCGGCGCGCGAGGCCGGATCGCGTGACAGCCACTGGTTGAGCAGCGCAGTCACCAGAACCACCGCCGCGCCAGCCGCCGCCAGCAGGCCGAGCCACGGGTGCATCAGGGCCACGATCCCGAGGTAAAAGGGAAACCACGGCAGATCGAACAAAGCCATCGGGGCCGGGCTGGAGGTCCAGTTGCGGATCGTCGCCATGTCCATCAGGGGTCGGTACTTTCCACCTTCGGGCGACAGACCGCGCGCGACGTAGATGCCAAAGACCGCCTCACGCGCGCGCGCATCGAAGGTCGCCGCCACCCGGCTGAGGATCCGCGAGCGGACGAAATCGAACACCCCCATGAAGAGGTAGAGCACCGCCGCCAAGGCGAAGAGCGCGATCAGCGTCGGCACGGACTGGCTGGCCAGCACGCGGTCATAGACCTGCAACATGAAGAACGGACCGGTCAGCATCAGCACGTTGACCAACGCCGAAAACAGCCCGACCCCGATATAGGCACCGCGAAATCCGCGCCTGGCCTCGGCCAGGATATCCCGTCTCATTCGCATGTGGGTCCTTCCCCTATCCGCGCCTAGAAGAAGGTAAAGCTATCACGGTCGAGCGATGCAAGTCTCGTCCCCGCAAGGAACAATTCGTCTCCGTTGCCAAAGTCCAGCACCACGCCGCCGCGTGTCTGGCTGGCATGCATCAGCAAGCTGTCGAAATCTTCGATCCCGTCGACCGACAGAACGATGTTGTCCTGCCCCAGACGCAGCGCGCGCCGCGACCCGCCGGTGGTGAAGTCCATGATGGCG
>PAPR01000017.1 GCA_002709085.1 Pseudooceanicola sp. | reverse complement strand
GTGATGTTTCCAAGCCTACCCGCCTTCGCCGATCCCGCGCATAGCGGTGAAACCCTGTTCGTACCGCACCACCTGTCCCTGCGCGATCACGACTGGGCCCTCATATGCGCGCGCGCCGGTGTCGGCTTCCAGTCCCCGACCGACGACGCAGCGACCGTGATCCGACGCCTGTCCGGCGCGCGCCATGTCATCGCCGAATCGCTCCACGCAGCGATCATCGCGGATGCCTTTCGCGTGCCGTGGACCGCCGTTTCGGTGACCGCCGGTTTCAACACTTTCAAATGGGCCGACTGGGCGGAAAGCCTGCAAATGCCCGCCCCTGTGGCCCGCCCGTTCTTTGCCCCGCTGCGTCGCGCGCTGACACTGTGGCGCGCGGCTGGCTTGGCCCGTCCCACGCCATCGCCTTACCCCGACCACCGCAAACGCCGTCGCCACCCGAGCGCACGATACATGCTGGCCGCGTGGGCGGTAGCCGACCTGCGCCGCGCCGCGCGCGGGCCCTTCACCCTGTCCGACACAAAGCACCTGCATGCCGCCCAAATCCGATTCCGGGCGATGCTCGACACGGTCCAGCGCGACTACGGGGGCGCGTGATGCCGTGCCTCCCGCTCCGCCGAAGTCCTCCGGTGCAACTTGGTTGCCGGCATTCCGCCCCACGCGCTATGCGCTTGAAAATCGCGAAGAGCGCGCCATGATAGCCCCTGATCCGCCCTTCGCCACATGGGTCAGGCCGCCCCCTGCCGACCGTCTGCCCATAATCACCGCGCTGTTCATCGTCGCGCTGGTAACGCCCCTGACGGTCCTCGTGGGTCCAATCGCACTTAGCCCGACACGGTTGGTCTTGCTGGTGTCGTTTGCGCCGGGGCTATGGTTTCTGCTGTCGGGACGGGCGGGGCCGCTGGTGGCCACGGATGCGCTGTTCCTCGCCTTTACCTGCTGGTTCGCGGCGGCGATGGTGCTGCACCACGGCTCGGCGCAGGTCGAACGCGCAGGACAGAATGCGCTGGACCTGCTGGGCGCCTACCTGCTGGCGCGGGTCACGATCACCACGCGGCGGCGCTTCGACCAAATGATCCGCGTGTTGACCTTGGTGTTGTCGTTAATGCTCCCGTTCGCGGCTGTCGAAGCGGTGAGCGGCCAGCAACCCCTCAATCAACTTCTGAACCACCTGCCAGGGCTCACGGCGACAGAGCGCGCCGAAACGAGGCCGCGCCTTGGCCTGCACCGCGCACAGGTCAGTTTTGACCACCCGATCCTCTTTGGCATCATCAGCAGTTCCCTGATCCTGATGGCCGGCCTGCGCCGGTGCCGGGGGAGAGTTCCGGCTCTGATCCTCGCCGCCGGACTC
This sequence comes from Pseudooceanicola sp., assembly GCA_002709085.1. Taxonomy (GTDB): domain Bacteria; phylum Pseudomonadota; class Alphaproteobacteria; order Rhodobacterales; family Rhodobacteraceae; genus Pseudooceanicola. Next base: position 13,187 of record PAPR01000017.1, on the reverse strand, counting down.
TCGCTATCAACCGCCGCGTTGTTGCAGGTCGCGATGCATCTCGCACTGATCGGCTGGGCGCATGTCTGGCGTGGGGTACGGGCGCGCTGGTGGTTGCTCTTCGGGCTCTGCGTGCTCGGCTATGGGGTGGTTGATCTAGCCTCGGACCGCTCCCCTTTCCGGGTTCTGGTGTCCTACGCGACGCTGAACTCCGGGTCTGGCTACCACCGCCTTTTGATCTGGGAATACGGCTTGCAGAATGTCCTCGCCAACCCATTCTTCGGCATCGGATTGAACGAATGGGCGCGGCCGGCCTGGCTGCATTCCAACAGCGTCGACAGCTTCTGGTTGCTGGTTGCGATGTGGTGCGGGCTGCCCGGCCTGGCGCTGCTGATCGCCGGGATCGCGGCGTCATTGGTCCGGGCGATCCGCGTGCCGTTGGTTGAGGGTTCACAGGTCGCATCATGCCGTCTGGCATGGGTTCTGACCATCGTGACGCTCTGCCTGTCGGTGGCGACTGTGCACGTCTGGAACACGGCTTATTCCTACGTGTTTTTCCTGATCGGGGCCGGAGTGTGGCTGGGTCATGCGCGGGAAGAGGAAGAGCGAGCCCCTGACATCCGACCTCGCACCGAGAGGGACCGCCCTCATCTACGGTTGGTGCATTCGCGGTTCACGCTGATTGATTCAGCGTCATCCGAGCCTCCCTCGACCCCAGCCCTGCAACCCGGCACGCGCGCGGCCCCGGAGCGGACGAAGAGACCTCCGCCGACCATTTACAGCCGTTTCGGAGTGCGCCGTCTGCGCCGCCTTTCCTCAACTTTGGGGCCATGATGCCGAAACATAGCCTCGCCAACCCGCCCCTCAGCGTCCTGATCGTCAGCTACAACACGCGCGCGATGACGCTGAGCGCGATCCGCACGCTGCGCCTTCACACGCGCACACCGATCCGGGTGTTGGTATGGGACAACGCCTCGACCGATGGCTCGGCCGAGGCGATAACGGCGGCCTTTCCCGACATTCACCTGGTGCGCAGCCCGTCGAATATCGGCTTCGCACGGGCCAACAACCGGTTGGCTGAATTTGCGCGGACTCCGTGGATCCTGCTGCTGAACCCGGATACGGAACTGCGCACGGATGCGGTCGACCAACTGTTGTCCTTTGCCAAAACCCATCCGCGCCACGGCATTTACGGAGGGCGCACGATCTTTGCCGACGCTCACCTGAACCCCGGATCCGCCTGGATGCGGATCACGGGGTGGAGCAGCCTCTGCGCGGCGCTCGGACTTTCGACTTTGTTGCGACACACGACGCTCTTCAACCCTGAGGGGATCGGCGGTTGGGCCCGCAATACCATGCGCGAGGTCGACATCGTGCAGGGCAGCTTTCTTCTGATCCGGCGCGCGATTTGGCGCGATCTCGGTGGCTTTCGCGAACATTATTTCATGTACGGGGAGGAGGCCGACCTTTGCCTGCGCGCCATCGCACGCGGGTACCGCCCCCTCATTACCCCGAACGCCGAAATCGTGCATCATGCGGGCGCGGCAAGCCCTGATCGCGGGGATCGCCAGATCCTCCTATCCCGTGCGCGGGCCACGCTGATTCGGGATCATTGGAACGTCCGTCACCACGATTTCGGGATTGGCTGCATGGTCACGGGGAGCCTTGTGCGGAGGCTGGCTTATGGCACGCTTGGCCAGATGGCCCCGGCACGCTTTGCCACGCGTGCCCGCGCAGCCGCCGCGGTCTGGCACGCCCGGCGGGAATGGCGGCGCGGTTATGGGCGTGGCACGACCCCGCTTGCACCGGTCGCCGGGACGCTGGACGCGGCGGCGGACGCTGATCCGGAGGTGAGCCATCGGCCCATGGCGATCCCCGGGCGTTCGATCCCCCGATAAGTCAGCACAGACAGGGCCGCTGTCCCGGCCACCGTGCCAATCCACAGCGCGACGGCCTGACCCGACGGCTCCACCCCCAAGGCCGCCGCCCCCCACATCACCGCGTAGAGCGGCAACATGTGGGTGAGGTAGATGGAATAGGATCGCGCACCCTGTGTCCGCAGCGCCCGCGCCGACAATCCTTTCGCGATCCACCCGAGGCCCCCTGCGCCCATGACCGACAGGCAGACGCCACCCCAGAGGATGACCCCCGCCCCGACACGCGGCGACACGAGCACCAGCGCCGCACCGGCCGCCAGCGCCAGACCAATGCCCGGCCACATCCCGCCGTCCCGCGCCCATAGGTAGGTTGCCATCCCGACCGCGAACATTGGCCAGGCCCGGCCGATGAACCCAGACTCGAACCCCGGCAGCGCCGAGGCCCCCAGCAGTACCGCGCCCAACACGCCCAACCGCCAGCCACTGCGCAAGGCGATCAGGCAGAGCGGGGCGAGCAGGTAGAATTGCCATTCCAGCGAGACGCTCCACGCCTGACCGACGAGGGTGTAGGCCGTATGGGGCAGTAGATGGTGGGGCACCGCACCTTGCAACAACGGCAAATGGGTGAGGAGATGCGCGCCCAGATTAGTCACCCCAGACTCGACCTGCGCCAATCGCAGCGCGTTTCGCCCGGTCTCGAACGGGGTCATCGTCAGCGCCGTCTGCATCATTGGCAGCGCGGCAACGCTGAGCGCAAGAACGCAGAGGTAGAGCGGGAACAGGCGAAACGCCCTCTGCGCCAGATAAGCCCCGAGTGCGGGGCGCGAGAGATCAAGCAGGCGCAGGATGACAAAGCCCGAGAGGATGATGAAGACGTCGACCGCGATCAGGTTGGCCCGCAACAGTGCCGAAAGGGTCGCGCCAAACCGGCCCTCGCCCAGCCCGATGGTATGCGAGATATGGCCCAAAACGACCCACCACGCGAGGGCGCCGCGCAGCCCATCAAAGGCTGCGATCACCCCGCCGTCCGGTCTGGCCAAGGCCCGCCTGTTCACGCCGCATCCCCTTTGGCGCGAAAGGCGCCTTGTCGGGGAGAGAGTGGTGATGTTTGGTTAAGAAACCCTTGACCGGCACCGATCAAAGATCGGTCGGGTCGCTAATCTGAACCAAAGTCACATGCCGTTGCGTAAACCGCGACGCCGCGCCGCCATTCAATCCGCACCAAACAAATCGCGGCTAAAGACCTTGTCGACCACGTCCGCCAAATCCGACGTACAACGGTTGGCAATGATGACATCCGCCTCTGCCTTGAACGCCGCAAGGTCGCGCACCACTCGCGAGCGATAATAGCTTTCCTCGGGCAAGGCAGGCTCGTAGACGATGACCTCGATCCCCTTGGCCTTGATCCGCTTCATGATGCCTTGGATCGAACTTTCGCGGAAATTGTCCGACCCCGCCTTCATCGCCAGACGGAACACCCCGACCACGCGCGGCCCGCGCGCGACGATCTGAGAAGCGATAAAATCCTTTCGGGTCGTGTTGGCGTCGACGATGGCGCGGATCATGTTCTGTGGCACGTCGGAATAATTCGCCAGCAACTGCTTGGTGTCCTTGGGCAGGCAATAGCCGCCGTAACCAAAGGAGGGATTGTTGTAATGCGTGCCGATGCGCGGATCGAGGCCGACTCCCTGGATGATCTGACGCGAGTCCATCCCGGCGGCCATGGCATAGCTGTCGAGTTCGTTGAAATAGGCCACCCGCATGGCGAGGTAGGTATTGGCGAAAAGCTTGATCGCTTCGGCCTCGGACGCGCCGGTAAAGAGCACCTCGACCTCCTTGGTGACCGCGCCCTCGATCAGCAGATCAGCAAAGGTGCGCGCCCGCTGGCTGTCCTCACCAACGATGATCCGCGAGGGGTGCAGGTTGTCATATAGCGCGCGGCCCTCGCGCAGGAATTCCGGTGCAAAGATCACCTGATCCGTTGCCAGCTCGGCCCGGATGCGATCGACAAAACCGACGGGCACGGTCGACTTGATGACGATGGTGGTGTCGGTGTCGACGGCCAGTACCGCCTTGATCACCGCCTCGACCGAGGAGGTGTCGAAGTAATTGCACTGCGGGTCGTAATTTGTCGGTGTCGAGACGATGACATAGGCCGCACCCGTCACCGCCTGCGCCAGCTCGGTGGTCGCGGTCAACGTTAGGTCACGGTTGGCAAGGTAGTCCGCCAGCTCGGGGTCGAGGATCGGTGACTGGCGCGCATTCACGGCGGCGACGCGATCGGGCGCGATGTCCACTGCGACGACCTCGTGGTTCTGCGCCAGAAGAACGGCGTTTGACAGTCCCACGTAGCCGATGCCGACAACTGCGATTTTCATGGCTCTAGCTCTCCTCAGCGGGCCTATGTCTGGCCCTTTGATTCGCCGAATACCAAGTGATCGCAGCCATTCTCTGCCGGTTCTGCGGCAATTTCCGGGCGAAGAGCCTGCCCTAGCGGCACAAAGCCTTGATGCCCGTGGCGATATCGGGCCGCGCCGCCAGTGTGGCTGCGCATATCCCATGCGCAGTGTCGATTAAGTCCTCGGGATCGACGATCCGGTCGATCAGTCCATAGCTCAGCGCCTCTTGCGCCGTGATTTTCTGGCCGCCCATCAGGATCAGCTTGGTCTTTGCGGGTCCGATCAATGCCGACATGCGAACCGGGTCAGAGGGCTGGGGCAAAAAGCCGTTCTTCATAACCGGATAAAAGAAATTCGCGCTCGGCACCGCCAGCCGCAGATCGCAGGCCAAGACCATCCCCGTGGCGCCGCCGGCAAGGGTGCCATTCAGCGCGGCAACAGAAAGGCCCGGAAGGGTCGCCACCGCCGTCGACAACCGCTCCCACACGGCAGAGGTGGCAAGGCCTGCGTGCGCTTCCTCGAGATCAGCGCCGGCGGAAAACACCCGGCCGCGCCCGGTAAGGATCACGCAGCGCGCCTCCTGCGCGGCTTCAAAGATGTCGGCCAGATCAGCCAGCATCCCTGCCGTGAGAGAGTTCGCCCTGTCCTGACGGTCGATGGTGACGGTCCACAACCCGCCGTCTTTCTCAAGCCCGATCATGCAACCAACCCCGCGGCGCGACGGGTCTTTTCATCCCGCAGCGACACTTCCTCCCCGAGGTAGGCGTCCGCGTCACCGCTGCACATCCACAAGAGCGTCTTGGCGGGCCAGTCGGCGGGCACGTGGTCCTCCCATTCCAACTGGCTGACGGGGTTCATGCCGCTGGCCTTGATATCGCGCTGCATCTGCGTCGCGACCGTGCCGGGGGACAGGCCCATGACCCGCAGGCCGGCCCCGCTGCCCTCCAGATGCGCGGAGCGGGTCAGCATGGCAGCCCCGGCCTTTGAGGTGCAATAGGCGCTCCAACCTTCCAGCGGAGCATGGGCCGCCCCGGAGCTGACCGTGATGATCGTGCCCGACCCCTGCGCCATCATGACCGGCATCGCGGCGCGCATGCCGTTGAACACGCCCTTGGTATTAACGTCGATCACCTGCCCCCAGGCCTCGGGATCGGCGTCGGCCAGATGCACGATCGGATGCAGGACACCCGCGTTGCCGATCAGTATATCGAGTCGGCCAAAAGCGTCTATGGCGGCGTTCACGGCCGCCTCGACCTCCCAGAATCGCGAGATGTCGCAGGGCACGGCCAGGGCGTCGGGACCAATCTTGCCGGCAAGCTCGGCGATTGCCTCGTCGCTGCGGGCGAGCAGGACGACCTTGGCCCCTGCCTGCGCAAAGGCTTCGGCGGTCGAGGCGCCGATCCCGCGGCTTGCCCCGGTGATGATCGCCACTTTTCCTGTCAGATCGGTCATCTCTTGCCCTTTCACTGATTGCCCGACGTTGGTAGTCGGTTGTCTGCACAAAGGTAAAGCGTCGGTTCACTTGACGGACACGAAACTACGCGGGATCCTGCACAGGCATTTCCCCAGAGGATTATTCACATGACCCATTCATTTCACCCCGGTCGCCGCACGACGAGGCTATCGACCGCACTGTCCGCCACGCTTGCCGCGATCCTGCCCGGTGTGGCCATGGCCGAGGTGTCCCCACAGGACGTCTGGGACCAATGGCAGTCCTACATGAGCGGCTTTGGTTACGAGATGACCGCCTCGCCAGTGGCCGAAGGCGGAAATCTGCGCATCCCGACGTTCAGCATGACGATGCCGATGCCCGCCGCCCCCGAGGCCGACGCCCCCGCCGGAGAGATCACCCTGACCATGGGAGAGATCGGCCTCATCGACCGTGGCGATGGCAGCGTCGGCATAGAAATGCCCGCGCGGATGCCGATAATCCTGTCGGGCGAAGGCACCGAAGAGGATGATTTTAGCATCAAGGCCACCTTGACCACCGAAGGCTACTCCACGATTGCCACCGGCACGCCGGAGGACATCAGCTATGACCTCTCTGCCGTGCGGATCGGGATGACGGTCGATGAGTTCACCGGCAAGAAGGGCCCTGTCGCCACACCAGGCACCGTCGCGATGACGATGGAAGGGGCCAAGGGAACCAGCCGGTTGGGCACGGTCGCCGGGTCGACCACGATTGAGCAGAGCTTTGATCTGGTCAAGCTGATCTACACCGTCGACATCACCAATCCGCAGCCGGACAAGCCCGGACATTTCAAGGCGTCCGGCACAATTGACGGCCTGTCCTCGACCGGGCGCGGTGTGCTGCCGGACGGGTTTGATCCCGCTAACCTGTCCGCTGCGTTGGACGCAGGGTATCTTGTGGACGGCGCGATGCGCTATGTCTCCGGTCAGGGCCAGACAGAGTTCGAGGACCCCGAGCAGAGCTTCAAGATCGCTACCTCCAGCGAAGGCGGAACTTTCCGCGTCGCCATGTCCTCTGCGGGTCTCGCCTATGACGTGCTGTCGCGCAACCTGACGCTCAACCTGGAGAGCAGTGAGATGCCCTTCCCCGTCGCGACCTCCATGACGGCCTTTGGATTGGGTGTCGACGTACCGGTCAGTGCGACAGAGGAGGCCCAGCCGTTCAATGCCAGCTTGACCCTGACCGACCTCGTGGTGCCCGACATGATCTGGATGATGGCCGACCCGACCAACAGCCTGCCGCATGACCCGCTGACCGCTGAAGTCGACCTCAGCGGGAAGGGCCGCCTGTTCGTCGACCTGACGGACGAAGCGGCGATGAGCCAGCTTGGCAAGACCGGTGGCAATCCGGGCGAAGTCGACAGCCTTTCGATCGATAGTTTCGTGCTCAAGGCCGCCGGGGCCACCATCGACGCGAGCGCTGATTTCGCAATCGACAACGAGGCCGTGAGCGTCTTTAACCCTGCGATGCCCGCGATTGCCGGCACCGCCGATCTGCGCCTGACCGGCGTCATGGGGCTGATCAACAAGCTGGGACAGATGGGGCTGATCCCCGGCCCGCAGGCGATGATGACCGCCGGAATGATTCAGCAGCTGGGCAAGATCGAAAGCGGGCCGGACGATGTCTCGGCCAAGATCGAACTGTCCCAAGAGGGCGCCGTGACGATCAACGGCAACGCCCTGCCGTTGCGCTAGGGGTCGGCTGAGGCGTCACCCTTGACGGCCCGCACTTTTGGCGCGGGCCGTTTGTCATTGCTTTGGCTCTTGCGCGGCGAAGCATCGTCTTACCCATCCGGCGCAGGCGCCGAAGCGCAACGTCGGCAGGCGTCCCGCCGGGCTTGCCCGATCTGTCCGTGCACGGCATGGCTTTGGCACGATCAGCAAGCGCCCCCGCACGTCATGATCAACCGTTGCGCAGCGCCGACAGCGCGCTAACCCGACCCTGATAAGGGACCCTGCCCTTGTGTCGTCGCCCTTTCGCCGCTACCTCCATAGGACTGCCGAAAGGACGTCTCATGTCGCAATCCCTCTCCGATCTGACCAGCCGTTTGTTGGACGCCGCCCGCAAGGCCGGGGCCGAGCAGGCCGATGCGATGGCGCGCGACGGCACCTCGATCTCCATCGGTGTGCGCGCCGGAAAGCTGGAAGAGGCCGAGCGCTCCGAAGGCGCGGAAATCGGGCTGCGCGTCATCCTCGGGCAGCGGCAGGCCTGCGTCTCTTCCTCGGATTTGCGCGACGCTGCGATGGCGGAGATGGCCGCGCGCGCGGTCGCCATGGCCCGCGAGGCACCGGAGGATCCGACCGTGGGGCTGGCCGGCGCAGAGCAGCTATCCGAACTGCGCACCGCCGAAGGGCTGGACCTTTACGATCCCTCCGACGGGCCCGCGCCCGACACACTGATGCAGGACGCCCTTGCCGCCGAGGCCGCCGCGCTGGAGGTTTCCGGCGTGACGCAGGTGCAATCCGCCGGGGCCGCCTATGGCAGCAGTCAGGTACACCTTGCCGCGACCAACGGTTTTTCGGGCGGCTACAGCCGGACGCACCGGCAGACCTACTGCACCGCCATCGCCGGCAGCGGCACGGATATGGAGCGGGACAGCGACGGCGACATGCGCCTGCACCAATCCGATCTGCGCAGCCCGGCAGAGATCGGCAGCCGCGCCGGGGAACGCGCCGTGGCGCGCATGGGTGCCGTGCAGCCACGCACCGGGCGATACCCGGTGCTGTTCGATGAGCGGATCAGCGGCAGCCTGATCGGGCACCTTCTGGGGGCGATCAACGGATCGGCCATCGCGCGCGGCGCGTCCTTCCTGCGCGACCGCATGGGGCAGGCGATCCTGCCGAGTGCGCTGTCGGTGATCGAGGACCCGCATCGCGCCCGCGTCACCGGATCGCGCCCCTTTGATGCCGAAGGGTTGCCGACCCGTCGTCGCGCCCTGATCGACGCGGGCGTGCTGACCGGCTGGACGCTGGACCTCGCCACCGGGCGCAAGCTGGGCATGGCGTCAACCGGCAATGCCGCACGCGGGCTGGCGGCGCCGCCCTCGCCATCGAACTGGAACATCGAACTGACCCAGGGCAGCACCAGCCGCGATGACCTGATCGCGCAGATGGGCACCGGGTTTCTCGTTAGCTCGCTGATCGGTTCGACCATCAACCCCAACACCGGGGATTATTCGCGCGGTGCCTCCGGCTTTTGGGTCGAGAATGGCCAGATCGCCTACCCGGTGGCCGAGGCGACGATCGCTGGCAACCTGATCGAGATGCTGGCGCGGATCATTCCCGCCAACGACGCCCGCGCCCACCTCAGCCACGTGGTTCCGTCAATCCTGATCGAGGATATGTCCATTGCCGGGCAGTGACCCCGCCGACGACCTGCGCCTGTTGATCCGGGCGGCCAAGGCGGCAGGGGTCATGGCGCTGACCTACACCGGGACCACCGCCAAGAAGTGGGACAAACCCAAAGGTCTGGGCCCGGTGACAGAGGCCGATCTGGCAGTCGATGCGATGCTCCACGAGACCCTGACCGGCGAACGCCCCGCTTATGGCTGGCTGAGCGAAGAGACACCCGACACCCTCGACCGGCTGGACCGGGAGCGCGTGTTCATCATCGACCCGATCGACGGCACGCGCAGCTTTATCGAAGGGTCCGACACCTGGGCGCATTCGCTGGCCATCGCCGAGGCGGGCCGGATCATCGCCGCCGTGGTCTACCTGCCGGTCAAGGCCAAGCTCTACGCCGCCGCCGAGGGCTGCGGTGCCTCGCTGAACGAACAGTCGATCCGGGTGTCGGACTGTTCCTCCCTGACCGGCGCGAAGGTGCTGGCCGCCAAGCCGAATTACGAAGTGCGTCACTGGCCCGGCGGGGTGCCGGAGGTCGCGCGACACTATCGCCCTTCGCTGGCCTACCGCCTCTCCCTCGTCGCCGAAGGTCGCTTCGACGCCATGCTGACCCTGCGCGACAGTTGGGAATGGGACATCGCGGCGGGCGATCTGATCCTGCGCGAAGCGGGTGCGATCACGACGACCCGACGGGGCGCGCCGCTCTGTTTTAACAATCCCCATCCGCAGGTCGACGGGGTGGTCGCTGCCGGTCCGGGACTGCACGGGGCGATCCTGTCGGGACTGGGCCAGATTGGGGCGGATCAGTCCGGAGCGCATGTAGCTGGACCCGGTCGAACATGATCCCGTTCCACATCGCCACGCACCACATGATGGGGCCTCGCCCGACCTCGTTTCGCAGGCCTTTCGCGGCTAACCGGCGCTCACGTCCGTCCGCTTGACGCCCTTTAGCAAATTCCGCAGGCTGACGACGGACCAGCCCACCCCGACATGACGCTTTGCGCAAGGAGATTTCGATGACACAACGCCTTCACCTCGTCTTTGGTGGCGAACTGGTGGACCCGACGAAAAACGCCTTCAAGGATGTGGATGACCTGCATATCGTCGGAATATTTCCGAATTATGCCGCTGCGTTCGACGCCTGGAAGGCCGAGGCGCAGCGCACCGTAGACAATGCGCATATGCGCTACTTCATCGCGCATATCCATCGGTTGCGCGACGAGGAAACCGCCGCCTCCGCGACCGAAGAACTGGAGTCCTGACGCTTGCCGACCGCCACGCGCCTGGGGGCCGGGGCGGGAACGGGGGCGGATCGGACGCTGCCGCCGCGCCCGCCGGGGCCGCTGATCTGGGCCCATGCCGCCGATCCCGACCGTATCCCGGCGCTGGTGCAACTGGCGGCGCGCGCGGAATCCGTGCGCCCTGGCCTGACCATGCTGCTGACCCTCTCGGATGCCAGCGTGGTGCCGGACAACCTGCCCGACTACGTGCTGCTCGACCGCATGCCGGATGAAGTCGCTGCGGACTGCCGCGCCTTCTTCGACCATTGGCGACCCGACGTCGGGGTCTGGCACACCGGCCACCTGCGTCCCGTGCTGCTGACCTCGGCGCGTCAGGCGGGGATCCCGCTGATCCTCGTCGATGCGACCGAGGCCGGGTTCAGTGACAGCCGAATGCCCTGGCATCGCCGCTCTGAACGCACGGCGCTGAACGGCTTCGAGGCGCTTTTCGCCAATTCCGCCAACGCGGGACGCCGTTTGGCCCGCATTGGGGCCATGCCGGACAAAATCCACGTCACCGGGCCGTTGCAAGAAGGATGCGCGGCCCTGCCTTGCAATGAGGATACACGAAGCGACCTGGCCGAAGACCTCGCCACGCGTCCGATCTGGCTGGCCGCGATGGTGCAACCGGACGAGTTACCGATCATAATCGAAGCGCACCGGCAGGCGATCCGGGCGGCGCATCGTCTGATGCTGATCCTCGTGCCACGCAAACCAGAGGATGGTGAGGCGATGATCGCGGCACTGACGGACCAGGGCCTGCGCTATGTGCGGTGGTCCGAGGGCGGCCACCCGAACGAGGTCACGCAGGTTCTCATCGCGGACACCTATGGCGAGATGGGGCTGTGGTACCGGTTGGCCCCCGTCACCTTTATGGGTTCATCGCTGACCGCAGGGCACGGCGGGCGCGATCCTTATGAGCCGGCGGCGCTCGGCTCGGCCATCCTTTACGGGCCGAACGTCGGGCGGTATGTTCAGGCCTACACGCGGTTCGCGCGCGCGGGTGCGGCAAGGGTCGTGCGCGATGCCGCGACGCTCGCCAGTGCAGTGCTGCGCCTGAACGCCCCGGATCAGGCCGCCGCCATGGCGCAGGCGGCCTGGGAGGTCGCGACCGTCGGGGCCGAAGTCACCGACGAGGTGCTGGAAACCATCGAAGAAATCCTAGACCGCAGGCCAAAAACCCATGCACGCCCCTGAGTTCTGGTATCGCCCCCCTGACCGCCCCGGATGGCGCGCCCGCATGCTGACCCCGCTGGGCGCGCTCTATGCCCGAGCTACGGCGCGCCGGTTGGCCGCAACCCCACCGCAAAGCGTCGGCGTCCCGGTGATCTGCGTCGGCAACCTGAACGCGGGCGGCACCGGCAAGACACCGACCGTCATCGCGCTGCTGCAAATGCTGGCGGATCGCGGGGTGGCGGCGCATGTCGTCTCACGCGGGCATGGCGGGCGGTTGACCGGGCCGGTCGCCGTCGATCCGCTTAAACATACGCCTGCGGATGTTGGAGATGAACCGCTGCTGCTGGCCGCTTTTGCCCCAGCATGGGTTGCGCGTGAACGGCTCTCCGGGGCGCGGGCGGCCGTGGCGGCAGGGGCCGAGGCGATTGTGCTGGACGACGGTTTGCAGAACCCCGCCCTCGCCAAGGATCTGAGCATCGTGACGGTGGATGCCGCGAAGGGGTTCGGCAACCGGCGCTGCCTGCCTGCCGGACCATTACGGGAGCCGGTCAGCGTCGGTCTCGCGCGCGCCGACCTGCTGATTTCCATTGGAATTTCTGATAAACAACAACAGTTTAGCCACGCGAACACGGACCTTACTCTACCCCGGATCACGGCAGCGTTGGAGCCGCTCGAAACCGGGATGGACTGGGAGTCTGTGCCCATCCTCGCCTTCGCCGGCATTGGCCATCCCGAAAAGTTCTTTGCCACCCTGCGCCGCCTCGGCGCGACCCTCGCGCATGCCGAACCGCTCAGCGATCATCAGCCGCTGACCCCGGCGCTGATGGGCCGTCTCGAAATGGATGCCGCGCGTCTAGGCGCGCAACTGGTGACGACCGAGAAAGACGCCGTGCGCCTGCCGGCGGCGTTTCGGCACAAGGTTCTCACCCTTCCTGTACGGCTGCGTATGGAAAATGCTGAGACCCTGTGCGTGGCGCTTGATAGGCTGTTCACGGGCTTGACCCGCACGCGTCCCTGAATGATGAAAGAGACATGGCACCGACACTCCTTTCCCTCGGGCACGGCTATTCCGCCCGCGCCCTGACCCGCCTGCTGATCCCGCAGGGCTGGACAGTTCACGGCACAACCCGCAATCGCGATAAGGCGCCCGGTCTGCGCGCCGCTGGAGTGGTCCCGCACGTCCTGCCAGCCGATCTGGCCGGCCCCTTGTCCGAGGCCACGCACCTGTTGATCTCTGCCGGACCCGATGCTGAGGGCGACCCGATGCTGCGGCACATGCGCGATGAGATCACCGCCGCCGCGCCGCGTCTGACGTGGGTAGGCTACCTTTCGACCACGGGCGTCTACGGCGATCACGGGGGCAGTTGGGTGGATGAGAGCACGCCGCTGACCCCCGGAACCCGGCGCGGTAAATGGCGGGTCGCCGCCGAGGCGGAATGGCAGGCGATCCCCGACCTGCCGCTGCATATCTTTCGCCTTGCAGGGATCTACGGTCCCGGTCGTGGCCCCTTTGCCAAGGTGCGCGCAGGCACTGCGCGACGTATCCTCAAGCCCGGTCAGGTTTTCTCGCGCATCCACGTCGAGGACATCGCGCGGGTGCTCGCCGCCTCCATCGCGCGGCCCTCGCCCGGTGCGATCTACAACCTGTGCGACGATGATCCTGC
>PAPR01000016.1 GCA_002709085.1 Pseudooceanicola sp. | reverse complement strand
GCTTTCATGCGATTCCGCTCCTCTTCCAGCCAGGGAAACTTAGCGGAAAACTCCATCTCCGAACGATCCAGTTTTCAGGGGGCAGAGCAGGGCAGAGCAACGGGTAGAAAGTGCGGCTCTCAATAATGAATATGGGCGGTGAAAGTAAAGCTGTCTGGGCCGAGTTTCTCGGCGATCTCGACGCGCGCGGCCTGAAGCCACCGGAATTTAACATTGGCGTGCGCCGCCCCGGACTTGAGGCCGCTGGTCGCGCTTTGGGGCGAGAAACTGCCGATCCAGCGCTGCAACCACAAGCATCGCAACCTTCTCGGCCACGCCTCGAAACGCATGCAGGACGAGTTGGCCGAGGAATACCGCGACATGATCTATGCCGCAAACGCGGTTGAAGTCGACAAGCGTCGCAAGGCGTTCCTGCTCAGATGGCAGTTGAAATGCCGCACGGTGGCGGACAGTCTGGAAGAGGTTGGAGACCGGCTGTTCACCTTCACCCGGCTGGACCCGCCGCAGTGGAAATCAGCCCGCATGACAAGCGCCATCGAGCGCCTGAACGAGGCGTTCCGCCGCCGCATCAAAACCCAAACCGTGCTGTCCTGCGCCGAAACCGTGCCGACGCTGCTCTGGGAGCTGATAGCATCGGGCCAGACCCAGATGCGGAAAGTGGACGGTTGGGAAACGCTGGATCAGCCCATCGCACCGATCAGCCTTGACCTCGCGGCCTGATCAGGCCCAAATCCCCATACCCGGAGAACGCCGCCAGAGAATTTCCACCAGTTTCGGGACACCACCGATCATCGCTCCAGATAGCGCTCTCCAGAAGGAGCCGGGCGTGACGTTGGGTCGGCATCTTTTTCAAACGTCGCGAACAGACTTTAATTCGGTGATCATTTATAAGCCTCGCTCCGGCGAACCCGGAAAATTGGCTCATTTTTCAATTTCCGAAATGTCTACGTGAGGAGGTGATCAGGGCCGTCTCGACGCAAGCCAGGCTGGACGATCACAAAGGTCGTAATTTTTTGTAGATAATGGGGCATTTTCAAGGACTGTCAGGCTAGTGACGTGGGTGTAAGAGACCGGTCGCGAAGGGAAATCATTTCGCGCAATAGCCGATGCAACAATGACTGTCGCATCGCGCCATGGTCCGGGTCGCTCCACAGATTCGTCATTTCTTCGGGGTCTTCGGCAAGATTATACAGCTCACCCCAGTCGGAGCCTTCCCAGACCGAGAGTCGCCATTTGTCGGTGATATAGCTCATCAGCCCTGCCTTAGCTTCAGGGTCTTTGAAAACCGCCATCCCATGGTCGTCGATCAGGATGCCTTTACGCGGTGCGAGGTTTGCATCGAACAAATCGTGGCCTTGGTTGCCGAAATAGGTCTGCAAACCGGCGCGCGCCAGAACGGTTGCTCCGATATCAATAGTTCCACCCAGATCCTGACGAACCTCGCCTTTGGTACCCTCGGGATCCTGCCAGACAAAAGGTACGCGGACAACGCCTTGAAAATGCAGACCAAGCTTAAGAATGACCCCGTGATCACCCATGTAGTCGCCATGGTCCGACGTAAAGATGATCACCGTGTTGGCCCGCACTTCGGGCGTCAGCGACTCAAGCACCCGACCAACTGCATCATCGACCATGCTGATCATTCCGTAATTCAATGCAATCGCTTCTTGAGCGTGGCGCGCACTGACGGGCACGGGCCATTGAGCATCAGGTTCAGCGGCTCCTTTTTCATAGGCGAACCACAGGCCTGGCGGCATGTCATCAATGGTCATCGGTTTGTGGTGCGAAACGGGAACCGGAATATCGTCAGGATTATACATGTCCCAATATTTGCCGGGAGGTGTGAACGGGTGGTGCGGGTCTGGGAACGAGCAGGTCACGAAAAAGGGCCGCCCTTCAGCACTTTCCTGATGGTATTTCAGATAGTTGATGGTTTCATTGGCAACATAAGCCGTTGGATATAGCTCTTCCGGTATAGAGGTGCGCCATGACTGAACTACGCTGATAGTGTCGTCAGGTATCGCATTTGCCTTGCCGCGCAACGAATCCGGGTCGGGGTGCCGGGCGTTGAACCAACTGGTATAATCGCCCTGCACCCGGTCAGAGTGGGACGCAGCAAGCCGCACGGTGTCATAGCCGTAGTAGGGCATCTTGGGTACGGCACGATGCGGATCCTCATGCCACTTGGGGTTTACCTCGGCGTCGTAATCCGGGCCATTTCGGCGGCGGCGCATGGCCTCTTGCAACTCGGCCGGGGGCGCTCTGCGATCAGGGTTTGCGGGCGGGCGCGGGCCGGGGGGACGGCCAGTGACGTTTTGCAGATGCGATTTTCCGAACAGAGCGGTGCGCCAGCCGGCAGCGCGCAACAGGTCAACAAAGGTCACCGCGTCGCGGTCCAGCGCGATGCCGTTGGTGCGTACCCCGTGTACCATCGGGGTGCGCCCGGTCATCAGTGTCGCCCGGTTGGGCTGGCATAGCGGAGACGAGACGTAGAACTTGTCAAATCGCGTGCCTTGGTCGGCCAAGGCGTCGATGTTGGGGGTTTTCAGCACCTCATTGCCATAACACCCCAGATGATCCCAACGCTGCTGGTCGGTCAGGAAAACAATAAAGTTCGGTTTCGTGGCATCGCCCATGACATATCCCTATTTATGTTGCGTTTACGATGTTGTCCTCTGTGGCCAAGCCGGGGATTTCGCGCACAAGCATCAGCCTGAGAGCAATAATCGCCAACAACGGCAGACCTGCCAGATTGATCCAAATCCCATAGGTTGTGGCGTCATCGGGCAAAAGGAAACAGGCCCCGGCCAGAACCGCGACCCAGCGTTCCCACCCCAAAAGGCGGCGCGATGCGTAACCAACCAGCCCGGAGCTGATCAGCGCGACCCCAAGAACCGCTGTCGCAACGGCAACGACAATGCGCCACGGGTCGCCTATCATCAGCAAGGACGGTGAATAGACAAACAGAAACGGCAGAACGAAGGCGGGCCATGAAAACTGCACCGCCTTCCAGCCCACTTTCATCGGGGGGGCACCGCCGATATTGGCCGCTGCAAACGCAGCGACCGCAATTGGTGGCGTGATCAGCGACATCATACCAAAGAAAAAGATGAACATATGCGCGCTGATTGGGGTAAGCCCCAGTTCAACCAGTGACGGCGCGGTCAAGGTTGCCAGCAACAGGTAAACCCCCAGTGTCGGAAGGCCCATACCCATGATGATCGACAGAATGGCGGCTGTGATCAGCAACAGGAACAAGCTGCTTTCGCCAATGCTGACCAGTTGCAACGTAAGGCCAAAGGACACCGCAGTGATATTGAGAACGCCTATGATCGCTCCGGCACAGGCGCCAATGATGATGATGTCGGCAACGGTTCTGCCCCCGCTCACCACTGCGTGAAACACTCCGCGCAGGGTCAACCGGGTCGGCCCGTAGCTGCGCAAAAAACCGAGAAACAGCGTTACGGCAGTGGCATAGGCCACGGCGCGTTCGGCTTCCAGATTGTATTTGAACAGACCCGTGATAAGTACGGCAAATGGAATAATGTAATGACCGCCCTTGCCCAATACTGTCATGGCACGCGGCAGGTCGGCACGTTTCAGCGCGCTGATTCCTTTGCGTGCGGCCAATAGATCGGCCTGAATGAACAGGCAGGTATAATAGAGCAAACCAGGGATCAGCGCGGCCAGTGCGACTTCGGCATAGGGCACATTCAGGAACTCGGCCATCAGAAAGGCGACGGCGCCCATCACCGGCGGCAATAATTGCCCCCCGGTCGAGGCTGACGCTTCAATTGCCGAGGCGTCAGATGGGGAATAGCCGGATTTTTTCATCATCGGGATGGTGATCACCCCAGTTGATGCAACATTGGCAACTGCGCTGCCCGACACCGACCCAAACAGCGCTGACGCGGCGATGGCAATCTTTGCGGTGCCGCCGCGAAACCGGCCCATTGCAGCCAGTGACAGATCGGTGAAGAACGCACCACCCCCCGCAACATTTAGGATGTTGCCGAACAGAACAAACGACACGACGATTGTGGATGTCACCAGCAAAGGCAGGCCAAGGATCCCATTGGGATCAATGGTCAGATAGCTGAGAAGCCGACCGGGCCGCACCTGGCGTCCTTCCAGGTGGCCGGGCAGGTAATGAGCAAGCAGCCCGACGATCAAGAACGCCACTAGCATCAGACAAAGCGTCAGTCCGGCGACCCGCCGCAGCGCCTCGACCAGCAGCGGAATCAGGATCGCGCCGCAGATGATTGCAGGCATCGGTTTGATGATCATTGTCGGCAATAAAACAGGATACATCACCGCAAGGTATCCGCAGGTCACGAACCCCGCAGTTGCGGCGACAATACCAAACCACCAGCCGAAGGTTCGCCCGGTCCAGGGCTCTGTTTCGGCTGGCAGAAAGATAATGGCAAGGGTGAGGCCCAATGCAAAGGACATATACTGTTCTTTGTAAACGCTCAGCGCCAAGAGCTGCAGAACGTCCAAGGCCCACACCAAGGCACCTGCTACGATCAACACCGCAACGGCATTCTTTATCGGTGTTATCGAGAGCATCGGGCCTACTCGCCGGTGATGCCGTTGGCTTTGTAGTAGCCGGCCGCACCGTCATGTGCCGGCAAGTCGGGAACCTTTCCGGCCAGCGTTTTCAGGTCCATCCGGTTGAAGGCGGGGTGAATTGCGATGAATTCGTCCCGTGCGGTATACAGTGCTTCTGTAACCGCAGCGACCGTTTCTGGCGCCGTGTCGGCGCTGGCCAGCAGGACCAGCGTCGACCCCATTATTGGCGTTTCGGTTACGACACCGGGGCGCCGCTTGTTTGGCGTAACTTGGCGGATCAATGTGCCCGGAACGATACTGGTGATGATGTCCAACCGGTCGTCACGATCAGGCAGGGGCACAAACCGGACGCCGCCGACTGCGGCATCCGCCTGCGAAACCAGACCCGACCCAACCGTAAAGACCACCGCATCCGACCGGCCTGCCATGAAATCCTGAACTGCGGCTGGGGCTGCCGTGGCATGGACCGGTACGATATCGTCTTCACCCAGGTCTGCCGTTGCTAGCTGCGCGCGGCCCCAATATTCCAGAATACGCTGCTGGGTAATGCCCCATGATACGCGTTTTCCTTTCAGATCAGCCATCGTCATGATGTCGGAATCCGCTCGCACGAACCAGCCCGCTTCAAACGACACAAGATGTCCGACCAGACGGATATTGGGTTGGGGGTTGCCCTCGAACACGGTTCGTCCCGAAGCCGCCAGACTGGCCAAATCGGCGCTGACCAGAGAAAATTGGATCTCACCACTGTTTAGCAACGGGATCGTGACCTCTGGTCCGCCCATCGGTACTGCACGCAATGTCATACCGCGCCCGTCCATCACCTTGGCCAATGCCGCGCCGAGCGCCGCCCCGAGAGAACCTTGTGCTGTTGTCCCGATCGTGACGGTTTGGGCCGTGGCGGAGGCGGCAGTCATCACACCAACCGCCACGATTGCAGCCCCGAAGGCTGACCGGGCGGCCCCCGGTATACTAAATATTTGTCTCACTACTTTCATCATTATCTCCTCCCCTGACAGACAATTAATTTCTTGTTCGGGGACATTTGCTGTCAGCCCGATTCCCGATTTGCCATTTGTTTGCAAATTTACCTGCCACAGCTTGCGACACCGTGTGAAAAGGTCAACGATTGCAGACCGTGAGTTCGGCCAGTGAACTGTCGGGGCGAAATGGTTTTGGACCAGCACACCTAGCACTGGCTGCTGAAACCCCAATTGCGGGACCTCCAGCAACGCAGCCAGATGATCCGTACACTTCAGGGGGAGGTCGACTCCTACGAGCCCAATTCGCTCGCGGTGGAATCGCAATGCGATCTCTAGCGTCGGTATTCCCACCAAAACTAAGGGCCTAGGTGTTCAGTCCCGGCATCTGGTGGATCGGATCAACGATGAATCGCTCTGGCTCTGAAGTCCGGATTTTGCAGATGTATTCGTAGGGCGTGAGTCCGCTGAGGTATTGAGCCTGCATGGCCGATGTCGTTCGTCGTAAGCCGCCCCCCAACTGATCCTGATAGGTCATGCCATGCCGCAAAGCATTGTAGAACAGAACGGCGATCTTGCGTGCTGTCGCCGTGACCGCCTTCTGTTTGCCAATGCGTGATGACACCTTCGACGGTGAACTGCCGCCGACACGCCAGGGTTTGCGTCAGGGCAGCACCCCGCGGTCGATGATGTCGATGAGTTCGCTTGTGATCGATGCCGCGGCATCGAATTTTGGCTTAGCGGATTTGGCCATGATTGGTCTCCGAATTTTGAGGAAACGCGCGGCAGCCGCGCGCGCGCCGGAGATACGTTCGGGAAGACAATCCACTGCAGGGCAAAGGGAACTACCTGGAACCCCTTCCCCATGCTCCGGATCCGCCATGATCCAAAGCCCACTTTCACTTTCCAAAGGCACGGAAACCACCGGCCTGCGGAGTTCCGTCGAATGAAATCTGCTCTGCCAGCTACGAATGAATTCAGTACAGCGGTCAAGGCGACTTTTTACATCACATGATGAGCGGCGCAGCGGCGACACCTTCATTACCAAGGCGGTAACCACCTCTTGCCTCGCATCAATCACAAAAATTGGTATCACGATCTCTGTGGCACATCCAGATCCGGGAGCGAACATCCGAGGTTTTCAATCGCAGGATGTTCTGGCAATGTTCCGGCTCACCCAATCGACCCGGATCCCTGAAAGCCCCGCCGATGTGCAATCTCTATTCGCAGACCAAAAGTCAGGACGCGATGCGCCACCTCTTCGATGACGTATTGCAAGGCGACGAGGAGTTGGTGGACGCGGTTGGCAACCTGCCGCCGCTGACGGGGATCTGGTCGGACTATGTCGCGACGATCATCCGGGCCGGTGCGGCAGGCAGCTGGCAGCTTGCCAATGCGCGATGGGGCATGCCCACGCCGCCAAAATACCTTGAAGGCAAAAAGACCGACAAGGGTGTCACCAACTTTCGCAACGTGGCCTCGCCGCACTGGCGGCGCTGGCTCGGGCTGGAACACCGCTCTCTCGTGCCGTTCACCAGTTTTTCCGAACTTAACCAGCGCCCAGGTGCTGCGCGCAACTCGCCGGTCTGGTTCGCCCTGGGCGAGGACCGGCCGCTCGGCTTCTTCGCGGGCCTGCGCGTTGAGTGGACCTCGGTGCGCAAGCTGAAGGAGGGCGAGGTGACGGCGGAGCTGTTCGGGTTGCTGACCTGCCCAGCCAATGCCGAGGTCGCCCCGGTTCATTCCAAGGCGATGCCGGTGATCCTCACAAAGCTCGAGGACTGGCGCACCTGGCTGACCGCGCCGGCAAAGGTGGCGCTGACGCTGCAGCGCCCGCTGCCGGATGGGATGCTCGGAATCGTGACCAAAGGCATGCGTGAAGATGGTGGATGAGGCCCCACCACTCACCCTCGCCCCCGCGCGAGTGCATGAGGCCGAAGGGCCGGGCCGACGCGCCTTTGCGCTCTGGCAGGCGGCGCGGTATGAGGGCCCGCTGATCTGGGCGCTGCCGGCCCATGCGCCGCATCTGCCGATGCTGCGCGGCCTGCCCGAGGACGTGGGTACGCGGCTGCATGTCCTGCGGCCCGCCAGCGAGATTGACCTGCTGTGGAGTGTCGAGGAATGCCTGCGTTCGCCCAGTGTCGCGCTGGTGATCGCGGAACCTGATAAACCGCTGTCGCTGATCGCCGGGCGGCGGCTGCAACTGGCGGCGGAGGCGGGGCAGACCACCGGGTTGATGCTGATCCGCGAGGGCCAGGGCAGCTACGCGGCCGAGACGCGCTGGCACTGCGCGCCGCTGGCGGGAGAAGGCCGGGACTCGACTCTGCATCACTGGGATCTTAAAAAGAACAAAAGAGGAACTACAGGATTCTGGACCACAAATTGGAATGGCAAGACGGCTGCTCTGCATCTGGTTTGCGCGGCTGGCGAGCGAGACCAGCCTGCGCAAACGTCCCGTTGAGGGACCTTTCGCCCTGACCCACCGGTCAGGGAACGCCGATCATGTGCACTGTCTGAACGTGGCGGCCCACTCGCAAGGGGTGCAACGCGGCATGGCGCTGGCCGATGCGCACGCGATCTGCCCCGGCCTCATCACCCGGCCCGCCGATCTGGGGCGCGAGGCGGCGGCGCTGGCCGCCCTGCGGCGGTGGGCGGGGCGCTATTCGCCGATGGTGGCGCGCGACGGTGCCGACGGGCTGATGGCCGACATCACCGGCGTGCCGCATCTTTTCGGCGGCGAGGCGGATCTGCGCGGCGATCTGCACGCGCGCCTGGCCCGCGCCGGGCTGAGTGCGGCCAGCGCCATTGCCGGGACCTGCGGTGCCGCCCATGCGCTGGCCCGCCACGGCGGCGGCATCATACCCGAAGGCGCACTGGCGGAGGGCATCGGCGCTCTGCCCATATCGGCCTTGCGGATCGACGGGGAAACGGCACAGGCACTCACCCGCATGGGGTTGACACACATTGCCGATTTGATGGCGCAGCCACGCGCCCCACTTGCACGCCGGTTCGGGGCCGGTCTGCTGCTGCGGCTCGACCAGGCGCTGGGGCATCAGCCCGAGCCGCTCTCGCCCGAGGCGGACCTGCCGCGCTTCAGCGCGCGGATGACCTTTCCCGACCCCATCGGCTTGCAGGCGGACGTGATGGAAGGGCTGGCGCGGCTCCTGGACCGGCTTTGCGCCATGCTCGCACAGCATCAGCGCGGCGCGCGGCGTCTGCGGCTGGAGTTGCACCGGGTGGATCATGAGACGGCACAGGTCGAGATCGGTCTTGCGCGGCCGATGCGGGATGCGAGCCGCATCAAGGCGCTCTTTGCCAAGGGCGTCGATGAGGTCGATTCCGGGTTCGGGATCGAGGCGATGCGCCTGGCGGCGCATGTGACCGAACGTCTGGCGCCCGAGCAGATCGGCCGGGGCCGCCCCCTACGCCAGGAGGACGCCTTGGCCGATCTCTTCTCGACGCTCGGCAATCGGCTGGGGTTCGAGCGGGTGCTGCGGCTGCTGCCCGCCCAAAGCGACATCCCCGAGCGCAGCTTCATCATCGTCCCCGCCGCCCATAGCGCCCCCGAGGCCCTCCCACCCCATTGCGGCCCGGAGCGGCCGATCACGCTCTTTCCGCCCGAGCCGGTGATGCCACGGGGCGGCAGCCGGCCCGGCCATCCACCCGCGATGTTTCGCTGGCGGCGCATGAGATTCACCACCCTGCGCGCCACCGGGCCCGAGCGGATCGCGCCGGAATGGTGGTTTGACGATCCCGCCTGGCGCTCGGGCCTGCGCGATTACTGGCGCATCGAGACGCGCGAGGGGCCGCGCCTGTGGCTGTTCCACACCCCGCAGGCCGCCACATGGGCCGCGCAGCACTGGTTCGCACAGGGGGAATTCGCGTGACTGCCTATGCCGAACTGTGCGTGACCAGCAATTTCACCTTCCTGCGCGGCGCCTCGCATCCCGAGGAACTTGTGACGCGCGCCGCCGAGCTGGGCCTTGCCGCCATCGCCATCACCGATCGCAATTCAGTCGCGGGCGTTGTGCGGGCCTTCTCGGCGCTGAAGGAACTGGAACGGTTGCGCGAGGAGGCACAGGCCAGCGGTGCGGCTCCGGAAGGCCCGGCCGTGCGGTCCCGGCAGGTGACGGATCATTCCAGCCGGCAAGCCCTGCGCCTGCGCGAGGATGGTCCACTCATCCCCGCCGACAGGCCGCTGCCGAAGCTCATTCCCGGTGCGCGGCTCAACCTGAGCGACAGCGACGTGGAATGGCTGGCCCTGCCCATGGATGTCACCGCCTGGTCGCGGCTGACACGGCTCTTGTCGCTCGGCAAGCGGCGCGCCGAAAAGGGCGCGTGCCACCTGACGCGCGCCGATCTGCTTGAGTGGGGTCGGGGCATGGTGCTGATCGCCCTGCCGCCAGACCCGCTGGAGGGGTCGAAAGAGGGGGCGGGCGATCTGCGCACCATGGCCCGCGCCTTTCCGGGGCGCTGCTTTCTCGGTGCCGCCCCGCGCTATGACGGGCGCGACCCAGCAAGGCTCGCCCATTTGGCGCGGCTGGCCGACAGCACCGGCCTGCCCATGATGGCGGTGGGCGATGTGCTGATGCACCGTGCCGCGCGCCGTCCGCTGACCGATGTGCTGACCTGCCTGCGCGTGGGCTGCACCATCGACAATATCGGCACGCAGCGCCTGACCAATGGCGAGCGGCGGCTGAAAGCGCCCGCCGACATGGCCCGCATGTTCCACCGCCATCCCGCCGCCATTCGCCGCACGCTGGAGATCGCCGATGCCTGCGCCTTTCGCCTTGATGACCTGCGCTATCAATACCCGGATGAGGCGCAGGACGACGAACCCGCGCAGACCCGGTTGGAACGGCTGTCACGCGAGGGGCTGCACTGGCGCTATCCCAAGGGGCCGCCCGCCAGGATCGTCACACGGGTCGACAAGGAACTGAGGCTGATCGACGAGATGGGCTATGCGCCCTATTTCCTGACGGTGCATGACATCGTGGCCTTCGCGCGCTCGAAGGGCATCCTCTGTCAGGGGCGCGGCTCGGCGGCCAATTCGGTGGTCTGCTACCTTCTGGGAGTGACCGAGGTGCCGCCCGAATCCATCACCCTCATCTTCGAGCGGTTCATCAGCAAGGAACGCGGCGAGCCACCCGATATCGACGTGGATTTCGAGCATGAGCGCTGCGAGGAGGTGATCCAGTGGATTTACGCGCGTTATGGCCGCGAGCGCGCCGGGCTGACCGCGACGGTGATCCATTTCCGTTCGCGCGCCGCCATTCGCGAGGTCGGCAAGGTGATGGGCCTCAGCCAGGACGTGATTGCGCGGCTGTCGGGGCAGATTTGGGGCTGGTCATCCAGCGCGCCCGACGAGGACAGGATGCGCGATGCCGGAATTGATCCCGCCGATAGCCGCGTGGCGCTGGCGGCGAAGCTGATCGGCGAAATCATCGGCTTTCCCCGTCACCTGTCCCAGCATGTCGGCGGTTTCGTCATCACGCACGGCCGGCTCGATGAGCTTTGCCCGATCGAGAATGCGGCGATGGAAAACCGCACCATCATCGAATGGGACAAGGACGATATCAACGCGCTCGGGCTGTTGAAGGTCGATATCCTGGCGCTCGGGATGCTGACCTGCATCCGCAAGGCGTTTGGGCTTCTGGCCGATCATCGCCAACAGCATCTGACGCTGGCCAATGTGCCGCCCGAGGATGCGGCGGTTTACGACATGCTCTGCCGCGCAGACGCCATCGGGGTGTTTCAGGTCGAAAGCCGCGCGCAACTCAACTTTCTGCCGCGCATGCGACCGCGCAAATTCTACGATTTGGTCTGCGAGGTGGCCATCGTGCGCCCCGGTCCGATCCAGGGCGGCATGGTGCATCCCTTCATCAATCGCCGCCAGGGCAAGGAGGCGGTCGAGGATCTGGGCCCCGCGTTGATGGATGTGTTGGGCCGAACCTATGGCGTGCCGCTGTTTCAGGAGCAGGCGATGCAGATCGCCGTGGTCGCCGCCGGGTTTTCCCCCGCCGAGGCCGACCGCCTGCGCCGCAGCCTCGCCACCTTCAAGCGCATGGGAACCATCGGTGCCTTCCGCGAGCGGTTCGTGTCGGGCATGCTGGCGCGCGGCCACGGGGCGGATTTCGCCGAGCGCTGTTTTGCCCAGATCGAAGGATTTGGCAGTTATGGTTTTCCGGAAAGCCACGCCGCCAGCTTCGCGCGGCTGGTCTATGTCTCGGCCTGGCTCAAATGCCATCACCCGGCGGTCTTTACCTGTGCGCTCTTGAACAGCCAGCCGATGGGGTTCTATGCGCCCGCGCAACTGGTGCGTGATGCGCGCGAGCATGGCATCGAGATTCGCCCCGTCTCGGTCAATCACTCGGCCTGGGATTGCACGCTGGAACCGCGCAGCGACGGCGCGCTTGCGCTACGGCTGGGGTTTCGCCAGATCAAGGGCATGCGCGAGGAAGATGCCGCTTGGATCAAAGCCGCGCGCGGCAACGGATATCCCGATGTGGAAAGCCTGTGGCGTCGGGCCGGTGTGCCACCCAGGGCGCTGGAGCGGCTGGCCGAGGGGGATGCCTTCGCGCAGATCGGCCTCAACCGCCGCGCCGCTCTCTGGGCCGCCCGCGCGTTGCGCGCACCAAAGCCGCTGCCGCTGTTCGGCACCGATGGCGAGGGCACAACAGAGCCCGAGGTCGCGCTCCCCGATATGACGCTCGGGCAGCAGGTCGTCGAAGACTACCTCTCCCTGCGCCTCAGCTTGCGCGCCCACCCGCTGGAACTGCTCCGCCCCCGCCTGCCCGACAGCATGGCCCATGAGTGCGTGGCGCAGACTGCCGGGCGGATCACCGTGACCGGCCTCGTCATCACCCGCCAGCGCCCTGGCACCGCCTCGGGTGTGGTGTTCCTGACCCTGGAGGACGAAACCGGCACCGCCAATGTGGTGGTCTGGACCAAGATCTACGAGACTTTCCGCAAGGAGGTCATTGCAGGTCGCCTCTTGCGCGTGACGGGTCAGATTCAGCGTGAAGGGCAAGTGGTCCACCTGATTGCCGAACATGTTGAAGATGTCTCGCCCCTGCTCTCAACCCTCGGCCACGGCGCACCGTTCGCGACAAACGACGGCCGTGCGGACGAGACACGCCGCCCTCCCGGCGGCAGCATTCGCGCAGGCGCACGGCATCCCCGCGATCAGGCGAAGAAATTGTTCCCGAGCCGGGATTTCCATTGAACCTGATTTTCCCCACAGTGCCGATCTCTAGCCACACGCGACGAAAGGCAGGGGGTAATCCTCCCCAAAACTAAGGGGCTGCGGACGTAGAATTTTCTCAGCAAGATGCATGAGGAGATTCAGATGAAGATGACCAGATATAGCGAACCCCAGATCCTTGCGATCCTGCGCCAAGCTGAAGGCGGCGTGCCAGTGGCTGAGCTGTGCCGTGAGCATGGTATGAGCACGGCGTCCTTTTAAATCTATGGATGTCTCTCCCATTGCAAGATTTTCTCTGATCTGTTCCGCCGCCAAGTCCCAGGTTGCAAACATCTATCCGGCGTCACCGGTTGATGGTGCGCCCAAATGGGAATTCCGCGTGGTGAGCCTCAACAAGTGGTCGGCTTCATAGGGCCAATATAAAAGCCAGGTTCCTCACACACGGGAGTTTGCCGGTCGGTTCATTTCTTTGATCTTCTTGCAATCCTTGTTGCGCGCTTAAACGGGGGCGCGGAACTCCTTGTTTTTGTTGAGCACGATCCAGATGATCCGGGCATTCTTGTTGGCCACGGCGACGATGGCGCGGTTCATGCCACGTCGTTCGCGGAGGTTGTTGACCCATTGACTGAAGGGGTCGGTCTTGCGCTGAGCCACCGGACCACGGATCTGGCGCCGTGAACCAGCAGCGTTCGCAGATGCCTGTCTCCGCGCTTGCTGATCCCCATGAGCAGCCTCTTGTCGCCACTGGAATGCTGTCGGGGAACCAGCTCCATCCACGCCGCCAGATGCCGGCCGTTCTTGAACTCCCGACCATCGCCCACTGCGGCAACAACAGCCGTTGCAGTCTTCGGGCCGACACCGCAGATGCGTGCGATCCGGCGGCAATCCTCGTTGGACTTGAAGACCGCGTCGATCCGGCGATCAAAGACCGTGATGCGCGCGTCGATCTGGTCCATGAAGTCGAACAGATCGCCAATAACCTCCCGGCTCATTGCAGTCAGTCCGTTCGTCCGGTCTTTGAGGATCTCTGGGATAGCGCGCCGCGCACGCCCGCTTGATAAGGCGATCGGTATGCCGCGGTCCAACAGCAGGCCGCGCATCTGGCTCACCAGTGCCGTCCTGTGATTGAGGAGGCGGCGTCGCGCCCGATGCAGCGCCTGAATGTCTTGTTGTTCTTCTGACTTGGTTGGCACGACCTTCATGTTCGCCAGCATCAAGGCGGTGCAAATGGCCTCAGCATCATTCTGATCGTTCTTCTGATGCTTGACGAAGGGCTTCACAAACTGCGGCGCGATCACCTTGACCGTGTGGCCAAGTGCCTTGAACTGCCTTTGCCAGTGAAACGCGCCAGTGCAGGCCTCGACGCCAATGATGCAGGGCTCCAGCTCAGCAATCTCTGCCAGTAGCTGTCAAATCCCGGCGGATGCGGCGCTTCAATACGGCCTGTCCGTCATTATTTGCGCCGTGCAACTGGAACACGTTCTTGGCCAAGTCAATTCCAATAAATGCGACTGTCATGTCTCTCTCCATTCTGCTGCGTCACACCCGAAGCGTTGCCGATGGCGGGAGAGACATCCATCCCATTAAGTGGCGGTCCCGCAGGGACCAAACCAGCGGTAGAGCCTGGACTTCGTGTCTGACAGACTATCCTGCGGTCGCCAATTCCGCCTCTTGAACGTGATCGACGACTTCAGCCGGGAATGTTTGGCTGCTGTGGTCGACACGTCGCTCTCAGGAGCCCGCGTTGCCCGTGAACTGGACCGGATTGCAGAGACGCGGGGCTACCCTTGCATGGTGGTCAACGATAACGGCACCGACCTGACCAGCAACGCGATCCTGAAGTGGCAGAAAGATCGCAAAGTCGAGTGGCATTCCATCGCCCCACACAAGCCGATGCAGAACGACTTCGTCGAAAGCTTCAATGGACGTATGCGCCCCTCTCATGCATGTAAACATGCACTGCCGGGCAGTGGACGAATGTTTGAACGAGCAGCTATTTGACAGCCTTCGCCATGCCCGCAATTTGGCGGCGGCGTGGCGCGATGATTCAAATCACCACCGCCCTCATTCCAGCCTCTCTGGCTTGACACCGGTGGAATATGCTAAACGGTCAAAGAAAGATCAAAACCTGAACAGAGCTAACTCATAAAGGCGGACTCTCAGGGGAGCAGGTCACGGTGCTGCGCCGCATTCCCATTGGAACGACACATCGGCAGCTGCCGGCACGCGCCCGCGGAGAGTCGCGCGCCGGCCTGACCGTCAGTGTGTGAGGCCGCTGCCGCCCACCGCAATCACGTTGTACGGAATGCCTTCGACTGCGATGGTTTCGATATCAGATAGGTTTTCCGTGCCGATGACGCGCAAGGTTGCCTCCAGCGGATCGGTCAGGATTAGACGGTCATCCGCCAAGGTCACCCGCGGCCGCGGGTCGCGCCAGTGGCCGTCCATCGAATAAGGCTGGGTGATCTGTGCACTCTGCTCGGCCGATAACATATTGAGCCGGTGCAGCGATCCGTCCTCAGTCAGGATATAGGCCATTTGCGGCTTCACTGGATCGAGGATGAAATCGACCTCGCGGAAGGGTAGCTCTACACGCGTGAAATAGGGCGATGTCGTGGGATCTAGGATAACAACCGAGATTCCATCATAGTCTCCCAGAAAAATTTGCATCGCTTTGGCACCGAGCAGGAAACCGGTCTTGTCTTCGGGGAAATCGGCGGGATAGGGCAGCATGGTGAAGGCATCCGGCCCCCCCGTCGTGTCATGTGCGATAACGCCCTCCTTGCACCCAGCCACCAGAAAGGTGCCTGAAAACGTCTCGCCATGCAGATCGGTGCAGGTGTGCATTTCGCCTATTGGGGTGCCGTCGGCCGCAAAACTGCCGATACCGATGCGAGGCGGGGCCTTGCCTTCGTCCATGGGTGCCTCGGACGCGACAGAACTCACGAAGTAACCGCCCATATCCGCCACAAAACGATGATGTGCGACGTTCATCGGGATTGTCTGCTCTGTAAGGTCGCCCTCCAGAACCGCGCTCTCGTCGAGAACGGATGCGTAACCGCCCTTGTCGAAGGTGATGGCAACCGACCCGCTATCATTCACCACATGAAATGGGCGCGGGCCGTCGATCGTGCCGATATGGCTCGGCTCGGACACCTCGATATCTGCATGACCGCCATGTTTCTCAACGGCCAATCCGCTTTGCAGAAAATCGACTTGTTCGTTGTCGGATTTGACGGCGATGACCAGTGCCTCATCGGCCGTCGAGTAGAGCTTAGCCGGTCCAGCAAGATCGAAGGTCCAGCGGTTCTCCGGTTCATTCAGGTCAATAACTGAAACTGTTGGTGACGTGTGATCTGCGACAATGAGACGCCATGCAACAGCTTCATCGTCGGCAAAGGCGGGCGTGGCCATTGCCGCAAGCACGCCAAGCGAGGCAATAGATAGTCCGAGACTGTTCATATTCTTTCCTTTCAGTGTTGATAAGATATTTACAGGGTGGATCGGGCGAACCGATCGCGGGAGAGCGTCTTGCGCTCCGCACGCTCAAGGCGCGCGATTGCCGCCGCTTCGCCGTCACCCTTTGCCAGTGCCGAAAGCCAGATACGGCGGCAGGATGTCGGAGACCAAGGCAACGTAGCCTCGGCAAGCCACCGGCGCAGGACTGGCGGAAGCGCATCGTATGTGCCCATCGGATCGACGGTCTTTTAACGACGTTTCAGTGTTGTCGCGCCGAGGTTGCGCTTCATGCAGCCTCCTCGGGGTCGAAAATCGGATCGGGAACCAGCACCAGCCGTGTTTCGCCCGAACTCTCGATAGGGGGCGAGCGGTGCATCAGACCGGACGCGGGGCGCTCGGGCCCCTCGGGTCCACGCAGGGCGATGGATGCGCCGGTCGGGGACGTGATTACGCGGCGGGGTTGAGCCCCATCCATCCAAACACCGTATTGAGTGCCCGTGCCCCGATAGGTGCAGATGAGGCGCGCAGTCACGGCGTCGACAGGACGTTCAGGCGTGTCGGTCACAACGATGCTTAGTGCCGCATCAGGAGCGAACAGGGTTTGCTGGTTCACGCCGCTGCCTCCGCCCGCCGCCAGCCGGGGAACGGATACAGCCGTTGGACATTTCCACCAGCGTCTCCTCAGTTCGGCTGAGGTCGGTGTCCGCACGCACGAGATCGGCGTCGATGTTGACTTCGGACATATCATTGACGATGACCGCAACCCGCCGGCCGTCGCGGTTGTTCAGGACACGGTTCAGCAGGGTGGTTTTGCCGGCCCCGAGAAAGCCGGAAAGGACGGTTACGGGCAATTTTTCATGTTTCATGCAGGGTCCTCGGAACGAAGAGTGTCGGTTGTTCCAGGAACCCCCGCGCGCAGCATGTCGAGATTGCGCACGAGTTCGGGGCGGGTCATGTCGCGCGCAATCACAACGATGCGGGAGCGTCGGTCGCCGGCGGGCCAATCCCGCACCGGCACGGGCGGATCGAACACATGCTGAACACCGTGAAAGACGAAGGGCGTCTCGATACCTTCGAGGAACACGACGCCTTTCACGCGCAGGATGTCCGGTCCGCGCAGTGCGATCAGCGTATCGAGCCAGAGGTCGAAGTCGGCACCGGGGATGGGACCGTCCAGTACGATGGAGGCCGAGCCTATTCGCGCATCATGCGGCGAAAATGTCGCGTCTGTTGTGGATCGGGCCGGAGCGAGACCAGATAAATTGGCAAACGGATCCGGAGCAGGGTCACCGGGGGTAAGCCAGCCCAGAGTTTGCTTCGGTGTCGCGGTATTTCGCAGGCCGCTCAGGTTCCACAGGGCGCCGTCCGAAGGGGTTTTCTGACCGGCACGCAGGATTCGCGCCGTCGGATTGAGCCCGCTGAGCCGCCTCTCGAAGGTCTCTGCCGTCGCTGACGAGACGAGATCTGTCTTGCTGAGCACCAGCAGATCCGCCATCGCGATCTGTGACACGGCCTCGAACTGCCTGTCGAGCGTATCAGGCCCCGTGGCGGCATCGGCGACTGTCACAACGCCATCCATACGTACGTTGCGCGCAAGATAGGGATCGACCAGCAGAGTTTGCAGGATCGGGCCGGGATCGGCCAGGCCCGTCGTCTCGATTACCACGCGCTCGAAAGCGATGTCCCCAGCTTGTCTGCGTTCGATCAGGTCCGCCATCGTGCGCGTCAGATCGCCTCGAACCGAGCAGCACAGACAGCCCGATTGCATCAGGATGATTTCTTCATCCACGGATTCGATTAGATCGTGATCCAGGCCAGCCTCGCCAAACTCGTTCACGATGACGGCAATCTTTGGTCCAGTTTCCGCGCGCATTACCGAATTCAGAAGCGTGGTTTTTCCCGCGCCGAGAAAGCCGGTCAGCAGGGTGACGGGCAAGCGTGTATCGGTCGTCAAAGCGGCAACGGTCATTCAGGGTCAACTCTATACAAAATGATTCGTGATATGTTATGACATAACAATATTGACGCAAAAATGACAAGTCATGGCAGGTAGGGCAACAACATGCCGAAGCTGAGGATCACGATCAACAACCCACCGATGACATCGAATCCTCAAAGCGTTCAGGTGACCACGCTCGTCGAACAGGAACCCCGCTCGGGCGTCGACGAAGATATGGGGATGTGCCTCGGCTTCCTTGCCGGGACACATCACCCACAAGAGGATGACAAGGCCTATCAGTTGCGGACACCTACCGGCCAAGGCGCTTCCTCGCTGACATTTGTGCCTTGTTCGGTGTCACAGGCATTCCGCAAGGGTTGATGCGAGATTGCGGATGAGCTGGGGATAGAGCGCCGGACCGGACTCAAGATCGGACCCCAACGGGTCAAGAACGCCTGTTTTCGCTTCGGTGCCATCCAGCACTGTGGCGACAAGCCCTGCATTGAATTGCGGCTCTGCCAGCACGCAGTCGATACCCTCGTCCGCGATTCTCTTACGAATTTCGGCGAGCCTGGCCGGGCTGGGATCGGAGGCATCGCTGACCGAAATTGCCCCGGAGGCGAACAACTCAAAGGCAGACTCGAAATATTGGTAGGCGTCGTGGAAGACGATGAACCGTCCGCCCCGCACGGGTTCCAGCAAGGCTCTGACATCGGCGGACAGCGTGTCAATTTCTGTCCGCCCAGCGGCTGCATTTGCGAAGTAGGCTCCGGCATTTTCCGGGTCGGCAGCGGAAAGCTGTCCTGCGATCACATTGAGCCAAGTCGCGGCGTTCTGCGGTGACAACCATGCATGGGGATCATGTTCACCGTGGTCGTGGCCGCTCTCCGCGTGCTCATGCGCTTCAAACAGGGCACTTTCCCTGAACTCGAGCTGGATCGTCCCGTCGGCTTCGAGCAATCCGGTTACCGAAGCATTGCTCGCCAAGGTCTCAATCGCATCCCCTAGCCATGGGGTTAGGTCAGGGCTGATCCAGAAAACCAGATCAGCCTCCTGTAACGCGGCGGCCTCGGAGGGGCGTAACGAATATTCATGCGGACTGGCCCCGCGTTGAACGATCAGCTCGGGTGACCCGACGCCATCCATGACGCGCGCGACAAGTGAATGAACTGGCGCAATATCCGTGGCCACACGCGGCGCCTCGGCGAGGGCGGCCCCTCCCGTCAGGACAGCGGCGAGGGAAAGAGACAGGAGCGTTCTGGACATCTGGTCCTCCATGTGATCTTATAAC
The DNA here is from genome assembly GCA_002709085.1 of Pseudooceanicola sp. Classification (GTDB taxonomy): domain Bacteria; phylum Pseudomonadota; class Alphaproteobacteria; order Rhodobacterales; family Rhodobacteraceae; genus Pseudooceanicola. The sequence continues at coordinate 20,279 of PAPR01000016.1, read as the reverse complement.
GTTTCATCTGCTCTAATTGAAACGTGATAACATGACAAGTGGCTCTCCCATTGCTCCGGAAGACGCGACTACGCCGGTAGGCTTCTCGCGCCACGACCATGCCTCATGCGTCGTGGACGGGCTTTCGGCCGCCGAAGTACGATGCAACAGGGAGGGTCTTCGCTTCACCCCGGTGCGTCGCAAAGTCCTGGAAATTTTGCTGCAAGAGCATCGTGCTCTCGGCGCTTATGTCATTCTCGACCGATTGCGCGATGAGGGCTTCGGGTCTCAGCCGCCCGTCGCTTACCGCGCGCTCGACTTCCTCGTAAGCAACGGCCTGGCGCACAAGATCGAGCGACTCAACGCCTTTATCGCCTGCGCCCACCCCGGAGAAACCCACGCTCCAGCCTTCATGATCTGCCGCATGTGCGACTCCGTGGCCGAGGCACAGTCGACCCCGGCGCGGGGTGCCTTGGGCGCTGCCGCACGCGCGACCGGCTTTCGAATCGAGCGCACTGTGGTCGAAGCCGAAGGTGTGTGTCCGACCTGCGCGGAAAAACCCGCCGAGGATGTGCGCGCATGAGTCTTGTAAAGGTCGAGAATCTGAGCATCAGCTACGGTGCTAAAACGGTCTTGTCTCAGGTTTCACTTAGCATTGAGCCTGGCGAGATCGTGACGATCGTGGGCCCGAATGGTTCCGGCAAGACCAGCCTTCTGCGATCTATCATCGGGGCTGTAAAGCCGTCCCAAGGGCGGGTGACGCAACGGTCCGACCTGCGGGTAGGATACGTTCCGCAGCGGCTGCATATCGACCCGACGCTACCGATGACAGTCGCACGGTTCTTGCGTTTGCCAACTAGGGTGGCGCCTGAAGCCATCGACGAGGCACTTGCACAGGCGGGGGTGCCAGACCTTGCGGCTGCCCAGATGTCGCGACTTTCCGGCGGGCAGTTCCAGCGCGTACTGCTGGCGCGCGCACTGATCGACAAGCCTCACCTCCTCCTTCTTGATGAAGCGACGCAGGGGCTGGACCAACCCGGCTCCGCAGCCTTCTATAGCCAGATAGAGAAGGTGCGGCGCGAGACAGGCTGCACCGTCCTGATGATCAGCCACGAATTGCACGTGGTGATGAGCGCGTCGGATCGGGTGATCTGCCTCAATGGTCATGTTTGCTGCGAAGGTACGCCAGAGGTGGTCGCGTCGGCGCCGGAATACCGCGCGCTGTTCGGGTCGGGAACGATGGGCGCGCTGGCACTCTATCGTCACGATCACGATCACACGCATGACCACGATCACAGACACGAGAACACGGAAGCCGCCGAATGATGCTGGATGATTTCATGATGCGGGCAACCCTTGCCGGAATCGGTGTAGCGCTGGCGGCGGCCCCTCTGGGCTGCTTCGTCGTCTGGCGGCGCATGGCCTATTTTGGTGACGCGACGGCCCATGCCGCGATCCTCGGCGTCGCCCTGTCGCTGGCCCTTTCGATTTCTGTGTTTGCGGGGGCCCTGGTGATCGCACTTCTGATGGCGCTGACGGTCAACCTGTTGACTGGGCGGGGCTACGCGATGGACACCCTTCTGGGTGTGCTTGCGCATTCCGCTCTTGCCTTCGGACTGGTTGCGGTGTCGTTCCTGTCCGGCATTCGGATTGACCTGATGGCATACCTCTTCGGCGACATTCTGGCCGTATCACGCACCGATCTGGCCGTGATCTGGGGCGGTGCGGCCCTTGTCGTGGCGCTAATCGCGTGGCGGTGGTCGGCGTTGCTGACCGCGACGCTGAACGAGGATCTGGCCCACGCCAGCGGCCTCGAACCCAAACGGGAACAACTGATCCTGACGCTGTCGCTCGCCATCACCGTTGCCGTCGCGATCAAGGTCGTGGGTGTCTTGCTCATCGCCGCGTTGCTGATCATCCCGGCCGCCGCGGCCAGACCCCTCAGCCGCACCCCCGAGGGCATGGCCTTGGTGGCGGCAGGCATCGGCAGTGTCTCGGCCCTGGTCGGACTGCGCGCAGCCTATATCCTCGACACACCGGCGGGACCCTCCATAGTTTGTGTCGCCGCCCTGATTTTCGCGGCGCTCAGCATCGTGGGAAGCCTTCGTACGTCTGCCCAGTGAGCACATTAATCCAGAAGTCTTGGAACGGAGATGACAATATGAACAAGACAGCTTTGGTGATCGCTCTCATGGTGCCGTCCTCGCTTCTCGGACAGGAGACGAGGGAGCTTGGCGCTCACGAACACGGACACTCTGCACTGAATATCGCCATCGAAGGTACGCAGGTCGCTATGGAGCTTGAAGCTCCCGGCGTTGATATCGTTGGATTCGAGTATGAGGCGGAAACAGCCGAGGACCTCGCGAAACTTGACGCGGCGATTGCGAAGCTGTCAAAGCCGCTGGCGCTTTTTGTCCTGCCGGATGCGGCTGGCTGCACGGTCGTCTCGTCAAACGCGGGCCTGATCGACGAGCACCACGATGACGCTGAGAAGCATGCCGAGCACGAACATGAGGCCGAAGGCGAAGACCATGCGCATGACGATCACGCAGAGAAAGAGGGCGCGGGACATACCGAATTCCACGCGGAATATTTGCTGGATTGCGCTGATCCGAGCGCTCTTGACGGTATCGATTTCGTCTTTTTCGACGTGTTTCCGAATGCGCAGGAGGTTGAGGTGCAGATGGTTTCAGGCAAAGGATCGCAAGGCTTCGAGGTCAAGCGCGCCGCCCCCGTTCTCGATCTGTCGGGACTGATCTGACCGGGGGACGCGGGTGAGCGATACGGATACTCAATTCGCCCTGGCCCTAGATCAGGTCCAATTTCACTGGGGCGGACGCGATGCCTTCGGCTTGGGCGTGTCCAGTTTCCGCATCAGGCGGGGCGAGCGGGTGCTTTTGCTTGGTGAAAGCGGCTCGGGTAAATCCACCCTTCTGTCACTGATCTGCGGTATCAATGCACCGACACGCGGCTCGATCCGCGTGGATGGAACCGAGATGGTGACAATGCGCCCCGCCGCGCGGGACCGCTTCCGGGCCGAGGCGATCGGAATCGTGTTCCAGCAATTCAACCTGCTGCCTTACGCCTCGGCCGTGGATAACATCCTGCTGCCGCTGCGTTTCGCGCCTGAGCGACGGGGCCGAGTCGGGGATGCGCAGAACGCCGCCCTTATCCTGACCGACGCGCTAGGCCTTGCACGAGATAAGATGGCCTCCTCAACGGCCGACCGCCTCAGCGTCGGCCAGCAGCAGCGCGTGGCGGTGGCGCGCGCCCTGATCGGCGCACCTTCCCTCATCGTTGCTGACGAACCCACGTCCGCGCTCGACGCCGGATCGCAGGCGAATTTCCTCGACCTGCTGTTCGCGCAATGCTCGGCTGCCGGATCGACGTTGTTGATGGTCAGCCATGACGAACGGCTGGCCCCTCGCTTTGATCGCAGCGTTCGAATGGAAGACATCGCCACACTGACGCGCGAGGGCGCCGCATGATCCTGTTGCGCCTCGCTCTACGCAGCCTGATCGCGCGTCGTCTGACAGTTGGCCTGACGATCTTTGCGGTCGCCTTGTCGGTCGCATTGTTCCTGGGCGTCGAAAAGGTGCGCACGGGGGCGAAAGCAAGTTTCGGCGACACGATCTCAGAGACCGACCTGATCGTGGGGGCCCGGTCGGGTTCCGTGCAGCTCTTGCTCTATTCCGTGTTCCGTATTGGCAACGCGACCAACAACGCCACGTGGGAAAGCTATCAGGACATTGCCGCCCGACCTGAAGTAGAGTGGATCGTACCGATCTCGCTGGGGGATTCGCACCGGCAGTTCCGCGTCATGGGCACGACAGCCGAGTATTTCGCGCGCTACAAGTATCGCGGCGGACGATCGCTGGAGTTTGCCGAAGGCCGTGCCTTCAATGATCTCTTCGATGCGGTGATCGGGGCGGATGTGGCCGCATCGCTGGGCTATGCGATTGGTGATCCGCTAGTTGTGGCGCATGGGCTTGCGTCGTTCGCCAATCATGACAATCAGCCGTTTCGTGTCACGGGCATCCTCGCCAAGACCGGCACGCCGGTCGACCGCACCGTCGTCGTCAGCCTCGAAGCGATCGAGGCCATCCATGTGGATTGGCAGGGCGGCGCGCAGATTCCCGGTCAGATGACGTCGCCCGATGAAATCAGGCAGATGGACCTGACGCCCGGTGCGATCACAGCTGCCATGATCGGCGTAAAATCCCGCCTCCAAATCTTTGCCTTGCAACGCAGCATCAACCAGTATCCCGAAGAACCCCTTCTGGCCGTCCTGCCTGGCGTGGCCTTGCAGGAGCTGTGGGGCATCGTCGGCATTGCCGAAACGGCGCTGATCGGCGTTTCGGCGATGGTTGTGGCAACGGCGCTTCTGGGCATGGCCGCAATGATATTTTCCGGCCTGAATGAACGACGTCGGGAAATGGCGATCTTGCGTGCGGTCGGCGCGCGACCGCTGACGATCATGGGCCTCCTGATGCTGGAGGCGGTGCTGATGGCGCTGATCGCCGTTCTGCTGGGGATCGCCTTGCTCTACACAGGCTTGTGGGCGCTGCGACCTTACGTCGATACCGCATTCGGTCTATACTTGCCGATAGAGCCACTGTCCTCGCGGGAGGGAATTGTTGTGATCGGCGTCATTCTCGCCGCCGCCCTCACCAGCCTGTTCCCGGCGCTTCGCGCCTACCGGCTCTCATTGTCGGATGGCATGACCGTCAGACGCTGAAAAAGGAGTTCACATGCGTACATCCCGCCGTGCAGCCTTGCTTGGCCTTGCAAGTGCATCGCTCTTATATCCACGGCACCCGGCCCTTGCAGCTTCGGTTCGGGAAATCACCTGGGATGATCTTATCCCGACGGGCGTCCCCTATTCCGAAATCGTCGGCGAAGGCGATTACGACGAGCAGAATGACACTTGGTTGCCGAATTTCGACAAGAACGCTTTCAAGTTCGTCGAGGACCTGAACGGCGTCACAATAAAGATGCCGGGTTACATGCTGCCCCTCGAAACTGGCGGCAGTGGCGTGACCGAGTTCATTCTGACCCCCTATGTAGGGGCCTGCATCCACGTTCCGCCGCCGCCGCCGAACCAATTGGTTTTTGTGACGTCAGCACGACCCTGGCCCGCCGAGTCGATGTTCGAGGCGATTTGGGTGACAGGGGCGATCCGGGTGAATCCGATCCGCACCAATCTGGCTGAAATCGGCTACGAGGTGACCGCGGATGAGATAGAGGTCTATGTCTGGGAATGAAATGAACGGGCCCACGACATTTAATAGGCGCTTGTTCCTGCAATTCGCCGTCACCCGCGAACCAGCTGGTTTTCGTGACGACAGGAACGCCTTATGAGAGTTCAGGCTTGTTGGCGGAAATGTTCGGAACGGCATCGACCAGCACGCAACTGGCGGACATCGGCTATGCGCTTTCGGCGGATAAGATCGAGCCGTTCAGGCGCTGAATTTTCTGCGGGGCCAACCGAAGCGGAAGCCAACTTCTACGCGGCTCTGGAAACTGGAGACACAGCCGCGTAACCAACCGCAATCAGCCTACGGCAAACCCGGCGCGGTTCAGCAAGCCAGTTTGCCAAAGTCGCAATACCGACTTTTGCTCACAGCCCTTGAGGTGCGGTTTTCTCATCAAACATGAGGACGTCTGGATCCAAGCCGCGCTCATTTGCGCTGGCGCGAATAGCTTGTTGTATCGCAGGGCTACGTGCAAGTAAGCGACGGAAACGTTCGGCGTCGAGTACAAGTAGTGTTGACGGAGCAATAGCGCGCACCTGTGTACGAACCGCTTTCTTCGTCAAAATCGCCATTTGGCCGAACATCTCGCCTCCACCGCGTCGCCAAGTCTGTCCGGCGCTTTCCAACTCGACCGCACCAGACGCTATGAAATAGACGCTCTCGGCAGGACCGTCTTTGGCAATGATAACTTCACCGGAGTTAACGTGAACTGTTTTGAGCGCACGCCCCAACTTGTTGAGCGCGGCGTCGTCCATCCCGACAAACAAGGGGAAACGCTGAACAAGTTCTAACCGTTGAATAGCGATGTCGAGCTTAGGGCGTCTTTCAGTCGCAGCACGTTGAACATTCAAGGTTTGCATAAGGGAGGTATAAACTTCTGCGCCGATCAATCCGTCCTCCCGCATAATAGTATATTCACGTTCCTCAAGGCGAAGCGCCGTGCGCCGGATGAAGCGACGTTCGAGTTTTTCAGCGTAACCTGGATATTGCAATCGGAGGCCCTCTAATGCGGTCTCCATTGCTTCTACCCGACGCGCGAGCAATTCGTGCAGCAAATCAGCCACCCGACGCCCATGGATCCGGCGGATTCGACCGTCAATAAATGCATCAAGGTCACGCAGGATCAGCCGTTGCGAAAGTAGAATTTCAAAGCGGTCGGCTGTCATCCGGGCCAGTGGCCCCGACAAACGCAGACGACGCTGTAGTGCGACACCAATCTTGAACCCTTTTCCGTAGGATACGCTGCGACGCGCCGCTCGCTGGTATCCGTTTCGTCCGTCGGATCTCGCGCCTTCGATAAGCCGGTCAGCATCCGACAAGACTTGTTCTGCCATCCGTTGCGAAATCGTCCGTTCCCGCATTCGGACGATGATGGTATCGCGCTCATGGCCGGCCAACGCGATCAGCCCCAAAGTGATCCGGTCCCGATCGAGAATTTCAGCGCCGTCTTCAGCCGCCTGGACTGTTTGATCCAATCTTTCACCGAAATTTTTGGCTTCGGAACGTACAATTTCCCGCGTCAGTTCATAGTTTTCGGTGGTCCGCTTGACGTCTTCGCGCACGGTCTGCAGAGCCACCGCAACGACCTGTCGTGACAGCGCTTCATCGAGCGGCGAAAGTCGATCAAGCCCCAGCCACCTTATCACGGTTCTCAATGTGGTCCCCTGAACAAGGAGAGTGAACAGAGTGAACCCTGTAGCCAAGATCCCGACCACACGCTTTATCTCGATAGGGACCAGGGTGCTTTCGGTGACCGCCAAAGCCAGCGCAAGAGTGACCGCCCCTCGAAGTCCACCCCATAAAATCGCCACACGGTAAGGGCGTTCGACTTCTGGTGACAGACGGAGCAAAGTCAGCAGCGGAAGCACTCCGAACAAAATCAGCGCCCGTGCAAAGACTGCCGCGCAAATTACCACGCCGACGAGCACAAAATCTTCGGCTCTCACTTCCTCCAAAAGGCGCGGGATGAGCAATGCCGCCAGAATGAAAATTAACGCTCCTGCCCAATGAGCCAACAATACCCAGACCTCATTCAGGTTCGCCCAAATTTGAGGGGGCAAACGTCTTGGCCCTGTCAGGTTTAACGTCAATCCAGCGGTTACAACAGCAATCACACCCGATGCGCCAATAATCTGTTCCGCACCGATATAAACAAGATAGGGCAGAGCCACCGAAACGGAAATTTGCGCGCGTTCATAATGTACGAAAATTGCCATGACCCAAACTGAAATTCGCGTTGCCAGCCAGCCTGCAATGACGCCGCCGACAATCAGCAGCGGAAACTGTCCCAATGCCTCCGCCAAGGTCGGGTCGGGTATCCCGAGCATTACAAACCCTATGAATAGGCCAAAGAGTGCAATCGCTGCGGCATCGTTCAGAAGGCTCTCCCCTTCGATGATGCGCGCAAGCCGACGCGGTGCAGATATCGAGCGAAAAATAGACACAACAGCTGAAGGGTCTGTTGTTGATACGATAGCCCCGATTAACAGGCAGGCCGCAAGCGGCAGCGTGCTTGCCCACGCCAGCGAATACCCCACACCCAAAGTTGCTACGACGACGGCCACGACAGCAAGCACCAGAATAGGCACCCAATCGTCCAGCATGCGCCGCAAATTCATTCCCAGCGTTGCCTGAAATAAGAGCGTTGGCAGGAAAACATAGAGGAATACGTTCGAACGGATCGGCAGACCGAGGATCGCCTCTGCAACAGGGTTCAGTGCATCCGTCATCTCAGTGCGCAGAAAAAAGATCGCTGCTGTGCCGATGAGCATACCAAGAACGGCCAAGATCACGCTGTAGGGCAGCCTCAATCGCGCCGCCAACGGCTCGGCTGCGGCGATAACCAGAAAGAGCGATGAGATAACCGTTGTAATCAGTATGATATTCATGGGGCCGAACTAGCAGAGATTCAATCGAGAGAAAATCAGGGCAAGGCATAAACCACTGAAATGCTTGACCAACGAATAAAATTCATGGGTCAGAGTGGCCGGAAAACAGATAATTCCTGAAAAGTAGGCACCTAAAGGATCCAGCGACTACATATGGTACCCAGAAGCATAATTGGCAAGATACCTTGAGAGTTTGTGATCTGGTCACCGATAACCGCAGCAACTTAAGTGCTTGGACAGGTTGCAGGGCGACGTGAACTCCATTGCCCAGGAAAGACAATGCCCGAACAGGCTTTGGTGTCGATCTTGACAGCGTTCGGGCGTTGAATTCATTCAGGACAGCGGGCCTCTGCCGCGAACGCCCAGAACGTCAGGTTTGGGTCGGTCACAACAGCCTCACGAATGTTGCCGTTGTAAAGGGTACCACCCTCAGCGCGGTAACTTTGGTCCTAGAACAGCACCCCCAATCACCACCCCCTAAACCGCCTTCTTCAGCGCCTCGACCAAATCCGTTTTCTCCCAGCTGAAACCGCCGTCCGCCTCCGGTTTGCGCCCGAAGTGGCCGTAGGCCGCGGTGCGCTGATAGATCGGCTTGTTCAGCTCAAGGTGCTCGCGGATGCCGCGAGGGGTGAGGTCCATGACCTTGGCGACGGCGCGCTCGATCTCGGCCTCGTGCACTTGACCGGTGCCGTAGGTATCAGCGTAGATCGACAGCGGGCGCGAGATCCCGATGGCGTAGGAGAGCTGGATCGTGCATTTTTCGGCCATGCCCGCGGCCACGATGTTCTTGGCGAGGTAGCGCGCGGCATAGGCGGCGGAGCGGTCCACCTTGGTCGGGTCCTTGCCCGAGAACGCGCCGCCGCCATGTGGGGCCGCGCCACCGTAGGTGTCGACGATGATCTTGCGCCCCGTCAGGCCCGCGTCGCCGCCCGGCCCGCCGATGACGAACTTGCCGGTCGGATTGATCCACCATTCCGTCGCATCGGTCAGCCAGTCGGTGGGAAAGACCTCACGGATATAGGGTTCGACCAGCGCGCGGATGTCGCCCGAGGTCTGGTTGTCGTCCGAATGCTGGGTGGAGAGGACAAGTTGCGTGACCTCCACCGGCTTGCCGTTTTCGTAGCGAAGGGAGACCTGGGATTTCGCGTCCGGGCCCAGGGTCGGCTCGGTCCCGTCCTTGCGCACTTCGGCCAGCCGGCGCAGAATCCGGTGCGCGAAGGAGATCGGGGCGGGCATCAGATCATCGGTTTCGGTCGTGGCGTAGCCGAACATGATCCCCTGATCGCCGGCGCCCTCTTCCTTGTCCACCGCCGCATCGACGCCCTGCGCGATATGAGCGGATTGCTCGTGCAGCAGGTTGGTGATCTCGACCGTCTCGTGGTGAAACTTCTCCTGTTCGTAGCCGATGCCCTTGATGCAGGCGCGGGCGATGTCGTCGACGCGTCCCATATATTCGGTCAGCCGAGCCTGATCCGACAGACCGACCTCACCGCCGATGACCACGCGGTTGGTGGTGGCAAAGGTCTCGCAGGCGACCCGCGCTTGCGGCTCCTCGGTCAGGAATGCGTCGAGGATCGCGTCGGAAATCTGGTCACAAACCTTGTCGGGATGACCTTCGGAGACGGATTCCGAGGTGAAGATATAGTTCTGGCGGGTCATGGGAAGTGCTCCGATAGATGATTAACCACCCCGTCAGGAAGCCGTTGGGATGTCGTGCTATATCGGGTAGAGATTACCGGCGCGGGCGTCAACGCCCCTGGCGGAACATGGGGCGTCGGTTGAGGGGGATCAGCAACAGAAGAGCCACCAGCAGCGCCAGAATCAACGGCCAGTCCCCAATCCGTGCGTAGGGCGTCGGACGCAGTGCGGCGGGCAGCGCAACGTCGGAGAGGCCCGGCTGACCCAGGTCGATCCGTCCGCGCAGCCGCCCGGAGGGTGTAATCAGCGCAGAGACCCCTGTGTTGGCGACGCGCACCATCGGCAGGCCCTGCTCCACCGCCCTTAGCCGCGCCTGAGCGAGGTGCTGATAAGGGCCGGAGATCGTGCCAAACCACGCGTCGTTGGTGATCAGCAGAAGCAGCTCGGGCCGCGCCGGGGCGGCGCTGATGTTGCGCGGAAAGACCCCCTCGTAGCAGATCAGCGGCAGCGACGCGCCGATGCCCGGCAGGTCGATCAGGCGGGGCCCAGGACCAGGTGTGAACCCGTAACCGTCCCGCTGCGCGATGCCGCGGATACCGATCCGGCCCAGCAGATCGCCGAGGGGCATGAACTCTCCGAACGGGACGAGGTGATGCTTGTCGTAGACCTCCGTGATCCCGGCCTGATCGTGGAGCACGGCGAGCGAATTATAGACGCGCCCACGTTCTGCGCGGTTGATGCCAAAGACCAGCGGTCTGCCTTTCGCCGAGTCCGAAATCACCGGCAGTAATCCGTCGATGTCATTGAGCCAGGCCGGGACCGCCGTTTCCGGCCAGACTATTAGGTCAGGTTCGCCGGGGGCAGCGGTGAGGTCGAGCATGCGCTGGAAATGCCCCGGCGCTTTCTCGCGATCCCACTTTTCGGTCTGCGGCACGTTGGGTTGCACCAGTCGGACTACGGGGCGGCCGGTGCTCGCAGACTCCGGCGGGATCAGGGCCGCGCCGATCAACAGGGGCGCGGCGGCAGCCGCGAGCCACAGCGGAAGACCGAGCAGCGCGCGCCGCCGCACGAAGGGGCTAAGTATCAGCGGCAAGCAGACAGCAAGCGTCAGCACGATCAGCGACAACCCCATGGCCCCGCCGAACTGCGCCAGTTGCAGGGCTGGCGTCCCGATCAGCGCATGGCCCGGCAAGGCCCAAGGGAAGCCGGTAAAAATCACGCCCCGCACAACCCCGGCGAGGGTCAGCGATATGACCGTCGCAACGGCAAAACCCGAACCGGACCCTCGGACGACGCGACGCGCCAGCGCCCCGCCCATGCCCCAGAATAGCGCCATACCGCCGGCGGTCAGCACTAGTCCAAAAGGAGCCATCCAGCCGTGGCGAGCGAGGTCAACAAGGAACGGCTCCACGATCCAGCTGAGCGCCAGCGCGAAATACCCTGCACCCCCGGCCCACCACGTCAGCGCAACATCGCGTGCCCGCGCATCCTGCATCGCAATGAAATGCACGCCGGCGAGGCCGAGAATGGTCAGGGGCCACAGATCAACGGGGGCCTGCCCGAGCGCCGCGATCGCCCCCAGCGATGCCGTCAGAAACATCCGACGCGGACGCGAGAAGCCGGCAAGACGGGCTTGCCAGCGCAATCCGGCGACGGCTGTGCGGATCATTGCGCGGCGAGGGTCGACGGCTCTTCCACCGTCGCCGCCGCCGGATGCTGCGCGCCATCGCGGTGCAGGCGGACACGCAGACGCTTGATCCGGCGGGGATCGGCGTCCACGACTTCGAATTCGTGACCCGCGGGATGGGGGACCACCTCACCACGCGCCGGAACGCGCCCGGCCAGCATGAAGACCAATCCGCCGAGGGTGTCGATTTCTTCTTCATCGACGCTGTCATGCTCGGTCAGATTGGTGCCGGTCTCGCTGGCAAAATCATCTAGCGGCGAGCGGGCCAGCGCGAGATAGGTATTGTCTGCCTCGCGTGTCCAGAATTCGTCCTCGTCCACGTCGTGTTCGTCTTCGATCTGGCCGATGACCTGTTCGATGAGGTCCTCGATCGTCACCAATCCGTCGACTCCGCCATACTCGTCGATGACCAGCGCCATATGCCGACGCTCTTTCTGCATCTTTTGCAGCAGGACGCCGATCGGCATCGAGGGCGGCACGTAGAGCAAGGGGCGTAGCATCGCCTTGAGCGCAAAGCGCGTCGGCTTGGCGGTAAAACCGTGACGCAGCGCAAAGTCCTTCAGGTGGATCATGCCGATTGGCGTGTCGAGCGTATCCTGAAACACCGGCAAGCGGGTCATGCCGCTGGTGCGGAACAGCTTCACCAGATCCTCGCGGGTGATGTCGACCGGCACGGCGACGATCTCGGCCTTTGGGATGGCAACGTCCTCGACCCGCATTCGGCGCAGGTTGATCATCCCGTGCGCCGGTCGCGAAACCGCATCCGTTGGGGGGACCAACGTCGGCGATGTGGTGGCGGGGCTCTGCCTCCCCCCGATCATGCGTGACCAGAAACCACGTTTGCGTGGCGCCGAAGTCACCGCTTTTGTCGTCTGACCTTCCGGCAGCGCGCCCTGCGCCGCGTTAGAAGGGCCGTCGCTATTGTCGCCCATCATTCCTAACCAGTAAGCGCCGCGCGAATCGGCGGCAAAATGGGGATTTCCCCCGCAATCAAATATCATATGGGTCCGGCAGACCCATTTTGCCAAGTATTTCGACTTCAATCCGTTCCATCAGCGTGGCGTCGCGGTCACGCTCATGATCATAGCCCAGCAGATGCAGCACCGCATGAATGATGAGGTGTGTGGTGTGATCTGGCAAAGGCCTTCCCGCCTTCATCGCCTCTTTTTCGCAGGTTTCCCAAGCAATTGCGATGTCCCCCAGCTCCTCGGGAGGGCCGTCGGAGGGGCCTTTCGCGGGTCTCTCCGGTGCGCCTCCATCCTCGGGCGCAGCGCGATCTTCAGAGGGCCAGGACAGCACATTTGTCGCGGTCGCTTTAGCGCGAAAATCGGCGTTCAACGCCGCGATGCGGCTGTCACTGCAAGCCAGAAGCGCGATCTCAAAGGCCTCGGGGGAGAGATCGAGATGCGTCAACGTTGCCTCGACCGCACAGTCCGCGAGGGCCTCGAGATCCAGTGCATTCCAGCGATCATCTTCGATAATGCAGTCGATCTGTGCCATATGACCCTGTAGCCGATGCGCTTGGCCTTCACCAGAGCGCGCAGGCGGGACCCTATCCGCAGGACGCGCCGCCACCGCCAGTCTCACGTCCCCGCGTCCGCCTCATAGGCTTCGATGATCGCGGCGACCAGCGGGTGGCGCACGACATCCTTTGAGGTGAAGTAGTTAAAGCTGATCTTGTTGATCCCGCCCAGCAGACGTTCGGCGTCGTGCAGCCCGGAGGGCATGCCGCGCGGCAGGTCGATCTGGGTGCGGTCGCCGGTCACGACCATGCGAGACCCCTCCCCCAGCCGGGTCAGGAACATCTTCATCTGCATCGTGGTGGCGTTCTGCGCCTCGTCCAGAACGACGAATGCGTGAGACAACGTCCGGCCCCGCATAAAGGCGAGCGGCGCGATCTCGATCACCTTTTCCTCCATCATCTTGGCCAATTGCTTGCCCGGCAGGAAATCGTTCAGCGCGTCGTAGAGGGGCTGCATGTAGGGATCGACCTTGTCCTTCATGTCGCCCGGCAGATAGCCCAGCTTTTCGCCCGCCTCGACGGCGGGGCGGCTGAGGATGATCTTGTCGACCAGCCCGTCGATGAACATGGAGACGCCGACCGCGACTGCGAGGTAGGTCTTGCCGGTACCGGCGGGGCCGATGCCAAAGGCCAATTCGTTCTGGAAAAGGCTGGCGACATAGGCTTTCTGGGCTTCGGTGCGCGGCTCTACCAGCTTCTTGCGGGTTTTGATCTCGATCGCGCCGCCCTTGAACATCTCGATCTGCTTGCCGTCGCGACTGGCGCGGGCGAGCCCGCCCCCAAGGTCGCCGGGCATGCGCAATTCACGATCGATGTCGGCGCTGGCGACGGGCCGACCGGCTTCGAGACGGGCATAGAGACTGCGCAGGACCTTCACCGCCTCTTCGGCCGCGGGACGTTCTCCCATGGCGACCAAATGGTTGCCGCGCCGCAGGATCTGGACCGATAGCTTCTGTTCGATTTCGGCCAGATTGCGGTCAAATTCGCCGCAAAGCTCGATCAAAAGAAAGTTGTCGGGAAATTCGACAGCCACTTCGGTCAGGGGTTGCTCGGTTGTATCGCGGGGGGGCAGCAATGTGGCGGCCAAACAAAACTCCTACGTTTGATGGGGCGAGATTACGTCGATGCGATCGATACGGGAAACGAAAAATGCCGCAGGGAGGTCCCTGCGGCATTTGTTTGCTTGGTATGCAGGCTGAACCGGCATGCGTCAGGCGGCTGGCCTGGTGGCCGTTCGCGGATCAAAGATGTCGCCGCCACCTTTGAACCCGCCTGTCGCGGTGTTCGGCGCAGCCGTGCCGGAGCAGACGGGCTTGCCATAGGGGCCGATCCGGGTGGTCAGATAGCCCTCGACGCCATCATCAATGATCCAGTGGTCACAGCCGTTCGGATCGATCCAGATACCGGCCTGAAGCTGGCTGAGGTGCTTGGACCCAAAGCCGCGGTCCACACCCTTGTAATCCGGCGCAGGACTCGGATGCCCGCAGGCGGCGACGCCGGCAACCATCGCACCTCCGAGGATGAGCTTAATAATTTTCATGTCGGCTCTCCCTTTAGCGGATACAAATGATTTCGACACGGCGGTTCTTCGCCATGCCTGCTGCGGATCTGTTGCTGGCAACCGGCATCCGTTCGCCGTAGCCGCGCACATCGGCGATGCGCGCGCCAGAGGCCGCCGCAACCTTGGCCACCGCGTTGGCGCGGTTATAGGACAGGCGGATATTGTATTCATCCGAGGCCCGGCTGTCGGTGTGACCCGCAATGATAAAGGCCGTCGCTGTCGCGGAGTTGAAGAACTGCGTCAGACGCTGCTGATTGGCAGGGCTGATGTAGTACTTGTCCGTGGCAAAGAACTGGTCGGTTTCCATCACGCCACAGACGTTGCCGCGGTTACAGACCGGGAGGCCCTGCCGCGTCAGGTGATTATCCATGTAGCCCTCAAGGCCATCGTCCATGACCCAGTGTTCGCATCCATCCGGGTCAACCCAGATGGTCGGCACATAGCGTTCATTCCAGCCGCGTCCCTGCTGTTGCTGGGCCTGGGCCGGGCCGGCGACCGTTGCGACGCAAAGGGCGGCGGCAGCGAGCCCTTTCAGCATCTTTCCGGCGAAGTTGATATACATCTTCACGGTTATACTTCCTCTGCTTCCCCCGAGGGTCCCGTCCGGCGCAATCGGCCATACCAGTCCCAAGCGTTGTTTTGTGAAATCACTTTAGCGGTTTACGCGATCATGTGAAGATTCAATCCACGGAAATGATGACAAAATATGGGAGAGCGCGGCATGACAGCCACGAATTGTAGACAGATCATGTACAATGATCGGCAAAGACGCAGGCGGATCCGCTGCTGTGAACAGACCACACGCCCCGTCGGGAATCAGTTTTCGCTGCCGTCGCAAGAAAATTTCGACAAACTAGGATATCTCGCCAGCAGCTCTTAAACCAGCACCCCGGCGAGGGAGTTCGTCCCGCTCGACTCGATCCGCACACGAACCAGGGCGCCGGGGTTCAGATCGGCCGTCATATGCACTGCATGGAGGTGATCGGACTTGCCCGTCACCTGACCGGGCATCCGGCCGGGACGCTCGACCAAAACGCCGACCTCGCGTCCGACCATGGCATCCTGCGCGGCGCGCTGCTGCCTTGTTATCAGGGCCTGAAGCTCCTGAAGGCGCGCATCCTTGACCGCCTCTTCGACCTGCGCGCGTTCAGCGGCGGGGGTGCCGGGACGGGTGGAATATTTAAAGCTGTAGGCCTGTCCATAGCCGACCTCTTCGATCAGGCGCAGGGTGTCGTGGAAATCGTTATCGGTTTCTTCAGGAAATCCGACTATGAAGTCCCCGGACAAGAGGATGTCGGGGCGGGCGTTGCGGATCCGCTCTATCAACCGCAGGTAGCTGTCGCGCGTGTGACTGCGGTTCATCCGCTTGAGGATCCGATCGGATCCGGACTGAACAGGCAGGTGCAGGTAGGGCATCAGCTTGTCACAATCGCCATGCGCGGCGATCAGGTCGTCGCTCATGTCGTTCGGGTGCGATGTGGTGAACCGGATGCGCGCCAGGCCGTCGATCTCGGCCAACCGGCGGATCAGGCGCGCGAGGGTCCAGTCGCGGCCGTCCGGGCCCTGCCCGTGATAGGCGTTGACGTTCTGGCCCAGTAAGGTCAGTTCGCGCACGCCGCGATCGACCAGATCACGGGCCTCGGTCAGGATGCGCTCGACGGGCCTGCTGACCTCTGCACCCCGCGTGTAGGGAACGACGCAAAAGGCGCAAAACTTGTCGCAGCCCTCCTGCACGGTGAGGAATGCGGTCGGCCCCCGCTTTGCCTTGGGACGGGCGGCGAGGTGGGCGAATTTGTCTTCCTCGGGGAAGTCGGTGTCGATAACCTTTTCACGCCCCCCGGCGCGCGCTTCCATCTCGGGCAAACGGTGGTAGCTTTGCGGACCGACGACCAGATCGACCATTGGCTGGCGGCGCATGATCTCCGCGCCCTCGGCTTGCGCAACACAACCGGCGACGCCGATCTTGAGGTCCGGCTTGGCCTGCTTCAACTCCTTGTAGCGGCCCAATTCAGAGTAAATTTTTTCCGCCGCGCGTTCCCGGATGTGGCACGTATTAAGAAGGATCATATCCGCTTCTTCGGGTGAGCCGACCTCGTCATAGCCGTTGCCACCCAGCGCCTCGGCCATCCGTTCGCTGTCATAAACGTTCATCTGGCAGCCATAGGTCTTGATGAAAAGCTTGCGGGACTGGGTCATGGGGATCTCGGGCAATTTGGGGGCGAACTGCGGGCGCGTCAGCCCGTCGCAGGATCAGGGCGCTTTGCTAGAGTAAAGTGCGCCCTCTTGCAATGCGAGGCAAAAGGCAGGACGTTGCGAGCTGTGGCACATCGCGCGACCAGACGAGGAAAAGCAATGCGATTCAACACCCTCGCGGATTTCATCACCGCAAGACCTCCGGCTTTCGTGACCGGGCCGTCGGCGATGATCTTTGCCGAGGACGAGGTAGAGATCGACTCAACTCTGCGCCACCACCTGACCGCGGGCTTCGCGAGCGTCGTCCTGTTCGCACCGCCCGGCTTCCGCATCGCGCGCGGTCTGCAACATGCGGTGATCCGGATCGACTACGACGTGACGGCGGGCGACAGCCTGATCGACGCGGTGAACCGGGCGATGACCATCGCACGGGGCGCGTGGCTCTATTACGGCTACAACGCCGAGTACCTCTTTCACCCCTTCTGCGAGACACGCACGGTCGGCGAAATGCTGGCGTTTCACAGCGAGGAACGGCGCGACGCGATGCTGACCTACGTGGTCGACCTCTACGCCGGCGACCTTGATGCGGCACCGAACGCGGTGTCGCTGCAGGACGCCTGGCTCGATAAATCCGGCTATTATGCGCAGGCCCGGCCCGATCCTGCGCGCCACGGCCATCCAAAGGAACGACAGCTCGATTTCTTTGGCGGGCTACGCTGGCGGCATGAGGAACACATTCCGCCCGAGCGCCGTCGCATCGACCGGATCGCCCTGTTTCGCGCGGCCAAGGGGCTGCGCATGCGGTCGGATTTCACCTTCTCGGACGAGGAATACAACACCTACGCCTGCGCCTGGCACAACAATCTGACAGCTGCGGTCTGCTCTTTCCGCGTCGCCAAGGCGTTGAAGCGCAACCCAGGCTCAGCCTTCGGAATCGAGAGTTTCCGCTGGCACAATTCCACGCCGTTCAGGTGGGAGTCGCCGCAATTGCTGGACCTGGGGTTGATGGAGCCGGGGCAGTGGTTTTGAGGGTCGTGTGAGATACCTGAGTGATATATGCGCGGCGCGTAGTCTGTACGTTTAGCGAGGTTGACGCCGACGATTGCCGTCTGCCTCGTACTCCCCCCACACAGGTTAACGTGGTCGAAGGCGGATAACGCCTCCCTGCGCAGGGCTATGCGCTATCGAGCGTGGTGAATGCGTGGAACTTTTCGGCGAAATCGCGTCACGCTCTAACATTTAACGCGGGCGTTGAGGCGCGCTTCTCGCGGCACGCAGGGATGCTCGGGCGTCCCACTCGCGCTTTGCACGACAAAGCTCTGACGGGGGCCGATTGCGGTGCAATCGACCTGAACTACAGATTCTCAGGTTGGGGCATGCCGAGCACGTGGTAGCCGCCATCGACGCGGATAATTTCCCCCGTCGTATAAGCTCCGGCGTCGGAGGCGAGGTAAACCGCCGTGCCACCGACCGCTTCGAGAGTCGCGTTGGCCCGCAGGGGGGCGTTCGCCTCTGTCTGGCGGAAAGTCTTGCGCGCCCCGGAAATGGCGGCGCCGGCCAGTGTTTTCATCGGGCCGGGTGAAATCGCGTTAACCCGGATGCGGTCGGGGCCAAGATCATTGGCGAGGTAACGCACCGCTGCCTCCAGCGCCGCCTTGGCGACGCCCATCACGTTGTAATAGGGCGTGACGCGGGTGGAGCCCTGATAGGTCATTGTCAGTACCGTGCCGCCCTCGGTCATCAAGGGTGCAGCGCGGCGCGCCACTTCGATCAGGGAATAGCAAGAAATATCGAGCGAATTCTTAAAGTTATCGCGGCTGGTGTTGATGAACCGGCCCGCCAACTCTTCCTTGTTGGAATAGGCGATGGCGTGCACGATGAAGTCGATCTTGTCCCACTTCTCTTTCAACTCGCCAAAGCCGCGGTCGAGAGAAGCATCATCCGTTACATCCATGTCGACGATGAAGTCGCTGCCAAGGCTTTGCGCCAGTGGCAGGACCCGCTTGCCGAAGGCGTCGCCCTGATAGGAGAATGCCAGTTCCGCCCCTGCACCCGCCATAGCTTTCGCGATCCCCCAGGCGATGGAGCGGTCGTTGGCGACGCCCATGATCAGCCCGCGTTTGCCCTCAAGAAGTCCGCTCATGATTTGTCACCCGTTATAACGGCTGAGCAGCATGGACCCATTGGTCCCGCCAAAGCCGAAGCTGTTGGTCATCACCGTATCAAGGCCCGCGTTTTCCACAAGGCTCGTCGCGATTTCTGCCGGGGCCAGCGCCTCATCCAGCGTTTCCACGTTGATCGAGGGCGTAATGAAATCCTTGTCGAGCATCAGGAGGCAGAAGATCGCTTCCAACGCCCCCGCCGCGCCCTGCGCATGCCCCGTCATGGATTTCGTCGAACTGATCGGCGGGGGGGACCCTTCGCCAAAGACGCGGCGCACGGCCTGAACTTCGCCAACGTCTCCAACCGGGGTCGAGGTGCCATGGGCGTTGATGTAGCCGACCTTGCGCCCTTCGGGCAGGGTCTCCAGCGCCAGACGCATCGCACGTTCGCCGCCCTCGCCCGACGGGGCCACCATGTCGTGCCCGTCCGAGGTGGCGGCGTAGCCGGTGACTTCGGCATAGATCTTGGCGCCGCGTGCCTTGGCGCGCTCCAGCTCTTCCAGCACGACAATACCGCCGCCGCCCGAGATGACGAAACCATCGCGGCTGGCATCGAAGGCGCGAGAGGCCTTGTCGGGGGTGTCGTTGAATTTGGACGACATCGCGCCCATGGCGTCAAAGAGGCAGGAAAGCGTCCAGTCCAGCTCCTCGCCGCCGCCGGCGAACATCACGTCCTGCTTGCCCATCATGATCTGCTCCGCCGCGTTGCCGATGCAATGCAGCGAGGTCGAGCAGGCGGAGGTGATGGAATAGTTGATCCCCTTGATCTTGAAGGCAGTCGCGAGGTTGGCCGAAACGGTCGAGGACATCGCCTTGGGCACCGCGAAAGGGCCGATCCGCTTGGTCGCGCCGGTCGACAAGACCGTCTGATGCGCGGCAAAGAGCGCGGAGGTCGATGGTCCGCCGGAGCCCGCGACCAGACCGGTGCGCGGGTTCACGATGTCGGACTCCTCCAGCCCTGCATCGGCGATAGCCTGCGTCATGGCGATATGGGAATAGGCTGCACCCGGTCCCATGAAGCGCAGGGCGCGCTTGTCCACGTGATCCGCCGGCTTGATCTTGAGCGTCCCTGCGATGCGCGAGCGAAAGCCATGCTCCGCCATCTCTTCTGACGCGACGATTCCGGATGTTCCGGCCTTGAGCGAGGACAGAACCTCTTCGGCATTGTTACCGATCGAGGAAACGATCCCCAGACCCGTGACGACTACTCGGCGCATGGCGCTCTCCCTCGACCCATAGGTCAGCTCTCTGACAGAGCGACCTTCATATCCTTGACGACGTAAATTTCCTCACCGTCGGCTTCAACCCTGCCGTCGGCGACACCCATGGTCAAACGGCGGGTCTGCACGGCTTTGGTGAAATTGACGTGATAGGTCAGCAGCTTGCGATCAGGG
>PAPR01000015.1 GCA_002709085.1 Pseudooceanicola sp. | reverse complement strand
TCTTTACCACACGGCCTTTCTTTATCCCGACCGGGCGAGCCTGGGCGACGCATTGCGCCGGATCGTGAGTGCCGGGATCACGCTGGACGGTGCCGCCGAGGGTCGGGATCTGCTGGCCGATCACCTTTTCGATGTCGCGCAACTCACCGATCTCGTCCGGCGCGCAAAGGCTGACCGCACGGCCATCGCGACCGGCGCGGGCCGTACGGCCGATCCGGTGCACGTAATTGTCCGCGACATTGGGCAGTTCAAAGTTGTAGACGTGGCGCACATCGGGAATGTCGATGCCGCGCGCGGCGACATCGGTGGCGACGAGGACGCGCAGCTTGCCTTCCTTGAAGTCCGACAGCGCGCGATTGCGCTGACCCTGCGATTTGTTGCCGTGGATCGCCCCGGCCGAGAACCCGGCCTGATCAAGTTTCTTGGTCAGCTTGTCCGCGCCATGTTTCGTACGGGTAAAGACCAGCGCCAGCTCATCGCGGTGCGTGTCGAGCTGGTCGATAAGTACGTCGGGTTTCAGCGAAGGTGTCACGTAATAGACGTGCTGGTCGACCTTGTCGGCGGTCTTGCCCGGAGGCGTGACCTCGATCCGAACCGGATCGTTGAGAAAGGCGCCGGCGATCTCGTTCATCAGCTTGGGCATGGTGGCCGAAAAGAGCAGCGTCTGACGCTTGGCCGGCAGCAGGGTCGAGATCTTGCGCAGCGCGTGGATGAAGCCGAGGTCGAGCATCTGATCCGCCTCGTCGAGCACGAGGTACTGCGTCTTGTCGAGGCTCAGCGCCCGGCGGTCGAGCAGGTCGATCAACCGGCCGGGGGTCGCGACAAGGATATGCGCGCCGCGCTGCAGGCGCTGGATCTGCCCGTTGATGCCCGCGCCGCCGACGACGAGGCCGGTGCGCAGGTGCGCGTTCTTGAGGATGGAGTTCAGGCTGTCGTGGATCTGCTTGGCCAACTCGCGGGTCGGGGCGAGGATCAGGGCCTGCACCGATTTCGGCTCGCAGCGCGACTGGGTGGCGAGAAGCGCGTCGGCGATCGGCAGGCCGAAGGCCAGCGTCTTGCCGGTGCCGGTCTGGGCCAGGCCCATCACGTCGCGCCCTTGCAGGGCCTCGGGGATCGCACGGGTCTGGATCGGGGTCGGTGTCGTCAGGTTCTGCTCGGCCAGACGCGAGAGCAGGGCAGGGCGCAAGCCCAGGGAATCGAATGTCATTCGGAAGAGTCCTTTCGGATCACGCGTTTCGCGGACCCAGATTGATGCCGCCATCAGGCGGAGAGGGAGAGTCGGGCTGCGACAGGACCAGCGGGCCGAATGCCCGAAGGTCGTAATCGCGAAAGCCCCTTCGCGAAACAGGAAGACCTGATTGCGGGAAAACTTGAATCGCAAGAGCGGAGGGTTGCTCCGCACCGGTAAGGTTGCCGGCGACTACGAGGCGGTAGATGGGGGGTTCCGGCGGAAAAGTCAATGGGGCTGACCAAACCGGGCGGTTTGGTGCGTCACAGGTGTCGCTAGGGCGCGCGCTTATAGTCCTCGCCGGGGGCATATGTTGCCCCCGGCGAGGATATTTTAGCAAGAAGAAGGGATTAGCGGATCATGCCGACGATGTCATAGGTCTGTTGCAGGATCGGGGCGGCGATGGCGCGCGCACGCTCTGCACCCGAGCGCAGGATCGTGTCGATCTCATCCGGGGTCTGCATGAGACGCGCCATTTCCGTGGAAATGGGCGAGAGGCGGGCCACGGCGAGGTCCGCGAGCATCGGTTTGAATTCGGAAAACTGCTTTCCACCGACCTCTGACAGGACCTGATCCACGGTCCGGTTGTCGAGGGCGGCGTAGATGTTGACGAGGTTGCGCGCCTCGGCGCGGTCCTTCAGACCCTCGACCTCCGACGGCAGGGCATCGGGGTCGGTGCGAGCCTTGCGGATTTTCTGCGCGATGGCGTCGGCATCATCGGTCATGTTGATGCGGCTGGCATCTGAGGGATCGGATTTCGACATCTTTTTCGACCCGTCGCGCAGGGACATCACCCGTGTCGCCGCGCCCTCGATCACCGGTTCGGTCATGGGGAAGAAATCGACGCCGTAGTCGTGGTTGAACTTGGCGGCGATGTCGCGCGTCAGCTCGACGTGTTGCTTCTGATCCTCGCCCACGGGGACATGGGTGGCGTGGTAGACGAGGATGTCAGCTGCCATCAGAGCGGGATAGGCAAAGAGGCCGAGCGAGGCGTTCTGCGTGTTCTTGCCGGCCTTGTCCTTCCACTGGGTCATGCGCTGCATCCAGCCCATGCGGGCGACGCAGTTGAAGATCCAGCCCAGTTGCGCGTGCTCCGCGACCTGCGATTGGTTGAACAGGATGGATTTGGCCGGATCGAGCCCCGCAGCAATGTAGCCCGCAGCAAGTTCGCGGGTATTGCGCGTCAGATCGGCCGGGGACTGCGGAACGGTGATCGCATGTTGATCGACCATGCAGTAGAGCGTCTCGATCCCCTTGCCCTGATTGGCCTCCTGCATATTTACAAAACGGCGGATCGCTCCGAGGTAATTGCCGAGGGTCAGCCCGCCGGACGGCTGGATGCCCGAGAAGACGCGGGGCGGGAAGGCGGTGCCGTTTTGCTGGGGTGCGTCGCTCATGGCCCGTCCTTTGGCTGGATTTCCTTGCGGCGCTGGCTTACCCATGCCCCCGGTCCCCGTCAAGCGCGAGGCCGTTTTGCGAAAGGTGCTGAACATGTCCGATGAGCCGCTGGAAAGTCCCCTCAACCCGCTGCCGCCGCTTATTCTGGCGCTGTTCGTGGTGATGATGGCAATCGAGGCGCTGTTCCAACTGGGCACGCGCGGCATCATCGGCGGACCGTCGGCGGTCGGTTGGCGTCAGGCGGCACTGATGGATTACGCCTTTCAGGGGCAATTCCCGACCTTCATAGTGGAGAGCGGGATGTGGCGCGCGGATTTCCTGCTGCGCTTTGTCTCATACCCCTTCGTGCATGCCTCCTTCACCCAAGCGATCTTTGCCGGGATCATGCTGCTGGCGCTTGGCAAATATGTGGGCGAGGTGATGGCGGCGTTTTCGGTTCTGGCGCTCTTCGTGCTGTGCTCAGTCGGGGGGGCGTTGGCGATGTGGGCGCTGGCGCCGGGGGAGGCGTGGCTCTTTGGGGCCTTCCCGCCGGTCTACGGATTGATCGGCGCGTTTACCTACCTTCTTTGGGTGCAATTGGGGGTCGTGGGCGGGCCGCAGATCCAGGCCTTCACCCTCATTGCCGTGTTGGCGGGCATCCAATTCGTCTTTGGCATCCTCTTTGGATTCGCGCAGGACTGGCCTGCGGATCTGGGCGGATTCGTGACGGGGCTGATCCTTGCGCCGCTGTTCGCACCGGGGGGTGTCACCGCCCTGGTGGCCAAGTTGCGCCGGCGCGGCTAACTCAGAACATCGCCGCTGGAAGGACGGGGACGTAGCGGGCGAACCGGCGGTTACGCTCTTCGGGGTAGGGCAGGACCATGGTGGTTCGATCCGCGGGATCGCGATCCGCATCGGCCTGGGCCGCTTTGACCCAGGTTGCCGCCTGCGTCGGGTCGCCCGGTGTCTCGCCCAGCCATTTTGTGGCTAGGCGCTGGCGCAGTGCGCGGATCGTCTCGGGATTGCGGAACTTCACCGAGGCTTCGGTGTCCCACAATAGCGAGCGGCCATTCAGATTGGCAGAGCCGACGATGCCGGTCTTTTCATCGACCAGGGACACCTTGGAGTGCAAATAGATGATGCCCGAACCTTCGACTGGCAGGGGCGTGCCCTCGGGCGCGGGGCGCGGCTGAACCGGCGAGACGACGGCGAGGCGATCCCCAAAGGCGCGGCGCAGGATCGTGAGGCAACGCAATTGCAACGCCTGGGCATGGCGCATGTCCATGCCCGAACTATGGCCAAAGATCATCCGTTCGGGTTCCGTCGGCGTCACCAGGATCATCTGCAGGTCCGGCTCGCTCGTCGCGCGCTGTGCCAGCGCCTGGGCCAGCGGAAAGTGGCGAAAGAACTGGGTCTCGATATAGACTGAATGCTCGGCCTTGGAAAAGGCGGCCAGATGCGCGGTCTCGTGTTCGCGTATATCCGTGGCGGGGCCGAATGTCATCGCGCCGGTGCGGTGCGTCGAGACGGTGCGCAGCAGGTGCAGGTCCTCGTCGCGCCGCGGCGTTGTAACCGAGGGCAGGTCGCTCGCGGTGGCGGAAAAGACGGTGCCGCAGGTATTGCGCGCACGATTCCAGCATTCGCTGAAGTGGGCGCGGATCTGTTCGATGACCGGTATCGCTGGCGCATCCCGTCGGTCAGCCGGCGTGATCCGCAGGCTGACGTCATGCCATGTCTCACCCGGCGGGCGGTCGTGGGAATCGTCGTCCCATCTGCGCTCGTCGACATCGATGCCACCGATGATCGCCTCATGGCCATCGACCAGCGCGAATTTCTGATGCAGGGTCACGGGGCGCAGGTTGTATTCGCCCTGTAGCGCGCGTCTCTGCGGTGCGGTCAGCCGGTCATCGGCCGCATCACGCAGCTTTTGCATCCGGGCCCGGATCTGACGGGCAAAGACCCATTGCCACAGCGGGGCGGGGGTGCAGTCGTGAAGGGCGCAGATAATTTCAGCGTTCGGATGGTCGATCAGATGCGCAGTGAACCGCGCGGCGCTGTCCCATGCGGCCCGGTGCAGGTTGTCGGTAAAGACCGGGTCGAAATCCGCCATCAAGAGACGGATTTTGACGCCGCGCGATGCGACATGGGTCAAAAGCTCGGCCCAGTTTTCGAGGCCGAGGTCCTTTGCCTCGTCGCTTCGTAGACGGGTTCGTGCGTCAAAGATGCGGAACGCCAAAAGGACTTCGCGTTTGGCGGAAAGCACGATCTCTTCCAGCGCGGGAAACATCTCTGCCGCCGTCACCAGCGGTAACAGCGTCGCGTCACCTGTCGTGGTCGCACAGTCGGCGGATGCGCCATCCGGAAGGGTGGCGGCAGCGATCGACTGCGGCTGAAGGATCATCGGTTGCTCCCCGTTGAAGGTCTGATGAAGCAACCCGCATCAGGGCCGACTGGTTCCCCGAAGCTCCACGAAAGCTCCGTTACGTCAGCCGCGCCCGGCGGCGCGGCGCAGTTCGGACAGGCGGAAGGCATTCATCACGTGTGACAGAATGAAATAGACCAGCGTGGCGCTCAGGATCAGCAAAGCCAGCGCGGCGGGACGGCTGACGGCGAACATGGGGCGCAGGGCAATTTCCCCCAGCCAGAGCGTGATCCCCAACCCCACGCAAGCCAGGGCGATCCGGCCAATCCGGCGCCGCAAACGGTCATCGACCGCCGTGGCGATGCCCATCTTGCGCGAACCGCGCCACAGCAGGACCACCATGATCCAGCCTGCGGCAGAGGTCGCGGCGGCGGCGGCGATATAGCCGATGACCGGGGCCAGCCCGACCGCCAGCCCGGCGTTGACCACCATCGCCACCAGCGCGTAGCGAAACGGGCTACGGGTGTCCTCGCGCGCATAGAACAAAGGCTGCAGCACCTTTTGCATCACAAAGGCCGGCAGGCCGAGGCCGTAGACCGCCACCGCCAGCGCCGTCGCCTGGGCGTCTTCGGGGGTGAAGCGACCGCGCTGGAACAGGGTTGAGATCATCGGCTCGGGGATGACGACCAGCGCCACCGCGCAGGGTAGGGTCAGGAACAGCGCGAATTCGGTCGCGCGGTTAAAGGCATGGCGGCTGCCGCTCTCATCCTCGGCGCGCAGGCGACGTGACAGATCGGGCAGCAGAACTACCCCGATGGCAATCGCGACCACCCCCAGCGGCAGTTGATAAAGGCGATCGGCAAGGTTGAGATACTGGATCGCCCCGTCGAAGAAACTGGCGACCTGACGACCGACCAACAGGTTGACCTGCACCACACCACCTGCCAGCGCGGCGGGGGCGGCGATGATCGCGAGGCGTCGCATCTCGGGCGTGAGGCGCGGCAGGCGCGGCCGCAGGGCAAAGCCCACGCGGGCCGCCGCCACCCAGATCAGCGCGACCTGCGCGATGCCGGCCAGGGGCACGCCCCAGACCAGGGCGCGCCCGATGTTCACCTCGTAGCGCGCGCCGAGGATCATCGCGCCCGTCAGGATCACGTTCAGCAGCACCGGCGCGGCGGCGGCGGCGGCAAAGCGTCCCGTGGCATTCAGCACCCCCGAGAGCAGCGCGGCCAGCGAGATGAAAAAGATGTAGGGAAAGGCGATGCGGCCGTAATCCACCGCCAGATCAAAGCGTTCGTCGCCCACGAACCCCGATGCCATGGCCAGCACCAGCAGCGGCATGAAGATCGTCGCCAGCACCGTCAGCACGATCAGGACGGTGGCGAGCAGGGACATTGCTTCTTCGGCGAACCGCTTGGGGTCTTCGCCGCCTTCCAGCTTCTTGGCAAAGATCGGGATGAAGGCCATGTTGAATGCGCCCTCGGCGAAAAAGCGGCGGAACATGTTGGGCAGGGAAAAGGCGACGACAAAGGCCTCTGCCGCCGGTCCGGCCCCCAGGTAGGCGGCAAATATGATGTCGCGCACAAAGCCCAGGACACGGCTCGCCAAGGTCCAGCCGCCGACGGTGAGGAACCCTGTGATCAGACGGATCGGTTTCAAGATCTGGCTCTTTTCTGACCAGCGGAGATCGCTTCGCGCAGCTTGGCCTCCAGCGATTTCTGCTTGGCTTCGCTGAACAGTTTCAGCCCGAACATATCCTTGACGTAAAAGGTATCGACCACCTGTTCACCATAGGTTGCGATCACCGCCGAGGAGATCTGTACATGCGCCGCCGCCAGCGTGCGGGTCAGATCATAGAGAAGGGCGGGGCGGTCGCGTGTGTCGACCTCGATGATCGTAAAGATTTCGGAGCCGTCATTGTCAAAGCTGATGGCCGTGTTGACCTTGAAAGCGCGCTCGCGCTTCTTGATCTTGTCGCGGTCCTTCATGGCGTCGCGGGCGACGACCTCGCCGCGCAAGGTCTTGCGGATCATCTGACGCAGGCGGGACAGGCGGGCGGTCTCATAGGGGTGGCCGTCGGCGTCCTGCACCCAGAAGGCAGCCGTCGCGTAGCCGTCCTTGGACGTGAAGGTCCGCGCATCCACCACGTTGGCCCCCACCAGCGCCAGCGCCCCGGCCAGTCGGGAGAAGATTCCGGGGTGATCTTCCATCGCGAATAGCGCGCGCGTGGCGTCGCGGTCCTCGTCGGGATGCAGATCAATGCGGATTTCGTCGTTCGGCAGCTCGCGCAGCATCTCGGCCAGAACCTTGTGGGCGGTCACATGCAGGCCGGGCCAGTAGGACGGGTAGTGCCGCCGGATCTCGCGGTCGAGTTCGGCCTTGCTCCAGTCCGGCAGCGCCTCGCGCAGGGCGCGCTTGGCCTCCTGTCCGCGATACTGACGGTTGAGGTCTTCGAGTCCGGTTTCCAGCGCTTGCCGCGTCTGCCCGTAAAGGCCGCGCAAAAGCACCGCTTTCCAGTTGTTCCAGACCCCCGGTCCCACGCCCCGGATGTCGCATACGGTCAGCACGCAGAGCAGGTCCAGCCGTTCACGCGTGCGCACCGCCTTGGCGAAATCGCGCACTGTGCGCGGATCGGCAATATCGCGTTTCTGCGCCATGTCCGACATCAGGAGGTGATAGCGCACCAGCCATTCCACGGTCTCGCATTCCGCCGGCTTCAGACCCAGCCGGGGTGCGACCGTGCGGGCGATCCGCGCGCCGACGATGGCGTGGTCTTCGTCGCGTCCCTTGCCGATGTCATGCAGCATCAGTGCGACATACAGCACCTTGCGGTTCACCCCCGCCTTCAGAATGCCAGATGCGACGGGAAGCTCTTCTGTCAGCTCACCGTTTTCGATCTGGGCAAGGTTGCGCAGGCATTGGATCGTGTGTTCGTCCACCGTGTAATGGTGATACATGTTGAACTGCATCATCGCGACGATCGGCTCGAACTCGGGGATGAAAGCGGCCAGAACGCCCAGCTCGTTCA
Organism: Pseudooceanicola sp.; assembly: GCA_002709085.1. GTDB lineage: Bacteria > Pseudomonadota > Alphaproteobacteria > Rhodobacterales > Rhodobacteraceae > Pseudooceanicola. The sequence continues at coordinate 22,092 of PAPR01000015.1, read as the reverse complement.
TCCGGCGCAGCCCGCGCTCGGGATTGCCGTGGTTCAGCAGCGTCCCCATGAAGATGCGCGCCGCCTCGGGATCGTTGCGCATACGGTCGTCTATCAGTTTGAGGTTGGCCGTCACCATCCGCATGGAATCCGGGTGGATCAGCATTCCGGTGCGCAGCCCCTCGTCGAACAGACGCAGGAGGTTGAGCTTGTCCTTCAGGAACTCCGTCTCATCGACGATAGCAAGCCGGCCAAGCACCACATGGTACCCCTTGGAGACGGTCGGCCGACGCCGGAACACTCGTTCCAGAAGCGGTTCGCTCTTGACGTGGGCGGCCTCCATCTTGGTCAGGAAGATGCGGGTCACTTCGCCCACAATCGTGGCGTGACGGAAGTAGTCCTGCATGAAGACCTCGACCGCGCGCCGGCCCGCCCGGTCCCGGTAGCCCATACGCTCGGCCACCGCGACCTGCATGTCAAAGGTCAGCTGGTCCATCGGTCGGTCCGACAGCAGGTGCAGATGGCAGCGCACAGCCCAGAGAAAGCTTTCGGCCTTGAGGAACAGCTTGTATTCCTCGCTGGTGAACACGCCGAGCGTGACCAGTTGCGAGGTATGCGCGACGCTGTGCACGTATTTTGCAATCCAGTAGAGCGATTGCAGATCGCGCAGCCCGCCCTTGCCCTCCTTCACGTTGGGTTCGACCATGTAGCGCTGGCCGCCCTGCCGGGTATGGCGGGCCTGACGCTCGGCCAGCTTGGCCTCGACAAAATCCTTTTCCGATCCGCTGAACAACTCGGACCACAGGCGCTTTTCCAGCTCATTGGCCAGGGCCCGGTTGCCGGTGAGGTAGCGTATCTCAAGCATTGCGGTGCGGATCGTGTAATCTTCAGTGCCCAGCTTGAGGCAGTCGCGGATGGTGCGGCTGGAATGCCCGACCTTCAGGTGCAGGTCCCAAAGGATGTAGAGGACGGTCTCGATCAGCGCTTCCAGGTCGGGCGAAATCCGCGACGGTGCAAGAAACACCAGATCGACGTCGGAATGCGGCGCCATCTCGCCGCGCCCATACCCCCCGACAGCGCAGAGGGCGAAATCACCGGGATTGGCGTCAGGTGGGCTGAGGTAGGTTCGCGCCAAGTAGAGCGATGCGCCCACGAGGCAGTCCGTTAACCAGCAATAGGCGCGTGTGGTCGGCGCGGAGGCGCGCGGCGCCTTCAGGAACGAGGCGGCGATCCGGTCGCGGCCCTGGCTCTGCGCCTCCTGCAACAGCGTGATCGCGGCCTTGCGAAAGGCCTTGTCATCGGGATGCGCGACGCGGGCGGAGTCCAGTGCAGCGCAGAGGGCTGCGGGTTCCAGAATGTCCGCCGCCGGGGCGATTAGGTCATCGGGCAGCTTGTGGGGCAGGGCGATTTGGTTTGTCATGATGTTCTAATGCGGCGATCCGGGGCGGTTTGCCAAGGGGATATATATGCGAACGGGGGCAGATTTGCCCCCGATTCCTTCGTTGCGTAATTGTGCGCCGACCCGGCGGAACGCGCGATTGTACGCTGGCCGGGCGGCAGAGCCTCGATGAGGCTCAGAAACCGAAACCGCCAAAGCTACGCGGTGCCGGGTCGATCACGACGACCTGCTTGTTGCGGATCGTGGCGACCGCCATGCCACGTTCTACCACGCCGTTCGACTGGAAGCGGAAGACACCGTTGACGCCTTGGAACCCGGCACCTTGGGTCAGCGACCCTCGGCTCAGCGCGTTGCGGCTGCCTTTCTTGACCAGCGCGCCGATTGCGGCAATGCCGTCATAGGCGAGCCCGGCGAGCGGATGGGGCTGCGCGCCGTAGGCTGCGGAATAACGGTTGGCGAATTGCGCAGACAGCGTCGGGTCCGGCAGAGCGAACCAACCGTTTTGCAAGCCGGGCAGGTCCAGCGTTTGCGATGGCACGTCCCAGCGGGTCAGGCCCATGTATTGCGTGACCGCCGGGTTGACGCCCTTTTCCGGCAAGAGCTGGGCAAAGAACGGCAGGGCGGCATCGGTATTGGAGGTCAGGAAGACGGCATCCGCTCCGTTGGCATCGACTGTCGCCTTGACCTGATTGACCGCGTCAACCACGCCCTGTTGCGAGTAATTGTAGCTGACGTTGCCCACGATGCGGGCCCCGCTGGAGGCGGCGGCCGCTGCAATCGCCTGCCGTCCCAATTCACCGGCCGTGTTCTGCGCCGAGACGGTGACGATCTTGCGCTTGCCCTGCCGCGCGGCAAAGCTCGTCAGCCGGCGAGCGGTATTGGCAAAGGTATGGCCAAGGATAAAGACGTTGCCCCCGGCGAGCGAACTGTTGTTGGAAAAGGCCATGACGTTGACGCCCGAGGGCGCAGCCGCGAGGCCCGCCGCGTTGGCATTGCCGCCGTAAAGCGGGCCGAGGATGATCTTGGCCCCGTCCGCGATAGCCCGGTTGGTGACCGAAACGGTTTGCGCCTCATTGCCGCCGGTGTCGTACACACGCAGGTCGATCTGCGGGCCGTTCAGATCCGCGATGGCCAGACGGGCGGCGTTTTCGAGGGAGGAAGAGACCAGCGCGTCCCCGGAGCTGCCGCTCTTGGGCACCAGAAGGGCGACCGTGACAGGTTGGCTGGCATCGATTGACGGACCGTTGCCGCCGACGCCGCCCCCCAGGGCGACGGGGTCACAGGCGGCAAGCGCGATGACGGCAAGGCCGGCGGCGATTCGGGTTCCGACCTTGCGGGTAGCGCGCAGAAAGGCGAACATATGACACTCCTCGGGTGCAGGCGACGGGCGCGTGTCCGCGCACCGATGGCATTGATGATGGTGGCGATCATAGCTGCCTAGTGGGACGAGGATCCAGTTATGAATCCACAGACAGGCAAACCTATGCTGGGCAAACCTATGCCGGGCAAACTTGCGCCGGGTAAACCGACGTCGGGTCAGCCAGCGCGGGGCCAACCCATGCCGGGGCTCACATTCGTGGCAGTTCCGATCGGCGCGGCGCGCGATATCACCTTGCATGCGCTTGACGTGCTGCGCGAGGCGGATGTGCTCGCGGCCGAGGATACGCGATCCCTGCGCCGCCTCATGGATATTCATGGCATCCCGCTCGGCGATCGACCCCTGATCTCCTACCATGACCATAACGGAGACCGCGCCCGACCCCGTCTGATGGCCGCTATGGCCGAGGGACAGTCGGTCGCCTACGCGTCCGAAGCCGGGACGCCCCTGATCGCCGATCCCGGCTACGACCTGGCCCGTTCCGCGCGCGAGGCCGGCTATAATGTGACCACCGCGCCCGGTGCTTCGGCGGTGATTACGGCGCTGAGCCTTGCCGGATTGCCGACCGACCGGTTCCTGTTCGCCGGATTCCTGCCGAACCAGAGTAAGGCGCGCCGGGATGCCTTGCGCGAGTTGGGCGCGGTGCAGGCGACCCTTGTGTTTTACGAATCACCCAAGCGTTTGGCCAAGATGCTGAGCGATGCCGCCCGTGAGTTGGGCGAGGACCGGCTTGCCGCGGTCTGCCGCGAGCTGACGAAAAAGTTCGAGGAGGTCCTGCGCGCGCCCTTAGGTGATCTGGCCCGCGAGATCGAAGGCAGAACGGTGAAAGGTGAAGTGGTCGTGGTCATCGATCGCGGAAATGCCAAGGAGATTAGCGAAAAATTCGTAATTGATGCGCTAAGGTCGGAGCTGGATGACGGGGCGTCGCTGAGGGATGCGGCGGCACAGGTGGCTCGGGACACAGGTTGGGCGCGACGGGATGTTTATCAACTTGGGCTGGGACTTGATCGCGACTGATCAAGGGCAATGCGACGACGACGGGGGCGATCATGCGTCATTGGCAGTATGAACTCGATCTGGATCAGATCACGCCGCTGGCCGCCTCCGATCGGGGGCACCCACGTCGCAGGGTAGATCGCGATCCGGGCGGCATACGATCCAAACCTGCGCCTGACGTTCCTGCGGCGACGCCCCGCCAGCACCGTGGGCGCAGCGCTTATCTGTCCGGGCTCGCTGCCGAAGAGGCCGTAGAGCGGCATCTGGTTGCCCAGGGGATGACCTGTCTGAAACGGCGCTGGCGCGGTCCGGGCGGCGAGATCGACCGGATTTTTAGCAGCGACGACAAAATCGTCTTTGTCGAAGTGAAAAAAGCAGTAAGCCATGATTGTGCGGCCGAACGGATTTTTAGACGGCAGGCGGACCGCATTGCCCTCTCCGCCATGGCCTTTCTGGAAGGGGAGGCGTCGGGCAGCCTGACCGACATGCGCATTGATGTCGCGCTTGTCGACGCCATGGGTGCGGTCAAGGTCATCGAGAATGCCTTTGCCGGTTGGTGGTAATCCACAGAAGCGATTGCACCGGCTCGCGCTTTGCGCCATCAACTGGCCGCACAGCGATGGTCAGGAGGCCCGGTCATGAAAGTAGCGTTCCAGATGGACCCGATCGGATTGGTGGATATCGACGCCGACAGTACGTTCCGCATCGCCGAAGAGGCCCAGGCGCGCGGGCATTCGCTGTTTTACTACACGGCTGATCATTTATCCTACCGTGAGGGCAAGATCATGGCTCGCGGGCAGTCGATGACCCTGCGGCGGGAGAAGGGAAATCACGCCACGCTGGGTGAGATGAGGGATGTCGACCTGTCGGATTTCGACGTGGTTTGGCTTCGCCAGGACCCGCCGTTCGACATGTTCTATATCACGACCACGCATCTGCTGGACCGCCTGACACCCAAGACGCTGGTTGTGAACGACCCGTTCTGGGTGCGAAATTATCCTGAGAAACTGCTGGTGCTCGATTTTCCCGATTTGACGCCGCCGACCGCTATTGCGCGGGATCTTGAGACGTTAAAAGCCTTTCGGGCGGAGCATCACGACGTCATCGTCAAGCCGCTTTACGGCAACGGAGGTGCCGGGGTGTTTCGTATCACGCCCGAGGATCGCAACCTCGCCTCACTGCATGAAATGTTCACCGGTTTTTCTCGCGAGCCGCTTATCGTGCAGAAATTCCTGCCGGCGGTGTCGAAGGGTGACAAGCGCGTGATCCTTATCGATGGGGAGGCGGTGGGCGCGATCAATCGCGTTCCGGCCGAAGGCGAAACCCGTTCCAACATGCATGTCGGCGGACGGCCGGAAAAGGTCGGGTTGACAGAGCGTGATCTGGAAATCTGCGCCCGGATTGGGCCATTGCTGCGCGAAAAGGGTCAGGTCTTTGTCGGGATCGACGTGATCGGCGACTGGCTGACAGAGATCAATGTGACGTCTCCGACCGGGATACAGGAACTAGAGCGATTTGACGGCATCAATATAACGGCAAAGCTCTGGGAGGCGATTGAGGCTCGGCGCGCGGCTTAGGTTTTCCTTGGTGCGGCTTGGCGGAGATTTATTCGCGCTCTTGTGGCGATGCCGTAGGTGCGGACTTGGTCGGGTTGGATCGTTGCCCGGTGCTGGGGGTTTCTAGGATAAGCGCCACTGCCGGGCAGTCACGCTTTTGACGACGAAGCATCTCGCGCATTAGTCGCTGGATATCGGGATGAGCTTTGCGCCAATTTACGGAACGTAGGTCGCGGGTGGTCGATTCACGCCGCGCTATCCGTCCGCCGCTCAATCGTCAGCCGATAGCTGAGCGCTTCGGCCACGTGGTCGCCGCGCACATCGGGGCTCTGCGCGAGGTCGGCGATGGTGCGCGCGACGCGAAGGACTCTGTGATAGCCGCGCGCGGTCAGGCCAAAGCGGTCGGCGGCGAGGTGCAGCAGGGACCGCCCTTCGGGGTCAGGGGTGGCGATCTCCTCCAGCAGGCGGCCCTCGGCGTCGGCGTTCAGGATGGCCTCGGGATGATCCTTGAAGCGCGCATGTTGGATCGCGCGCGACGCGACGACGCGAGCTGCGACCTCGGCTGACGTGTCACCAGAGGCGGGCAGGGCGAGGTCGGTATAGGCGACGGGGGGCACTTCTATCCGCAAATCGAACCGGTCGAGCATCGGGCCCGAGATGCGTCCGAGGTAATCCAAACCGCATTGCGGCACGCGCGCGCAGGCGCGGGAGGGATCAGGCAAGTAGCCGCATTTGCAGGGGTTCGCCGCCGCGATCAACAGGAACCGGCAGGGGTAGCGCATGTGGGCGTTGGCGCGGGAGACGACGACCTCGCCCGTCTCGATCGGTTGGTGCAGGGTTTCCAGGACGGTGCGGGGAAACTCGGGCAGTTCATCCATAAAAAGCACGCCGTTATGCGCGAGGCTGATCTCTCCCGGTTTGGAGCCGCGTCCGCCGCCGACAATCGCCGCCATGGAGGCCGTGTGATGCGGGTCGCGAAACGGGCTTTGCCGCGAGATGCCGCCATCGGGCAACAACCCGGCGAGGGAGTGGATCATCGAGGTTTCCAAGGCTTCACTTGGTGAGAGATCCGGCAGGATCGTAGGCAGGCGCGCGGCGAGCATGGATTTTCCCGACCCCGGCGTGCCCTGTAACATCAGGTGGTGCCGCCCGGCAGCGGCGATTTCCAAGGCGCGTTTTGCCCTCTCTTGCCCCTTCACGTCGCGTAGATCTCGCGTCGTGACCCTTGCGCGGGCTTCGCCGGGGCGGGCGGGTGTGATTGTTGACTGGCCGATCAGGTGGCGGGTCAGGTCGGCGAGGCTTTCGGCGGCGATGACCTGGGTTGTGTCGATCCAGGCCGCCTCGGGACCGCAGGCGGCGGGACAGAACAGTGCGCGGTCATCCTGCGCGGCGGCAACGGCGGCGGGCAGACAACCGAGGACTGGTACAAGTGTCCCGTCGAGGGAGAGTTCGCCGAGTGCGACGGCGGTCTCCACGGCATCTTTCGGCAGGACATCTAGCCCCGCCAGCAACGCAAGGGCGATGGGCAGATCGAAATGGCTGCCCTCCTTAGGCAGGTCGGCGGGGGAGAGGTTAACCGTGATCCGCTTGGACGGCAGCGCGATGTTCATCGCCGTGAGGGCGGAGCGAATGCGATCGCGCGCCTCGCTCACCGCCTTGTCGGGAAGACCGACGATGGAAAAGGACGGCAGGCCGAGGGTCAGGGCGCATTGCACCTCGACCGGGCGCGCCTCGACCCCCTCGAATGCGACTGTGTAGGATTTGGTGATCATTTCGCCCCCTTGCCTCTGATGGTTAACCAGCGAGGGTTGCCAAAGGGTTAATGTAACGGACGCAGACTGTGGCAAGCTCCACTGCCTGGGGGTTCACGGTAGAGAAAAGGGCGGTCCGTGCCGGCGCCCATCAGAAGACGTGGTTAATCAAGCTCGTCGTCCAGCCGTCCGTCAGACGTTGCAAGCCGGTCACGGAGAGATTGTCGATCTTTTGGCCCAAGGTGTCTTTGGGCGGGATACTTTGCGCCAGGCCGAGTTGCGTCAGGATCATACCGAAATGTCCAACGACGATGATGTCGCGCCCCGAATGGTCGCGATGGAGCCGCGCCAGAACGCTTGCGCAGCGGGTGGCAACGGCATTCCAGCTTTCCCCGCCGGGGGCGGCGAGGTCGCCGGGGGTCTCCCAAAAGGCGCGGCTGAGGTCAGGATGGGTTTGCGCGGCGTCGGTGAAATGCTTGCCGTCCCATTCACCAAAATCAAACTCGCGCAGGTCGGCCTCGTGGGGCAGGCGACTGCGCCCGGCGGCAATGGCATCGGCCGTCTGAACCGCGCGGGTCAGGTCGGATGAGACCAGTAGCGCGTCCCTCGGCAGGCCAGCGTCAAGGCGGGCAATCGCCGCGAGGTCAGTCAAATCCGCCGGGACGTCGCGCCAGCCCACAAAGGTTTTCTCGTGGGTCGGGCCGTGCCTTACCAGGTGAAACCGCGTCACGATAACTGACCTTTCAGCAGGTTGGGCAATCCGGCAACCACCTGCACCACGCAATCGGCCTCTGCCGCCAAGCGAATGTTCAACCGACCCTGCGCGTCGCGGAAACGCCGGGCGAGAGCGTTGTCGGGCACAATTCCCTGCCCGACCTCGTTGGACACCAAGGTTACGGGCCCTCGACGTGCGAAGAGCGCGGACATCAGAGCCTCGCGAGATTGTTCGAGGTCATGGCCCGCAATCATCAGGTTGGTCAACCAGAGCGTCATGCAGTCGATCAAGATGCTGCGATCTGTCGGAGCGTTCGCCAAGGCCTCGGCCAGGTCGAGGGGGGCTTCCACCGTTGTCCAACGGGGCCCGCGCGAAGCGACATGGGCGTCGATCTTGGCCTGCATCTCGGCATCATAGGCTTGCGCTGTTGCAATATATAGGGGGTGCTCGCCCTGGGATAACACGACCTGTTCAGCGAAATGGGATTTGCCAGAAGCTGCTCCGCCGAGGATGAAGGTCAAGGGACTCGCCATGATTTTTGCACCTTCTCGTGAACCAAACCGGTGTCTCGTGCGTATAGCTCATAGAAGAAATAAGACAACAGTACCGATCTGACGCAGATTACGGCAGGTCGGTCCGCCAGAAACCGGGGGGGTCCATGGCACTCGACCAATCGACCGATATGTCACTTTCGCGCCGCGCGATGAAAGCCGAACTGCTGGATGCGGAGACCGAATTGTCGCTGGCCTATGCCTGGCGCGACGATCGCAACGAAGCGGCCCTGCATCGGCTGGTTACGGCCTACATGCGGCTCGCGATTTCCATGGCGTCAAAGTACCGTCGCTACGGCGCGCCGATGAACGATCTGATCCAGGAAGCCGGGTTGGGCCTGATGAAGGCTGCCGACAAATTCGATCCGGATCGCGGTGTTCGCTTTTCGACCTATGCCGTCTGGTGGATCAAGGCGTCGATCCAGGATCACGTGATGCGCAACTGGTCGATGGTGCGCACGGGCTCGACCTCATCGCAAAAGTCGTTGTTTTTCAACATGCGTCGCGTTCAAGCTCAGGTGGAACGCGAAGCGATGGGGCGTGGCGAGACGCTGGATAAGCATCAGCTTTACCAAATGATCGCAACCGAAGTGGGCGTTCCCCTGCGAGATGTAGAGATGATGGATGGTCGGCTCTCGGGCTCTGACTTTTCTCTCAACGCGACTCAGTCGATGGAAGACGAGGGCCGTGAATGGATCGACACGTTGGAGGATGACTGCGCCCAGGCCGCAGAGGTGGTCGAGGAGCGTCACGACCGGATGCGTTTGCGGGCCTGGCTGGCCGAGGCCCTGTCGGCCCTGAATGACCGTGAAACCCTGATCGTGCGGGAGCGGAAGCTGCGCGACGCGCCGCGCACGCTGGAAAGCCTCGGTCAGGAGTTAGGCCTGTCGAAGGAGCGGGTTCGCCAGTTGGAGGCCGCCGCCTTTAAGAAGATGCGCAAGCATCTTGAGGGACGTGGGGCAGAGGCCGAAGCGCTTCTGGCCTAGAACGACCCGAGATAGGCGGCCACGTCCTCGGCGCCCTTGCGTAACTTGAACGACATTCTGGACCGGGCGGCGCCGTCGCCCAGCCTGTCCTGCAGGAAGGTTCGCGGGTCCTGAATGTATTCGGCGAGCAGCGCTTCGTTCCAGACCAGACCGGCCTCGCCCGCCCGGACGAGGTCGTCGCCATATTTGAACCCCGCGACAGAGCCGGCCCTGCGCCCCAGCACCCCAAAGAGATTCGGGCCCGTCTTTCCCCCCGTCACGATGGTTTTTCCGCCGTCGGCGATCTCGTGACAGGATTTGCATTTCCGGAAATCCTCTGCCCCTGCCAAGACAGCGCTCGACATATGGCTCTCGGCCATGGCGGGGCTGGCGAGGGTCAAAAGGGCGGCGGCGATCTTGAAATGGCGGGTCATGGTCTGGTCCTTCGGCTGGTCCGACACCTTGAGGCGGCGGTTCAAGAGTAGATAACCTAAATCACACACTTGCAAAGCCCCCTGTTCAGGGCATCTCGTCGCGCCTTAGCCTGGAAAAGTTGTTTCAAACGTCTGGCGCAATGCGACATCGAGGTCCGGCATGCTGACCGGAAGCCCCAGATCGACGAGGCTGGTGACGCCATGCCCCGAGATGCCGCAGGGCACGATCCCGTCGAAATGGTCAAGATCGGGTTCCACGTTGATCGAAATGCCATGAAAGCTGACCCATTTTCGCAGTCGGATACCGATGGCGGCGATCTTGTCTTCGCGTGGGCTCCCGTCCGGCAGGGGGGCCTTTTCGGGACGGGCGACCCAGACGCCGACGCGACCGGGGCGGATCTCACCCCGGATGTTGAAGGTGTCGAGGGTCGCGATCACCCAATGTTCCAGCAATTGCACGAATTTCCGCACGTCCTTGCCTCGTGTGTTGAGGTCAAGCATCACGTAAACCACCCGCTGGCCCGGTCCGTGATAGGTGTATTGTCCGCCGCGCCGCGTGGCGTGAACCGGGAAGCGATCGGGCGCGATCAGGTCGTCGGCGCGCGCAGAGGTGCCGGCGGTATATAGGGGCGGATGCTCCACCAGCCAGATCGCCTCAGCCGCGCGGCCCTCGGCAATGGCAGTGGCGCGCTCTTCCATCCACAGGACGGCCTCGTCATAATCTGTCAGACCGGGGGAGGTGATCCATTCGGGCATCGGCACAAGGTCCCTTGGCAGTTGGGCAGAGGGATAGGCCGGGCTGCGCGGCGATGCAATGCGCGCCGCATCGCAGCTGTCGGGTGTGATCGCGCGAAAAGTGAGACTTGTGTGCACCTGGTGTGATTTTCCCCTTCACATCGCCGGGCGGGCTGGCTATACGCCCGACACCAACATGACAGTGCGGTCGTGGCGGAATTGGTAGACGCGCAGCGTTGAGGTCGCTGTGGGGTAACACCCGTGGAAGTTCGAGTCTTCTCGACCGCACCAAACAGCTTTCGTCAGAAAGGTGATCAACTTCCGATATTTGCGCTAGAGCGGCAGCGGTTTTGCAAAAACCGCGAGAGCTGATACGGTTCGAACTTTGTCCCTTCCAGCGCACCATTTCATTATATTATCTGAAACGTGTTCGGAGCCTTGATAGGCAGGCCTTGCCTTCGGGCGCTTGAATGTTCCCCCTCGACAGTATGAAACCGGCTCAACAGGGGCCAACCCGAGAAGACCTCTCTTCCAGATCAGGCTCTCATTATCCGTGCTTCTCAGGGGGTCCGAGAAGGGTTTCATAGTGAGTTGGGATGTTTTCCCGAAGGGGAGCACGGGTTCGCTCCGGGAGCGGCTTTTATTGCAGGGTCAGTTTTCCTGCTCTGCTTCTGTGACCGAGCGGATTTATCCTAATCCGCAAACCACTCCCACCGCCTTAGCCTATTCCCAGCAGGAGACGAGCACGGTCATCGCCATGCCGATCCGCGTCAGGCCCTCGGGGGCGGGGGATGGGCCGGTGTCTGCCGCGACGGGTGTCACGCCGGCCTGGCCCAACACGCGGACCAGGATCTGACCATCCACAGCAAAGGTGACGTCCGGCGGCAATTGACGACCCTCGGCCGAGACGGGCTTGAGCATGCCGATGACCGCGCCGCTGGCGTCCATCACCGGGCCGCCCGCATCGCCTGCCAAGGATTGCAGCGACAGGCGGGCGACACCGGTTTCGCCCGCAAGGCCCTGCAGTTCCGCGAGCTTGCCAAAGTTGAGGGTCGGCGCGGCCAAGCGGCCTTCGTAGGGATAGCCGGCGGAGGCGACCTCGCTCTGCAGACGCGGGGTGGCGGTTGCGAAACGGGCGTATCCAAATGGCGCGATGCTGGAGGTCGGGCGCAGGACGGCGATTCCGGTGGCTTCGTCGGTGGCGATGACTTCGGCCTCGGTCTTGCTGTCGAGGGTGATCCGGCCACATTGCTGAACCGCTTCGGCTGTCGTCACGGCGTGACCGCGGGCGTCGACGTAAAAGCCCGAGCGTGACAGGATCGGTTTGCGGATTTCCAACCCGGCGAGCAGGTCGATGCTTTGCCCGCTGTCCGCGCCCATGGCGGCGGGCATGACGATACCGTCAATCCGCTCAAAGCTTTTCTGCATCTCGCCCAGCAGGCGGGTGCGGCGTTCCTCGTCTCCGGAGGGCCACACGAGGGTCCAGCCCTTGATGCGTCCGTTACGCAAAGTCACCTCGGTATGCGACACGAGGCGGGCGTTTTCACCGACGATGGTAAAGCCGTCGCGATTGCGTTCGCGCGGCCCGTCCTCGGGAATGATCGCGAGGGTCTGCATGATATCGTAAAGGCCGAACAGCGCCTGTTGATCGCCCTCCTGCGAGATCAGGATCAGCCGCGCGTCGATGTCTCCGGTCGGGGTGAAATGCGCGAAGGGCGCCTCATACCGGTCGAATTTCATCACCCCGGTCGGGACCAGCAGGCGGATGCCGGCGGTGTCATCGGAGACGGTGCGCAGGTCCAACCCTTCGAGCACGGCGTTGTACTGGCGGAACAACTCGGCCCGCTGGCGCGTGGTGAGCACTCCGGTCGGATCATAGCCCTGGCGATCCTGCCATTCGGCCATGGAGCCGCGCGTGCCGCGTCCGAAAGCGCCGTCGATAGCCGCATTGTAAAAGCCGGCCCATTTCAGCGCCACCTGAAGCTGCATCCGCTCTTCTCGGGTGAGGAGTGATTCACCGCGCCGCGCTTGGGACAGGGTCTCGTCCGGTTCCGGGGCAGGCTCCGGCGGGGCGTCAGCGACATCCGGGCTCGTGGCGACCGCGTCGTCGATTGCGGAGGTGTCCGGTTGCGCTTCGTCGAGCGGAGAGGTCGCGACGGTGTCGTTCAAGAGGTCGGTGCCGCGCGGCCAGAATTGCTGGCGAAATGACGAGGTAAAGGCCACGTAGGAATCGCGTGGGATCGCACCCTCGCGCCGCAGCACCTGAAGCACCCGGTTGGCATCGTCGCGGGAATAAGGACCAAGGGCGATGGCATACCATCCGCCGCCAAGTGCGAAACCGTTCACATCCTGGAGCCGGTCGGCGTAGCCGCGAATGGAGCTTTCGGCCTGGGCGAGGGAGGGCTGCGCCTCGATCTGGACCCAGACGGGATCATCGGCCTGAGCACGGGCAAAACCGGGCAGGAGGGTCAACGCAAGCACGACCGCTGCGAGGATGCGAATACTACGAGCGAACATATGGGAAGCCTCTGCTCAGTCTTTTTGTCATTACGTGACGCTCAGCTTTACCAAATCCGGGGGCGGGCGCACGCAAATAATGCGTGATCGGTCGCATTGACCCCGCAAGGATCGGCTCGTAGGTAGTCCTCGCCGACCGGACAGAGGACGCAATATGGCCAACACCGCCGAAAAGCCCCGTTCTTTTCAGGAGATCATCCTGAGACTCCAGAGCTACTGGGCCGCAAAGGGCTGCGCCATCATGCAACCCTATGACATGGAGGTCGGGGCAGGGACGTTCCATCCCGCCACCACGCTGCGATCACTCGGCTCGCGGCCCTGGGCGGCGGCCTATGTGCAGCCGTCGCGGCGGCCGACGGATGGGCGCTATGGCGAAAACCCCAACCGGTTGCAGCACTATTATCAGTATCAGGTGCTGATCAAACCCTCGCCGCCGGATCTGCAGGATCTCTACCTCGGCTCTCTCGCGGCCATCGGCATCGACATGGCAATGCACGACATCCGCTTTGTCGAGGACGATTGGGAAAGCCCCACCCTCGGTGCCTGGGGCCTCGGCTGGGAGGTCTGGTGCGACGGCATGGAAGTCAGCCAGTTCACCTACTTCCAGCAGGTCGGCGGGCACGATTGCCACCCCGTCTCGGGTGAGCTGACCTACGGGCTGGAGCGGCTGGCGATGTATGTGCTGGGCGTCGACCACGTTATGGACATGCCCTATAACGATCCCGACGCGCCGATCCCGCTCAGCTACGGCGATGTCTTTCGCCAGACCGAACAGGAATATTCGCGCTGGAATTTCGACGTCGCCAATACCGAGATGCTGTTGAAGCATTTCGAGGACGCCGAGGCAGAGTGTCAGGCCATCCTGTCCCAAGAGGCCGAGGACCCCAAGACCGGCAAGCGCATCGTCATGGCGCATCCCGCCTACGATCAATGCATCAAGGCCAGCCATCTGTTCAACCTGCTGGACGCGCGCGGCGTGATCTCGGTCACGGAGCGTCAGGCCTACATCGGGCGGGTCCGCACGCTGGCCAAGCAATGCGCCGATGCTTTCGTTGCGACCGAGGCGGGCGGCTGGACGGCACAGCAGGTGGCCTCCTGATGGGCAAGTTTCTCGCCGCCCTGATCGTGGTCTGTGCATTGGCTGCTGGCGCGGGCATCTACTACATGCAGGTCTACGGCTATTACGAAGAGGTCGCGGCCCAAGGCGACGACGTGGTCCTGACGCGTGTCGACGGAACTGTCGATACCATCCCCTTTGACGGGTTTGAGGCGATCGACGCCAATTCCTCACCCATTCGGTACCGCGCCTGTTTCACGACTTCCGAACCGCAGGAAGACCTTGCCGCGACCTACCAGCCCTATCCCCGGGCAGAGCCTCTGACCGCACCGCGCTGGTTCGACTGCTTTGACGCCTCTGAAGTCGGCGAAGCGCTGCAGCAGGGCGAGGCGAAGGCGTTCCTGTCCGTCGCCAACGTGGTCTATGGCATCGACCGGATCGCGGCGGTGATGTCGGACGGACGTGGCTTTGTCTGGCACCAGATCAATGCCTGCGGTGAGGTCGTGTTCGATGGCAGGACTGCGCCCGACGGATGCCCGCCTCCGCCCGACTCCTGACGGCTATATTTCCGGTCTGAGGGAACCATCCCCTGCGTCGCGAGATGGTCTAGACAGCCGGAGGATACCCCATGTCAGATGATCGCGCACCCGCCTGGGTGGTTCCCGTAATGCGGACCGGCTATTCCGCCCGAGGGTTCGTCTATATCGTCCTCGGCATTCTGACCATTCTCGCCGCCTGGACTGGCAGTGAGGCCGAAGGGACCCGCCAGTCACTCGAAAATCTGCGGTCTTTTCCCGGTGGCAGCCTGATGCTTTGGGGGGTCGCCATCGGCTTGCTAGCCTATTGCGTCTGGCGGTTGATCGACGCTTTCATGGATCTGGAAGACTACGGTCACGCTCCGAAAGGCGTGATCGCGCGCGGTGGGCAGGTCGTCACCGGTCTGCTGCATGGTTATCTTGCGTTTTCTGCCGGACGTCTGGCGTTGGGACAACGCGAGAGCGGCGAAGGGGGCGGTAGCAGCGGGCATTCCGCCGCCTCTTGGGTATTGCAGCAACCTTATGGGAAATTCGTCATTGGCGCGATTGGTCTCGTGACCATCGGGGCAGGGGTCTATTATTGCTACAAGGCCTATTCCGAAAAGTACAAAGAACACTTGCGCTGCACGGCGACGTCCGAACGGTTGGACCCACTGATCAAGACGGGACTGGTCGCGCATGGCATCGTGATCGCGCTGATCGGGGCATTCCTGCTTTATGCCGGGATCACAGCCGACAGTTCGCAGGTCGGTGGGATCGGCAAGGCCTTCCAGACGGTGCGCAGCCAGCCCTTCGGGCAGATCCTTTTGGGGGGCATGGGGTTGGGCATGCTGTGCTTTGCCCTTTATTGCGTGGTTGAAGCGATCTATCGCGTGTTGCCCAGCCGCGCTGGCCCCGATGTGCAGACCCTGGCCTCTGCCGCCAAGCGTGAGGCAAAACAGGCCGTCAACGCCCACTGAGGCAAAGGTTTTTTCGGGCATCGGCTGGACGCCCTAGGACGGCTTCGTTATTCCGGCACGGAATGCGCCGCCAAGGGCGCCAGTTGTTGGATGACGCCCCATGCCCGATCTGTTGATCGAACTCTTTTCCGAAGAAATTCCCGCGCGCATGCAAGCCCGCGCGGCGATGGACCTCAAGGCCCGTGTCACCGATGGCTTGGTCGAGGCGGGGCTGACCTATAGCGGCGCTGCCGCATTCCACACGCCGCGCCGCCTCTGTCTGGCTCTTGAAGGTCTGCTCGCCGAAAGCCCGACCCTGCGCGAGGAGCGTAAGGGACCACGTACCGACGCACCGGAAAAGGCGATTGAGGGCTTTCTGCGTGGTGCCGGTGTCGCGCGTGAGGATCTGAGCGTTCGGGACGACAAGAAGGGTCAGGTCTACTTTGCCCTGATCGAGAAGCCGGGCCGTCCGGCGGCTGAAATCGTAGCCGAGGTGCTTGAGTCCGTTATCCGCAATTTTCCGTGGCCTAAATCGATGCGGTGGGGTGAAAATAGCCTGAAATGGGTAAGGCCGCTGCATTCTATACTTTGCATTCTGACGAGTGAATCCGGAACCGACGTGGTCCCGGTCGACATCGACGGACTCAAGGCCGGGGCCACCACCGCAGGCCATCGCTTCATGTCCCCGGCGCAGTTTTCCGTAACGGATTTCGAGGATTACGCGGCGAAGTTGAAGCGCGCGCATGTGGTGCTGGATGCGGAGGAGCGGGCGGATCATATCTGGCAGGAGGCCACCAATCAGGCCTTTGCTTCAGGGCTTGAGGTGGTCGAGGATCGCGGCTTGCTGGCGGAAGTTGCGGGCCTCGTTGAATGGCCGGTCGTGCTGATGGGCGAGATTGGCAAGGACTTCCTTGGCTTGCCTGCCGAAGTTCTGCAAACCTCCATGAAGGAACATCAGAAGTTCTTCTCCGTGCGCAATCCCAAGAGCGGAGGGATCGAACGCTTTGTTACCGTCGCCAATCGCGAGACCGCTGACGACGGTGCGACGATCCTTGCGGGCAATCAGAAGGTTCTGGCGGCGCGTCTGTCGGACGCGAAGTTCTTTTGGGAGAACGATCTGCGCATCGCACGCGCAGGGATGAGCGATTGGACCGACGCGCTGGCCAATGTGACCTTTCACAACAAGCTCGGCTCCCAAACGGACCGGATCAACCGGATCGCCACTTTGGCGCGGGCGATTGCCCCTGCAGTCGGCGCGGATGCCGATCTGGCAGAGCAGGCGGCGCGCGTTGCCAAGGCGGATCTCTCGTCCGAGATGGTCTATGAATTTCCCGAACTCCAGGGGTTGATGGGGCGCTATTACGCTGAGGCCGCGGGCCTGCCGGCTGAGGTCGCCGCCGCCGCCGAAGAGCATTACTCCCCCCTCGGTCCGTCGGATGACGTGCCCTCCGCACCTGTCTCGGTCGCTGTGGCGCTCGCCGACAAGATCGACACTTTGACCGGCTTCTGGGCGATTGATGAAAAACCCACGGGGTCAAAGGACCCGTTTGCGCTGCGCCGTGCCGCGCTCGGCGTGATCCGGTTGGTTCTCGCAAACGGATTGCGGGTCTCGTTGAACGCGGACGGTGGGCCCTTCGCGGTTGCCCGCGACGCGGTCGCGGAGAGGGATGGTGCCCGTGCCGATGCCGATGACCTCCTCTCATTCCTGCATGACCGTCTGAAGGTGCATCTGCGCGACGAAGGGCTGCGCCACGATGTGATCGACGCCTGCCTTGCGATGCCGGGGAATGACGACCTTGTCCTGTTGACCAATCGCGCAGAGGCCCTTGGGGCGTTCCTGAAAACGGAAGACGGCGGAAATCTGGTGCAGGGGTTCAAGCGGGCGAACAACATTCTCAGCCAGGCCGAAGAGAAGGACGGCGTGTCCTACGAATTCGGTGCTGACCGCAAATTTGCCGAAGATCCGTCGGAAACCGCGCTGTTCGACGCCTTGCAAACCGCCCGTCCCGAGATCGACGCGGCGATGGCCAAGGACGACTTCGCGCGCGCCATGTTTGCAATGGCGGGCCTGCGAGCACCGATCGATGCATTTTTCGAGGCGGTGCAGGTCAATTCGGACAATTCCATCGTGCGGCGTAACCGACTGAATTTGTTGTCGAGCATTCGCTCCACCTGCCTCGCTGTGGCCGATCTGACCCGAGTGGAGGGCTGACACGGGGAAACCGCTGGTCAAACCTGTCCGCTGACCCAAGCTTTTCCTTGCCCAATGCGGCATGCGGCGTATTCTGCGACGATCAGAAGGATCGCCGCAGTGCAGCAAAAGCCGACCGCCCCGACACTCATCACGCCGACCGCCGATATCGCCAATGCGACCCACGGCGGGCGGGCGAAATGTCTGCAACGTCTTGTCCGCATGACCCTGCCGGTACCCCGCACCGTCGCGCTGTCGTTCGACATGGTGCACCGGATCGCGGCGGGACATCTGCCCGACATGGCGGCGCTTCTTGAACCTTTTGGGCCGATGCCGCTGGTCTGCGTGCGCCCGTCCTCGGAGGATCCGGACTGGGGCGGGCCGGGGGCCGTGATGAATGTCGGGATGAATGACGCGCTCTACGTTCATCTCAGCGACGAAATCGGGGCCGAGGCGGCCACCTCGGTCTACATGCGCTTTGTTCAGGGGTACGCAATTCATGTTGCGCGACTCGACCCGGATATGTTCGACGGTCTGATCCTTGAAGGGCGCGAGGGTCTGCGACAGGTTCTTGCCGCCTACGAGGAAGAGACCGAAGAAGCCTTTCCCCAAGACCCGGAGGTCCAGTTGGCCGGTGTGCTGCGCTCCATGGCGCGGGCCTGGGAGGGCACAACCGCGCGATTGCTGCGCCAGGCCAAGGGCGCGCCGGCGGATGCCGGTCTCGGCCTCGTCGTTCAGGAGATGGCGCTGGGCCTCGGGGAGGGCGAATGCGGGTCGGGCGTCATCCAGCTGGTCAGCTCGGCCACCGGGATGCCGATGGTCACAGGGCGGTACCGAAGTCAGAGCCAGGGCCGCGAAGCGCTGCAAGAGGAGGGGAGGTCGATATACCTGGCGCGCGATGATCGCGGCCCCTCGCTCGAGGACCTCGCACCGACTGCCTTTGCCGAGTTGATCGACTACACCCGAGATATGCGCGTCCGCCTGCGGGAAGAAATGCAGACCGAATTCACCATCCAGAACGGAAAAGTTCATGTGTTGGACGGGGTGCGGATCCGCCGGTCGTCTCGTGGGGCGGTGCGTATCGCGGTGGCGTTGGCCGAAGACGGAATCATTCCGCGCGAAGAGGCCATCCTGCGGGTGGATCCCCGTTCGGCCACCGAAATGCTGCACCGCCAGATCGATCCCGACGTCCCGAGTGAGGTGATCGCGCGAGGCATCGCGGCCAGTCCGGGCGCGGCCTCTGGGATCATTGTCTTTTCGGCCGCCGCCGCGCAGGCCGCCGCCGCGCGTGATGAAAGCTGCGTGCTGATCCGGCGTGAAACGACGCCGGAAGACATTCGCGGAATGCATGCCGCGGCCGCCGTGCTGACCGAACGGGGCGGGATCACCAGTCATGCGGCAGTGATCGGGCGCGGGCTGGGTCTGCCTTGTGTCGTCGGGGCCAGTGAACTGAAATTCAACCTGCGGCGCAATACCGTCACCATGGCCGATGGTCGCGTTCTGAAAGAAGGCGATGTCATTACGATTGATGGCACCAGTGGCCGGGTCATCCTCGGCGCGCCTCCGCTGCTGGAGGCCGCGCGCGACGAAGCGTTCCAGACGATGATGAGCTGGGCGGATGAGGTCCGCGACATCGGCGTTCGCGCCAATGCCGACACGCCGGCTGACGCGCAGATCGCGCGCGGCTTTCAGGCCGAAGGGATCGGGCTGTGCCGCACCGAACACATGTTCTTTGACCCTGGTCGCCTGACCGTGATGCGCGAGATGATCTTTGCCGCCGAAGTTGACGACCGCAAGGCCGCGCTGGATCAGTTGTTGCCCATGCAGCGTGCCGACTTTGTGGAACTTTTCCGCATCATGAAGGGCCACCCGGTTTGCATCCGGCTGCTGGACCCGCCGTTGCATGAATTCCTGCCCACCAACCGGGATGGTCTGCGTTCGCTGGCCGAGGCGCTGGATCGCCCGCTGTCGGACGTCACGCGCCGGGTCGAAGAGCTGTCGGAGCATAACCCCATGCTGGGGCAGCGCGGCGTGCGTCTGGGCATCACCATGCCCGAGATCTACGACATGCAGGCCCGCGCGATCTTTGAGGCGGTGCTCGAAGCGAACTCCGAAGGTGCCAATATGGTGCCCGAGATCATGATCCCGCTGGTTTCGGCCAAGCGCGAGGTTGAATTGGTGAAAACCCGCGTCGAGGCGATCGCGACAGAGGTGAAGACCGCCACCCAACGCGATTTCACCTATCGACTTGGCGTGATGGTCGAAACGCCGCGCGCCGCGCTCAGGGCAGCGGAGATCGCGCCGCATGTTTCATTCCTGTCCTTCGGGACCAACGACCTTACTCAGATGACCTACGGGCTGTCGCGCGACGACGCCGGGCGGTTCATGCGCGCCTATGTGAATCAGGGTGTTTTCCACGAGGATCCGTTCCACATGCTCGACACTGATGGCGTCGGAGAGCTGTTGCAGATCGGAGCCACACGAGGCCGTGAGGCCCGCAAGGACCTTGTGCTTTCCATCTGTGGCGAACACGGTGGAAATCCCGAATCAATCGCCTTTTGTCGGCAGGCGGGCTTTGACTATGTCAGTTGTTCTCCTTTCCGCGTGCCGGTCGCCAGACTGGCCGCAGCGCAGCTGGCCGTGGCGGAACGGCTGAAATCCGCCGTCTGAATATAGCGCAAAATCAATTCACTACGGAGAGATCGCCGCTACGGACGCGTAACCGGCTACCTCTATGGAACCTCCCCAGACTTTACCGAACCGGGTTTTTTCGTTAGGCGACCCCTAACCAGACAGTCGAGACGGCGAAAAAATACGGGGCCGAATATAAATGAAGCTTGGAATGATTTTTGGGGCGCTGCTCTTTTCAGCGGGCGCCGCGATGGCCGAAGGCACGATTGGCGATATCGCAAGTGCGGAAAAAAGTGGGTTACAGTCCGTCGGTACGGTCAAGCTGGCCTCCCTTCTCAACACAGATGCCATCCGCGAAGTGCGTCCGCGCGCGCGCAAGGAAATCAAGATCGAATACAACTCGAAGTGGCTGGCACGTCAGTCCGGTTTGTCGCTGAGCGAGCAGGCCTCCTGCCTTGCCGAAGCTCTTTATTTCGAGGCGCGCGGCGAAAGCATCAAGGGACAGTTCGCGGTGGCCGAGGTCATCCTGAACCGTGTCGACAACCCGTCCTTTCCCAATTCGATTTGCGGCGTGATCAATCAGGGCACGGGCAAGAAGTACGGGTGCCAGTTTACCTATACCTGTGACGGCCACCCCGAAGTCATTCGCGAGAAGCGGGCCTATGCACGGGTCGCAAAAATCGCGTCGATCATGGCGCGCGGTGCATCGCGGCCTCTGACCGATGGCGCGACCTTCTATCATACGCGTGCGGTGTCGCCTTCATGGTCGCGCAAATTCGCCCGCACTGCCAGCATCGGCGTTCATCACTTTTACCGCCGTCACATTCGGCTTTCGTCGAACTGATCGACGCGCGGTTAATCGCGTCGGGGTCCCGCTTTTCGCCGCTACCGGGGTCGGGATTGCCATTAACGACTTTGCCCTCCGCAATGGATCGCTGTATGTCCGCCCCCAGAGCAGGGGCGGTAGGCAGCGAGTTGGAATGAGCGACCGGATTTCACAGGCTTTCGGACATCCGATTGAACGCGCCGAAGCATTGGCGGGCACGGAGCCGCGTGACCGCATATCCCTGCGTGATTACGTCACCGAGGTCGAGATCGGCGCGTTCCAGTTAGAACGCGGCCAAACACAGCGTTTGCAATTCAACGTAGTGGTCGAGGTCCAGCCGGCGAGCGCCCCGGTCGCCGACGATGTGGATCGTATCCTGTCCTATGATCGAGTCACCGAAGCGATCGAGGCGGAATTGGCAAGCGAACGGCTGAACCTCCTGGAAACCTTGGCCGAACGTGTTGCCACGCGGATATTGCACGAGCCGCAGGCCGCGCGTGTCTTTGTGCGGATCGAAAAGCTGGATCGTGGACCGGGCGCGCTCGGGGTCGAGATCATGCGTAGCTCAGACGAAGCACAACCTCTCGTGACTGAGACCACGCCGGCCATGTTGGCCGCGCCGCTTGTGGTCTATCTCTCTTATGATGCGATCTGTGCGCCGGCACTGACAGGGCGGCTGGACGCGCTGATCGGGGCGGGCGATCCGGTGATCCTCTGTTGCGGGCCGAGCGATCTGACCTTGCCGACAACGCAGGCGTTTCTGGCGCAGCGCCGGATTGACCTGCTGGGGATCGAACAATCGGCATGGGTGCTTGCGGGGCGGGATTCGCGCTGCGTTGTCGTGAACAACCGGACCGAACTCGATTGGGCGATGAAGCATGGTCAGGTCAGCGTCTGGGCACCCTCCAAGATGGTTCTCGACGCGGTAGTCAGCCCG
>PAPR01000014.1 GCA_002709085.1 Pseudooceanicola sp. | reverse complement strand
GTTTCCTGCGGCAGCCAGTCGAGGCGAGCGCCGGGCGCGACACTAAGGCTTGTGCGCAGGTCGCCAACCTCGCCCGGTTGCGCGCGATAGATCCGCTCTGCCGCCTGTGTCGTCAGGACAAGGTGCGATCCCGTCTCCGCCCTTGCGGACAGATGCAGGCGATCCCCCCCAGTGACACCCCCGGCGGTGTTCAAAACCACCGCCTGCAGGGTCGGTGAGTTCGACCGCGGGAAGAGCGCCTTGTAAGAGCCGGACTGATGCAGGTCCCCGATCCGGGACACCCCGCCGCGCAGGCGCGAGGACACCTCCATCCGCCCTCGGGCACGGGGTTGTGTGTCCGGGCCAGGCAGCGGTGATCCATCCGGGATCCGGGTCGAAATGGTTGCGGCGTCGATGGTCATCCCTCCAGTTCGGGAGAGACTAGCGGCTTAATCCGCGCACACGAGGGAGCGATGCCGCAACCTGCAAGAAAATCGCCCGCCCGGCGCATCTATGCCTAAATTTTAATCACCCTAACGGACGTGATGCAATGTCCCGAAGAGACGCGGGTCCAGACTGGCGGCAGCGAAGGTCGGCCCTTCGGTCAGGATCGACACCGCATCGTGGCTGTGCAGGCTCTCCTGATGGCTGGCAACGACGCGGAAATCACCGACCCGCGCGTCGCTTTCCAGCTCACGGGAAAAAAGACGCGCGGCATCTTCGACAAAGATCGGATTGGCGGCGTTGAGTTCGGCAAAGGCCTGCTCGTCCTCGCGCTTGACCATCACCTGGGTCTCGGTCGGCACGGCGCGGCGCGCCATGTCGATCAGGTCCTCGAACCAAAGCCGCCCCTCCCCGGTCAGCACCACGGACATGCGCGCAACCGAGCGTTGCGAATGCGGCGTGGCCAGCTGACCGCGCTCGCGACGTGCATGTTCAGCCAGCTCCAGTGAGCAGGGACAGGTCGAGGAGTAGACATAGTCGAGATGCAAGACCCGCAGCCGTTCCCCTGCGGATTCAATCAGTTCAAGCGCGATATCGTAATATTGGTACCCCGCCAGCCCGGAGCGCAGAGACTCCACCTTCAGCGGATAGGACAACCGCATCTGAATGCGCGCATCGAGGCTGTCGAGATCGGTGATATAATCGTCCAGCGCCGCCTCGATCACGGAGAAGGAAAAGGTCTTGTCAGCATGGGCATAAAACGAGCGCATGATGCGGCTCATATTGATGCCCTTCTTGTCCGCCTCCAGGCTGACGGTGCCGGTGACAGCACTTTCCAGCATAATGTCGCCCCCGGCCCGGGTCAGATAGCGGATCGGCAGGCGGAAGTTCGAGATGCCGACATGCTGGATGGCCCGGCGCGAGCCCCGGATCAGACTTGCCGGTCCGTTCTGCAGATCAGGCAGCGTGGCCCGGTAATCGGCATCGGTCTTGAGGTCCTCGGGGTAAGCGTCGGACAGCAAAGGATAACCGGTCGGTTGCAACAGTCGCGCAATGGCCGGATCAAGTTCGTTGATCTCGCTATCCGTGGCCGTACCGGCCCATTCTCGCAATTTGCGCAGCGCCTCTGCGGCGTCATCGCGATTGGGCTGCGTCAGCATATCGTTCGGGTGGATGTTCATCGGGTCCCCCTTTTCGGTCCCAGCCTCGCCAATATAAGCAGGGCCGCGCGAAAAATCCAATCTTGACCTGATATACGGGACAAAGCCGGATCCGGATGTAAAACGCTCAGATTTTATCGAGCGCCTGCATCAGGTCGCCAATAAGATCGACCGGATCCTCCAGTCCCACGGAAAGCCGCACCGTCCCGTCGCTGATTCCCACGATATCCTTTTGCTCCTGCGGCAGGCGTTGATGCGTCGTGGTGGCAGGATGGGTCACGATGGATTTACTGTCGGCAAAGTTGTTGGAGATCGTGAAAACCTCAAGTGAATTGAGGAATTTGAAGCAGCTTTCCTTGCCACCCGTCACGTCAATGGAAATCACCGTCCCACCCGAGGCCGCCTGTCGCATGGCGATCTCGTGCTGCGGATGGCTCGGCAGTTGCGGATAGCGCACGCGACTCAATTTCGCATGGCCCTCCAGCGTCTCGGCGATCTGCATCGCCGATCCCGCCTGCGCTCTTACGCGCAAATCCAGGGTATCGAGCGATTTAAGCTGGACCCAGGCGGTGAAGGGATTCATCGCGCCACCGGTATGTTTCATATAGGCTTCGATCGGGCCGCGGATCAGCTCTTTGGAGCCACAAATCATGCCGCCGAGGGTGCGCCCCTGCCCGTCCACATGCTTGGTGGTCGAAATCACGCAGATATCGGCACCCAGGTGAGACGAATAGGAAAAGATCGGCGTCGACATGGCATCGTCCACCACGACCAGCGCGCCCTTGTCATGCGCGACCTTCACCACATGGGCCAGATCGATGACTTCGAGCGTCGGGTTGGAAACGCTTTCCAGGAAAACGAGGGTCGTCTTTTCGGTGATGGCCTCGCTCCAGGCTGCGTTGTCGGTGCCATCGACCAGCGTGATCTTCACGCCAAATCGGCCCAGCACGTCCTCAAGCACATAGAGGCAGGAGCCAAAGAGCGCGCGGGCTGCGACCACCTCGTCCCCCGCTTTCAGCAGCGCGGACATCGCGCCGGTAACGGCGGCCATCCCGGAGGTGCAGGCAAAGCCGTCCTCGTAGCCGGTGATCTGCGCGAGACGGTTTTCAAACATCCGAACGGTCGGATTTCCGTATCGGGCGTAGATAAATTCATCGTCCCCGGCGGATTTGAACCGCGCCTCGGCCGCTTCGGCGCTGTCGTAAACAAAGCCCTGCGTCAGAAAAATCGCTTCGCTGACTTCACCGTATTGAGACCGGCGCGTACCGCCATGGATCAGGGTCGTGCGTTGTTTCCAGTCGCTCATCGTCATCTCTCCGCGACCGACCGCTTCGGGGCGGGTCGGTCAATAAACCCCCAGGGCGCGGCCAAGCGTGGGGATCCCCGACGACTGGCCTTTTAGCGGTATCTTTCCTGTGGCCCGCAATCCGGCAACAAATCGCCACGCGCGCTGTCTAACGCCCAAGGCGCAGGCGGGTCAAGCCGCGCGCCATCGTGGATGGCCGGAGCGCCGGCGGCACAGTCGTTGCGGGGCGCGCGCCCGCCATGGGTCGGGGGCCGGCGACGCTGGCTGATTTGAGTATTTTTAACGAGATGAAGCCGGAGCGGTAGCGCCGGATTACATACCTTCAGGGCCTCATCAGGATTCGGCGGCGCCCTTCAGCGGCGGCGGTCGCGCCGCGAGGACATGGGCTGGAAGGCGACGCCGACATGGGCTTCGCAATAGGGTTTGCCGGCCTGAACCGGCAGGCCACAAAACCAGAACTTTTCAGTTGCCGGATCACCCACGGGCCATTTGCATGTCCGTTCGGTCAATTCCATCAGCGACAGCTTTTTGGCTTTCTTCTCGACCGCATTGACCTTGGCAAGCGCCTCGGGGCTGATCTCGTTCGCGGAGGGCTGCGGCGGCAGGGGCTGTCCTGCCGGGACAATCGCCTTGCGCGAGGGCACGCCGGCGGGCGCGGCCGACGTTGTGCGCGGCTCGTCGTCATCGTCCTCCTCGACGTCGGCCTTCACGGGCTCCGGCGTCGGCTTGTGGACGGGTTTGGGCTTGGGCTCCGGCTTCGGGGCCGCTGTCGCCGCCGGTGCAGCGGGCGCCTGCGCGCCAGAGCGATTGGACAGGCCCAGCCGATGCACCTTGCCGATCACCGCGTTGCGGGTCACGCCGCCCAACTCCTTGGCGATCTGGCTGGCGGACTGGCCTTCGGTCCACATCTTCTTGAGCAGCTCGACACGTTCATCGGTCCAGGACATCGCCGGCTTCCTTTATTCATCTCGTGATGTGCCCCGGTAAACGGGTCCCGCCCTCGGGGCAAGGGGCACCTATTATCAAAGGCGGCACGTATCACGTACCGCCCCTGTCGTCGGGAGATATTCTAATCACCCTGAACGGAGATACAAGGGAGTGATTCGCCCCCTCTGCCCCGGAGGGCCGCTCACGGGTCAAAGAAACCACCCCCGAGGCCCTTGCGCCGGGGCCGCGCGTAGCTATAACCCGCTTCAATTTGCGCTGCCCAGGGGACGACCATGCCGAAGAGAACCGACATCAATTCCGTCATGATCATCGGCGCAGGTCCCATCATCATCGGACAGGCCTGCGAGTTCGACTATTCCGGCGCACAGGCCTGCAAGGCCCTGCGCGAGGAAGGTTACCGCGTCATCCTGGTGAACTCCAACCCCGCGACGATCATGACCGATCCCGGGTTAGCCGATGCCACCTATATCGAACCCATCACCCCCGAGGTCGTCGCCAAAATCATCGAGAAGGAGCGCCCCGACGCGTTGTTGCCGACCATGGGCGGGCAGACCGGGCTGAATACCTCTCTCGCGCTGGCCGACATGGGCGTGCTCGACAAGTTCAACGTCGAGCTGATCGGTGCCAATCGCGAAGCCATCGAGATGGCCGAGGATCGCAAGCTGTTCCGCGAAGCCATGGATCGCATCGGGCTGGAGAATCCCAAGGCCACCATCGTTTCCGCCCCCAAGACGTCGAACGGCAAGTTCGACATCAAGGCCGGCCTTGCCGAAGCGATGGACGCCATTGAATATGTCGGCCTGCCCGCGATCATCCGCCCCGCCTTTACCTTGGGCGGTACGGGCGGCGGGGTCGCTTATAACCGCACGGATTACGAGCATTATTGCCGCACGGGGCTTGAGGCGTCGCCGGCGGGGCAGATCCTCGTCGATGAATCCCTTCTCGGATGGAAGGAATTCGAGATGGAGGTCGTGCGCGACAAGGCCGACAACGCCATCATCGTCTGCGCCATCGAGAACGTCGATCCCATGGGCGTCCATACGGGCGATTCCATCACCGTCGCCCCTGCCCTGACCCTGACGGACAAGGAATACCAGGCGATGCGCGCGGCCTCCATCGCCGTGCTGCGCGAGATCGGTGTCGAAACCGGCGGCTCCAACGTGCAATGGGCGGTGAACCCCGACGACGGCCGCATGGTGGTGATCGAGATGAACCCGCGGGTGTCGCGGTCCTCGGCCTTGGCGTCCAAGGCAACGGGCTTCCCGATTGCCAAGATCGCGGCCAAGCTGGCGATCGGTTACACGCTGGACGAACTCGACAACGACATCACCCGCGTCACCCCGGCCTCGTTCGAACCGACCATCGACTACGTTGTCACCAAGATCCCGCGCTTCGCCTTCGAGAAATTCCCCGGCTCCAAGCCGCACCTCACCACCGCGATGAAATCCGTGGGCGAGGTCATGGCGATCGGACGGTCCTTTCACGAGTCGCTGCAAAAGGCGCTGGCCTCGATGGAGACCGGCCTCTCGGGTCTCGACGATATCGAAATCGAAGGCGCACCGGACAAGGCCGCCATCACCAAGGCGCTGGCCCTCCAGACGCCCGACCGTATCCGCGTGATCGCCCAGGCGATGCGGCACGGGCTTTCGGATGACGACATCCACGGCGTGACCTCTTTCGATCCCTGGTTCCTCGCCCGGATCCGCGAGATCGTAGATGCCGAGGCCGAGATCAAGGCAAATGGCCTGCCCGTCACCGAAAACGGCCTGCGGCACTACAAGACCATGGGTTTTTCCGATGCCCGCCTCGCGCAGCTTTCCGCGCGCGACGAGGATCAGGTGCGCCGCGCGCGACAGAACCTCGGCGTCACGGCGGTGTTCAAACGGATCGATACCTGTGCGGCGGAATTCGAAGCCCAGACCCCCTACATGTATTCCACCTACGAAGAGCCGATGATGGGCGAGGTCGAGGACGAATCCCGCCCCTCGGATCGCAAAAAGGTGGTGATCCTCGGCGGTGGTCCAAACCGGATCGGCCAGGGGATCGAGTTCGACTATTGCTGCTGTCATGCCTGTTTCGCGCTGACTGACGCGGGGTACGAGACGATCATGGTCAATTGTAACCCCGAGACGGTCTCGACCGATTACGACACCTCCGACCGGCTCTATTTCGAACCGCTGACCTTCGAGCATGTGATGGAAATCCTGCGCGTCGAACAGACAAACGGCACCCTGCACGGCGTGATCGTCCAGTTCGGCGGACAGACACCGCTGAAGCTCGCCAATGCACTGGAAGAGGCCGGGATCCCGATCCTCGGCACCACTCCGGACGCCATTGACCTCGCCGAGGATCGCGAGCGGTTTCAGGACCTCGTCAATCGCCTCGGGCTGAAGCAGCCGCGCAACGGCATCGCCCACTCGGATGCCGAAGCGATGGAGATCGCCGAAAGCATCGGCTTCCCGCTGGTGATCCGCCCCTCTTATGTGCTGGGTGGCCGCGCGATGGAGATCGTGCGCGACATGGATAACCTCAAACGCTACATCCGGGATGCGGTCGTGGTTTCGGGCGACAGCCCCGTGCTGCTCGACAGCTACCTGTCGAATGCGGTGGAACTGGACGTCGACGCGCTCTGCGATGGCACGGACGTCCACGTCGCCGGCATCATGCAACATATCGAAGAGGCCGGCGTCCACTCGGGCGACAGCGCCTGTTCGCTCCCGCCCTACTCGCTCGCGCCCGACATCCTCGCTATCGTGAAGGACCAGACACGCGCGCTGGCGCTGGAACTGGGCGTCGTCGGCCTGATGAACGTGCAATTCGCGGTCAAGAACGGTGAGGTCTACCTGATCGAGGTCAATCCACGCGCCTCGCGCACCGTGCCATTCGTTGCCAAGGCGGTGAACTCGCCGATCGCCTCCATTGCCGCGCGCGTCATGGCCGGCGAACCGCTGAGCAATTTCGACCTGATCGACCCGCAGATCGACCGTTTCGCCGTTAAGGAGGCTGTGCTGCCTTTTGCCCGCTTCCCCGGTGTCGACACACTCCTTGGCCCCGAGATGCGCTCCACCGGCGAAGTCATGGGCTCCGACACCACATTCGCGCGCGCGTTTCTCAAGGCGCAACTGGGCGCGGGCACCGATCTGCCGACCGCCGGTCGCGTGTTCCTGTCGATCCGCGATGAGGACAAGACCGCCGCAATGATGGAGGCGGCCAAGACCCTCGCGAGCCTCGGCCTGTCACTTGTCGCGACACGCGGCACGGCGGCTTGGCTCAAGACCCAGGAGGTCCCCTGCGAGATCGTCAACAAGGTCTACGAGGGACGTCCGAACATCGTCGATCAGTTGAAGGACGGCCAGATCGCGCTGGTTCTCAACACCACCGAAGGTCAGCAATCCATCGAGGATAGCCGGGAAATCCGTTCGGTCGCGCTTTATGACAAGATCCCCTATTTCACGACCGCCGCTGGCGCGCAGGCCGCGGTTCAGGCCATCGCGTCCCGCGATGCCGACAGCATGACCGTGACCTCCCTGCAGGAACTCGCCCAGGCCTGAGCGGCCCGCTGCGCAACGCAGGAGGGGGGCATCACACTCTGCCGAATGCGGTGCCTTGCTCAGGAAATGAAACGCAGATTTTATTTATTGTTCACGCGGCGGGAGACCTCTTCCGCCGATTCCACACGCTCGGAATAGCGATCCACCAGATAGCCGGCGCGGCCACGGACCAGCCAGGTGAACTTCACCAGTTCTTCCATCACATCCAAAACGCGCGAATAGAACGGCCCTTCCGGCAGGCGGTCGCCGTCCTCGTATTCCAGAAAGGCACGCGGGATCGACGATTGGTTCGGAATCGTCAGCATCCGCATCCACCGCCCCAGGACGCGCATCTGGTTCAGCGCGTTAAAGCTCTGCGAGCCGCCCGTGACCTGCATCAGCGCAAGGGTCTTTCCCTGCGTGGGCCGCACCCCGCCCATGTTCAGCGGCAGCCAGTCGATCTGCAGCTTCATCACGCCGGTCATGGTGCCGTGTTGTTCGGGCGAGGACCAGACCATCCCCTCGGACCAGATGGCCAGATCTCGCAGCTCTTTGACCTTGGGATGATCCGCCGCGTCGGGGTCGTAAAGCGGCAGGCCCGCCGGGTCGAAGACGCGGGTTTCACAGCCCAGATGCTGCAGGATGCGCTCGGCCTCCAGCGCGGTCTTGCGCGAATAGCTTTGCGGACGCAGCGCCCCGTAGAGCAGCAGGATACGTGGCGGATGGCCTGGATCACCGGGCGCGGCGAGCTGATCAACGTCGATCGCGGGCAATTGCGCGACACTCAGGGCGGGCAGGTCGGCGGATGAGTCGGATTGGGACATGGGGTCGGATACTTTCGTCGCGGCTCTCTTTGGCGCTCCCTAACCGCTCAGGCGATTAAAAAACAGCCCCGACCGCGCCAGCGGTCAAAATTGGACATCTCCGCGCCAGCGGTCAAAATTGGACGCGGCCGCGCCAGCGGTCGATACGCGACGCGACCGCGCCGCTTTCGCCCTCCGCGTGACGGCCTCGCCATACCGCCGCGGCATCGGCGCGCAACCCGGCACCGCTCTGGACAGACGGGGCGATCCGCGACTATCTCGCCCCATGGCCAAGCTCTACTTCAATTATTCCACGATGAACGCCGGCAAATCGACCGTGCTTCTGCAAGCCTCGCACAATTATATCGAACGCGGCATGCAGACTTATCTGCTGACGGCCCATCTCGACACCCGTGCGGGTGAAGCGAGGATCGCCAGCCGCATCGGCATCGGCGCGGTGGCCGACACCTTCCGTACCACCGACGATCTGTTCGCCCGGGTCAAAAAGCGGTTGCAGAACGGCCCCTGCGCCTGTGTCTTTGTCGATGAGGCCCAGTTTCTGACGCGCAGTCAGGTCTGGCAACTGGCGCGCGCGGTCGATGATCTCAACGTGCCGATCATGTGCTTTGGCCTGCGCGTCGATTTCCTGGGTGAGTTGTTCGAAGGCTCTGCCGCGCTTTTGGCACTGGCGGACGAAATGCGCGAGGTGCGCACGATCTGCCACTGCGGCAAGAAAGCGACAATGGTCGTCCGTCGCGGCCCGGACGGTAAAGCGCTACGTGAGGGCGCGCAGGTGCAGGTCGGGGGCAACGAAACCTACGTCTCCCTATGCCGTCGCCACTGGCGTCAGGAGATGTGCGACACACCTGCCTGAGCGTTCCGCACCGGCTGTCGAGCCGAGGCCGCATCCCTCACCCACCCCGACCGCACTGTCACGCAAGGGTGACTCAGAGTTGCCGCCACGGCAATTGACAAACTTTTCGCCGGGTGGGAACCCAATGGCGCGCGCCGGGTTAAGCTCAGCTTCGCGCACAAGGATCGCCCAGATGCAAATCTTTCAATGTCCCACCTGTTCGTCCCCCGTCTATTTCCACAACCTCGCCTGTACCTGCGGTCAGGCCGTTGCCTTTGACGCGGAACGTCAGGTCATGCAGAGCGACGGCCCCTTCTGCCAAAACCGGGACGAGATCGGCTGCAACTGGCTGGCCGAGACCGATGGCCTCTGCCGGTCCTGCGCGATGACCGAGGTCGTGCCGGACCTGCGCGAACCCGACAACCTGCCGTTGTGGGAGCATAGCGAGCTGGCGAAACGATGGGTGATCGCCAACCTGGGCAAATGGGGATGGTTCACCCACTCCGATACCGGCGACCGCCCCACTTTCAAGATGCTGTCGGAACAGACCCAGCAGGGTCAGGAAAAGGTCACCATGGGCCACGACGACGGGCTCATCACGATCAACGTCACCGAAGCTTCGGACGCCGTGCTCGCGCATCGTCAGGAAAACCTGGGCGAACTCTACCGCACCATGATCGGCCATATGCGCCATGAAATCGCGCATTTCCTGCATTTGCGTCTGTCTAGCGATCCGCAATTCCTCGCTGATTTTCGCGCGATGTTCGGCGACGAGACTGCCGACTACGGCGAGGCGCTCAAGCGGCACTACGAGGCACCGCGCCCGGCGGATGATGACCATATCACCAGTTACGCCACGGCTCACCCGCATGAGGACTGGGCGGAAACCATCGCGCATCTTTTGCACCTCGTCGACCTGATCGACAGTGCCTCTGCGACCAACCTCTCGCTTCCCGGCGGGCCGATGCCCGGCTACGACGCCTATGGTGATCGCGATACCGAAACGGTGGTCAGTCAGGCCGTCGCCATTTCGATCGCGGTGAACCACGTCAATCGGGCGCTGGACCTGCCGGATGTCTACCCGTTCATCCTGCCCGAAGGGGTGCGGCGCAAATTCGCCTTTGCGCATGGGCACCTGAGGATTTCACCCGCCGCCTGATCAGCGGGGCGCCGCCTGTCCCGCGATCCGAGGTGCCGAATAAAGTGGCACGGTTGCAAAGATTTCCGGGACTTGTATCGTCACGAGGGCGGCGTGCGTATCATCCCGCGCGGGCTTACCGCAGTCTCATCCCCGTCGGGCATGACCCCGGCGCGATAATACGGGCGACCCATGGCAATCCACGCAAGCATCTATCACCTGACCCATTACAAATATGACCGGCCAGTTACGCTTGGCCCGCAGATCATCCGGTTGCGTCCCGCGCCGCATTCGCGGACCCGCGTGATCTCTCATTCGTTAAAGGTTAGCCCCGGCGGGCACTTCGTGAACCACCAGCAGGACCCATACGGCAACTGGCTGGCCCGCTTCGTCTTTCCCGAGCCGGTGCGCGAATTCAAGATCGAGGTCGATCTGGTCGCGGATATGACCGTCTACAACCCGTTCGATTTCTTTGTCGATGACACGGCAGAGGTCTGGCCCTTCGACTATCCCGAAGAGCTGATCGAGGACCTCTCGATCTATCGTACGCCCGAGGCGATGACGCCTCGCCTCGCGGACTTCATGGCGACCATCCCGCGTGATGAGGCGCGCACGGTCGATTTCCTCGTTGAGATCAACCGCCTCGTCTCCGAAGCGGTCGACTACACCATCCGCATGGAGCCCGGCGTTTACGAGCCTGAGGAGACGCTGACCATCGGTTCGGGTTCCTGCCGCGATTCCTCGTGGCTTCTGGTGCAGGCGCTGCGGCACCTCGGCTTTGCGGCGCGCTTTGTGTCGGGCTATCTCATCCAGTTGAAACCGGATCTCGAAGCTCTCGATGGCCCCTCCGGCACCGATCACGATTTCACCGACCTGCACGCCTGGTGCGAGGTCTACCTGCCCGGTGCGGGCTGGATCGGCTTTGATCCGACCTCCGGCCTGATGACGGGGGAGAGCCATATTCCGCTGGCCGCCACGCCCCACTACCGCAACGCCGCGCCGATTGCAGGGGGATTTCAGGCCTCCGGCCAGCCCGAGGTCACCTTCGATTTCGACATGCAGATCAACCGGGTGGCCGAGCATCCGCGCATCACCAAACCCTTCTCCGACGAGGCTTGGGACAGGTTAAACGCGCTTGGCCATCACGTCGACGAACGCCTGACCGCAGGCGATGTGCGTCTGACCATGGGGGGGGAGCCGACGTTTGTTTCGGTCGACGATTTTGAATCACCCGAATGGAACACCGAGGCCGTCGGTCCGCAGAAACGCGCGCTGGCCGACACGTTGATCCGCAAGCTGAAGGATCGCTTTGCCCCCGGTGGTTTCCTGCACTACGGACAAGGCAAATGGTATCCGGGCGAGAGCCTGCCGCGCTGGACCTTCTCGCTTTACTGGCGTCAGGACGGCCAGCCGGTCTGGCGTGACACGGACCTCATCGCGCAGGAAAAGGACGACACGAAGGCCGGCGCCGAAGAGGCCGGCGCGTTTATGGGTCGCTTCGCCGAGGCGCTAGGGCTGGAAGCGGATTTCGCCCAACCTGCCTTTGAGGACCCGGCGGAATGGATCCTGAAAGAGGCCAACCTGCCCTCCAACGTCACCCCCGAAAACGCCAAGCTGAAGAACCCCGAGGACCGCGCCAGATACGCCCGCGTCTTCAATCGCGGGCTGACCGAGGCGGCGGGCTACGTCTTGCCGATCCAGCGCTGGCAGGGCAAGGCGTCCAAGTGGAAATCCGAACTCTGGAAACCCCGGCGCGGAAAGCTGTTTCTCGTCCCCGGCGACAGCCCTGTCGGGTTCCGCCTGCCTCTTGGCGCGCTCAAGCATATCCCCCCGTCGAGCTATCCCTATTCTTATCCCGCCGACACCACCGAGGATCGCGCCCCCCTGCCCGATTACCACGAAGAGATCGCCAGACGTCGCCGCGCCGTCGATGCTGAGATCGCCGACCTCGAAGCCGAAGAAGCCGGTGAGCGCGCGCGCCTGATGCCCGAGGAAAGCGCCGAGAGGCGGCAGAAATCCCGTGCCGTGCCGCTTGAAGGCGACGACGATCGTCAGTCCCGCGTGGAACAGGACGCCCTTTCCGACCCTGATGATCCGTCGATCGGCGCGGTCCGCACCGCCATCGCCATTGAGCCGCGCGATGGTCGTCTGTGCCTGTTCATGCCGCCCTGCGACCGGCTGGAGGACTACCTCGAACTGATCGCCGCAGCCGAGGAAACCGCCGCCGAACTCAATCTGCCGATCCATATCGAGGGCTATTCCCCGCCGAGCGATCCGCGTCTCAACGTCATTCGCGTCGCCCCCGACCCCGGCGTGATCGAGGTCAACATTCACCCCGCGCACAGTTGGGATGACTGCGTCGCCACGACCGAGGCGATCTATGAGGAGGCCCGGACCTCTCGCCTCGGCGCGGACAAGTTCATGATCGACGGGCGTCACACCGGCACCGGCGGCGGCAACCACGTCGTGGTCGGCGGCGCGACGACGAATGACTCGCCCTTCCTGCGCCGCCCCGATCTGCTGAAATCGCTGATCCTGATCTGGCAGCGTCACCCGTCGCTGTCCTACCTGTTTTCCGGGCTGTTCATCGGCCCGACCTCGCAGGCCCCCCGGATCGACGAGGCGCGGCACGACACACTCTACGAGCTGGAAATCGCGCTATCGCAGATCAACGCGCCCAAGGCCGGCGAGGTCCCGCCCCCATGGCTGGTCGACCGGCTGTTGCGCAACATGCTGACGGATGTGACCGGCAACACGCACCGCGCCGAAATCTGCATCGACAAACTGTTCTCGCCGGATGGGCCGACAGGTCGGCTTGGCCTCGTGGAGTTCCGCGGTTTTGAGATGCCGCCGGACCCCCGGATGTCTCTGGCCCAGCAGGTCCTGCTGCGCGCTATCATCGCCCGGTGCTGGGAAAACCCCGTCATCGGCCGCCCGGTCAGATGGGGCACGGTGCTGCATGACCGCTTCATGCTGCCGCACTACCTGTGGGAGGATTTCACCAGCCTGCTGAACGATCTGCGCGATCACGGCTTTGACCTCGATCCCCAGTGGTTCGAGGCGCAGGCCGAGTTCCGCTTCCCGTTCTGCGGACAGATAGAGGCCGAGGGTGTGCATCTGGAGGTCAGGCAGGCGCTGGAGCCTTGGCATGTGCTGGGCGAAACCGGCGCGATCGGTGGCACGGTGCGCTACACCGATAGTTCGGTCGAACGGATGCAGGTCAAGATGACCTCGCTGCATCAGGATCGCTACCGCATCATGTGCAACGGTCGCCCGGTGCCGATGACCCGCACCCAGACCTCGGGCGTGTCGGTCGCCGGTGTCCGCTTCAAGGCATGGCAACCGGCAGAGGCGCTGCATCCGACCCTGCCGGTCAGTGCGCCGCTCCTGTTCGATATTTACGACGACTGGACGGGCCATGCGCTGGCGGGTTGCACCTATCACGTCGCGCATCCGGGCGGGCGCAACTACGATACCTTCCCGATCAATGGTTACGAGGCCGAGGCCCGTCGCCTTGCCCGGTTCGAACCGAACGGCCACACCCCTGCGCCCTACCGGCCACAGCCCGAAACTCCGCACCCCGAGTTCCGGATGACGCTTGACCTCAGACGCCCACCCGGATTGATGTAACCATCCCCGGAGGAGGTCATGGACACACCGACCAGATCCGGCGCGAAAAGCCCGCTTCTTGAGGCTTACGCGCCGACCGATGGCGTGGCGGACGAATTGTTCGACCGCGACGGTGTCATGCGTCCTGTCTGGAAACCGTTTATCGAGATGCTCTCGGCCCTGCCCGAGGATGCGCTGCGCGCCAAGTTCGAGCGGGGCCGCCAGTACCTGCGCGACGCGGGCGTCTATTTCCGCCAGTATTCCGAAGACCCGTTAAACGAACGTGACTGGCCCCTGTCCAACCTCCCCGTCCTGCTGCACGAAACCGAATGGGCCGACATCTGTGCCGGTCTCAGCCAGCGTGCCGATCTGCTGGAAATGGTGATGGCCGACCTTTACGGGCCCGCCCGGCTGCTGAGTGAAGGGCACCTGCCCCCGCGTCTGGTCACCGAAAACGCCCATTGGAAACGTCCCATGGTCGGGGTGGAGCCGCGCGGCGGGCATTATTTGCACTACCTCGCGTTTGAGATCGGACGCTCACCGGATGGGTCATGGCTAGTGCTCGGCGACCGCACGCAGGCGCCCTCGGGGGCAGGTTTCGCGCTGGAAAACCGCATGGCCATGCGCCGGGTGTTTCCCGAGGATTACCCGAACGCGCATACCCTGCGGCTGTCCGGCTTTTTCGAGGCGTTCCGCGAAACCCTGCACAGCCTTGCCACCGCGAACCGAAGTGAACCACACGCCTACGGCCTGCTGACGCCCGGTCGGGCCAACGACGGCTTTTTCGAACATCTCTACATCGCCCGCTACCTCGGCCTTCTGCTGCTGGAGGGCGAGGACATCGTGGTCCAGAACGGCCAGGCCATGGTCCGCACGATCGAGGGGCCGGAACCGCTCGGCCTGTTGTGGCGCCGGATCGACGCGAATTTTTCCGATCCGCTGGATTTCCACCCGGACTCGCGCATCGGGGTACCGGGGCTGATGGATGCGGTGCGCTCCGGCTCTCTCGCGATGGTCAATGCGCTCGGCTCGGGCGTGCTGGAAACGCGGGCGTTGATGGCCTTCCTGCCGCGCATCAGCGAGGTTCTGACGGGTCGGCCCCTGCATATGTCCAACATCGCGACATGGTGGTGCGGAGACGAGGCCGCGCGCGCCTTTGTGCGCGAAAACGTGCACCAGCTGCTGATCGCGCCCGCCATGTCTGTCGATCTGCCCTTTGACAGCAATTCCGAAACGGTGCGCGGAGTCGAGCCCGAGATCGTGCAACTCCTGGACCACGATGCGCCGGACCTCATCGGTCAGGAGGCCGTGACCCTCTCGACCACCCCGACATGGCGCGAGACCGACAAGGGCCCGCGCGTGACGCCGGGGCCGATGACCGTGCGGGTCTTTGCCGCGCGCACGGCCAAGGGCTGGACCTTCATGCAGGGCGGTTACGCGCGCATCGGCCCCGAGGGCGACGCCACCGCCCTGGCCATGCAGCGCGGCGGCAGCGTTGCGGATGTGCTGATCCTGTCGGACGACCGCGTCCCCGATCCCAAAAGTGTGCTGCCGACGCCGGACCTCGATGGCGAGCATGCAGCGCAGACCGAGGCCGGCGCCCTACCGGCGCGCGCCGCGGATAACCTCTTTTGGCTGGGCCGCTACATCGTGCGCTTTGAGGACGTCGCGCGATTGCTGCGCGCCTATCATCTGCGCCTCGCGACCAGCGACCGGGCCGATGACAAATTGCTGGATTACATCGCCGAGGATCTCGCCCCGCTTGGCATCGACGTGGATCAACCGGTCCCGGACGGTCTGCTGAACCGGCTTCAGGCCGCGCATAATTGTGCCGCCAAGGTGCGCGACCGCTTTTCCACAGATGGATGGTACGCGCTGAGCGATTTGATCACAACGACACGCGAGATGGCCGCTTCGGCGCAGCCCGGCGATGATGCGGCACGCGCGATGAGCGTCCTGTTGCGCAAGACCGCCGGGTTCTCGGGCATGGTGAATGACAACATGTATCGCTTTTTCGGCTGGCGGTTCCTGACCATCGGGCGGGCGTTGGAGCGCGCAGATAGCTTGGCCGCGGTGCTCGAAACCTACGCCGATCCCGAGGCCCCCGAAGGCGCGCTGGACATCGCGCTGGAGGTCGCGGACGGACGCATGGCGCACCGCCGCCGCTACGCGCTCGGCGCCACCCGGGAGACCGTTGTCGACCTTCTGGCACATGACGCCGGCAACCCCCGGTCGGTCCTTTATCAGGTGCGCGAAGTGCAGACGCTCGCAGAGGCGCTGCCCGGTGCCGCCCTCTCTGCCCGACCCGGTGTGCTGGTGCGCCAGCTTCTGCCGATCCGGACCCAGCTCGAGGTGGGTCAAGCCGCTGACATGACGACCGAGGCCTTGGGTGATCTGCGCCTCGCCCTCTCGGGCATGTCCGACCTGCTGGCGGAGGCGCATTTGCGGTAATCCCATGCTTTACGACGTCACGCTCAACATCAACTACACCTATTCGCAGCCGACGGATCAGACCCGGAACCTGCTGCGTCTGCTGCCGCGCGACATCGCGGAAGTGCAACGGATCGAGGATTGGTCGCTGACCCTGACCTCCCCCCCCTCCGAGCAAGGCCATTTCACCGATTACTTTGGCAACAACGTGACCTCCGCCGTCTGGCATCGCCCGGTCGAGGAGGTAAAGATTGCGCTCTCCTTTCGCGTCCACCGACATGCGGATGCGCCACGATTGTCACTGGCCACCTCGATGCGCCGGCTGCCCGCGGTGCTGAGCGCCAACCGCGATGCGACCCCTCAATCGCCCCTGCATTTCACCGCCACCACCCGCCGCGCGCCGGTCAATTACGAAATGACCGCCTTTGCGCGCGACCACATTCGCCCCGGCGGCACGGCGCTGGACGCGGTCCGCGCGATCGGGGCGGCGATTCACAGCGAAATGACATATGCGGTCGATGCCACGGACGTCGATACCGAAGCGTCGGATGCCTTTGCCGCCCGTGCCGGTGTCTGTCAGGATTTTTCGCACATCATGATCGCCTGTCTGCGTGGGGTGGGGATTCCGGCGGGCTATGTCTCGGGGTTTCTGCGCACCTACCCGCCGCCAGGTCAGGACCGACTGATCGGCGTGGACGCCATGCACGCCTGGGTGCGGGCCTGGGTCGGGCCTGAGCTGGGCTGGGTCGAATTCGACCCAACCAACAATCAGGTTGCCGGCATCGACTACATCGCGATTGGATATGGCCGCGACTACGACGATATCGCGCCTGTGCGCGGCTCCATGCGGGGCGCGGGCACCTCGACGTCAGAGCAAAGCGTGGATGTCGCCGTCGTCACCCCTCCTTCCAGCCGCAAGGCATCCCGCAGGGACTGAGAATTTCCGGTGCCGGAGTTTCGACGGGCCATTTGGCAAAATGGGGCATTTGGCAAAGTGAGCGGCGCAAATTGCGATGGGCCGATGCGGGCGAGGTCCGGGCGGGTCTGACCAAAGGCCAGCTCATCCTCACGCGCCGCATTAGCGCCCGTCCCGATGCCGAGCACACCTGCAAACCCAGAAACACCGCACCGACCAGTGCGGCCCCGGCTCGGCAGCCGGAACCGCGCATAGGGTCATTCCGCCGCGTGTTTCATCCCGCCCCCGGCACGGAACGCGGACAGCAGGCCTTCACGCTCTTTCGCCGCCTTCGCCTCGTTCGCGGCCTTGACCGGACCGAAGCCGCGAATCTTCAGCGGCAGCTCGGCCAGCGCAATCGCGATGTCGCGGGTGGCGTCGGTCATGTTGGGCAGAACCTCGGCCATATCGGCCTCGTACTGGGTGATGAGCGCACGCTCCATCCGACGCTCTTCGCTTCGCCCGAAGGGGTCGAGCGGCGTCCCGCGCAGTCCCTTGAGACGAGCGAGCACACCGAACGGCAGCTTCATCCATTCACCAAACCGGCGTTTTTGCGGGCGACCATCAGGCCCGGTACGACTGAGCACCGGCGGCGCCATATGGAACGACATCCGGAAATCGCCCTCAAACTCGGCCTCGGCCTTTTTGCGGGTCGATAGCAGCAATCGCGCGGTCTCGTATTCGTCCTTGTAGGCCAGCACCTTGTGATAACCCTTGGCGACGGCCAGCCGCATCGCCTCATCTCCGGTCGCCTCACCCGCGTGATCGACCAGCTTGCGAAACCGCCTGGCCAGCCGCTTGCCCTGATACTCCACCAGCCGGTCGGCGCGGTAGTCGATCTGTTCCTCGATGCTGCGCGGCTTGTCGACGACGGTCTCGGATGTGATCCGGCGCGCGGCGTCCTCGGGATAAAGCACGGCCCATCGACCGATGGCAAAGGCCTCGCGGTTCTTTTCGATGGCCGCACCGTTCAGGCGTATGGCCTCCTCGATCGACTCGAGCGACAGAGGCAGCAGCCCGTTTTGCCAGGCGGCCCCCAGCACCATCATGTTGGAAAAGATCGAGTCGCCCATCAAGACGCGGGCCAGCTCCGAGGCATCGAACAGCGAAATCCGATCCTTCAGCCGCGCCTGCAATTGCATTTCCAGACGGTCAAAAGGGATACGGAATTCGGTGTCACGAGTGAAATCGCCCGTGATGATCTGATGCGAATTGACCACGGCGCCGGTCTGGCCCGGCTTTGTCAGACCCAGTGTCTTAGACCCGGCACTGACCACCATATCGCCACCGATCAACGCATGTGCCTCGCCAGTGGCGACGCGGATCGCGCTGATGTCGTCGGGTTTCTCGGCCAGGCGGACGTGGATGTGCACCGCGCCGCCCTTCTGGGCGAGACCGGCCATTTCCATCATGCCCGCGCCCTTGCCATCGACCTGCGCCGCCTGGGTCAGCAGCGCGCCGATGGTGACGACGCCGGTGCCCCCAACCCCGGTTATGACGATATTATGTGTGCCGTGGATTGCCGGCAGAACCGGTTCGCGCAGATCAGGCAGCGCGATCCCCTGCCCCGAGGCTTTCTTGAGCTGCGCGCCTTCCAGCGTGACGAACGACGGGCAGAACCCCTTGAGGCAGGAATAATCCTTGTTGCAGGAAGACTGGTCGATCGCGCGTTTCCGCCCAAGTTCGGTGTCCATTGGCACGATGGAGACGCAATTCGACTGCACCCCGCAATCGCCGCAGCCTTCGCAGACATCGGTGTTGATAAAGACCCGCTTGTCCGGGTCCGGGAATTGGCCGCGCTTGCGACGACGACGCTTTTCGGCGGCGCAGGTCTGTATGTAGATAATCGCCGAGACGCCCTTTTCCTGCCGCATCGCCTCCTGCACGGTCTCCATGTCGGCGCGTTCATTCCAGGTGACGTCCTTTGGGAAATCCTCGCGCGCGGGCTCTTCCTTTTCGTCAAAGACCACGGCGATCTTGCCGACGCCCATGGCTTTCAGCTCATTGGCGATCCGGTCGGCGGTCAGCCCGCCCTCGTTCTTTTGCCCGCCGGTCATGGCGACCGCGTCGTTGTAAAGAATTTTGTAGGTGATGTTCACACCGCTGGCGAGTGCGGCGCGGATCGCCTGCACGCCGGAGTGGTTGTAAGTGCCGTCGCCGAGGTTCTGGAAAATGTGCTCCGTGGTCGAAAACGGCGCCTCGCCGATCCAGTTCGCGCCCTCGGCCCCCATATGGGTAAATCCGCTGGTGTCGCGATCCATCCACTGCACCATATAGTGACAGCCGATCCCGGCGTAGGCACGCGATCCATCCGGCACCTTGGTCGAAGTATTATGCGGACAACCGGAGCAGAAATACGGCAGGCGGGCCGCGATTTCAGGCGCGTTGTCGTTACGCTTGGCGTCCGCAAGGGATGAAAGTCCGGCGCGGATGCGGTCGGTCTCCCGCCCCTCATCGATCAGGATATCGCCCAGCTTTTGCGCGATCCAGATCGGATCGAGCGCACCGCGCGTCGGGAAGAGTTCTTCGCGGTGCAGCCCGCCCGCTCCGCCCTTGTACCAGCCCCAGACCCGGAAGCGATTGTCGTCAAACAGCGCCTCCTTGATCTGGACTTCGATCAGCTTGCGCTTTTCCTCGACCACCACGATCAGGTCCAGTCCTTCGGCCCATTCGTGAAAGCCCTGCACGTCCAGCGGCCAGACCTGTGCGACCTTATAGGTGGTGATGCCCAGACGCTCGGCCTCGGCCGCGTCGATGCCGAGAAGCGCCATGGCGTGTTGCAGGTCGAGCCAATTCTTTCCCGCCGCAACGAAACCGATCCGAGCACCGGGTTTGCCCCAGACCCGTTTATCGATGCGATTGGCCCGCGCAAAAGCCTCTGCGGCAAATCGCTTGTAGTCGATCATCCGCGTTTCCTGCTCCGGCGGGCTGTCGCCCAGACGGATGTTCAGCCCGCCCTCAGGCATCGCGAAATCCTCCGGCATGATCAGCTTCATCCGGTCGATCCGACCATCGACCACCGAGGTGGCCTCGACAGTGTCCTTCATCGATTTCAACCCGACCCAGAGGCCGGAATACCGCGACAAGGCATAGCCATAGAGACCCAGATCGAGGATTTCCTGTACGCCCGCGGGGCTGACAATCGGCATGTAGGCATCCACCAACGCCCATTCGGACTGGTGCAGAACGGTCGAACTTTCACCGGTGTGATCGTCGCCCATCGCCATCAGGACCCCGCCGTTGCGGCTGGTTCCTGCCATGTTGGCGTGACGCATCGCATCGCCGGAGCGATCGACCCCCGGCCCCTTGCCGTACCAAAGACCGAAGACGCCGTCGAACTTGCCCTCG
Source organism: Pseudooceanicola sp. (assembly GCA_002709085.1). GTDB lineage: Bacteria > Pseudomonadota > Alphaproteobacteria > Rhodobacterales > Rhodobacteraceae > Pseudooceanicola. The sequence goes on along the minus strand of PAPR01000014.1, from coordinate 33,650 downwards.
CCGCGCAATTCGGCCTGTTGCGCGCCCCATAGGGCGGTGGTGGCGAGGTCCTCGTTCAGACCTTCCTGAAATTTCACATCCGCTGCGACCAACTGCTTGGCCGCGCGGTTCATCTGCATGTCGACAGCGCCCAAGGGCGATCCACGATATCCGGTGACAAAACCCGCGGTGTTCAGACCAGCGGCCTTGTCGCGCGCCTTTTGCATCAGCATCAGGCGTACCAGCGCCTGCGTGCCATTTAGCAGCACCGGGCTTTTTTCCACGTCAAAGCGATCGGACAGCGAAATATCGTGTTTGGTCATAATGGTCTCCCTGAACGCCACCATAGATTAAAAGTAGGTCACAGTATATGACCAATAAAGAATATTTGACCTGTTAGCCTTACTTCAACGCCTCATCCAGATTATGTGACGGATAATTTCGGGGCAGCGATCAATTATAACGGAAAGTGAGTTTCATGGACTGGGACAAGCTCAGAATATTTCACGCGGTCGCGGATGCCGGCAGCCTGACCCATGCGGGGGATGCATTGCACCTGTCGCAATCCGCCGTCTCGCGCCAGGTGCGCGGGCTGGAAGAATCGCTGAACACCACGCTCTTTCATCGCCATGCGCGCGGGCTGATTCTCACGGAACAGGGTGAGCTGCTGTTTGACGCCACGCGTGCGATGATGAAACGGCTGGAAACAGCGACCGCGCGGATCCGCGACAGCGAGGAAGAGGTGTTTGGCGAATTGCGCGTCACCACCACGACGGGTTTCGGGTCCCTGTGGCTGGCGCCGCGCCTGCCGAAATTCTACGAGAAATACCCCGATCTGAGGATCGACCTGATGCTAGAGGAACGCGTGCTGGACCTGCCCATGCGCGAGGCCGATGTCGCCATCCGCATGAAGGAACCCAGCCAGGCCGACCTCATCCGCAAGCGCCTGATGTCCGTTCGCATGCGGATGTATGCCAGCCCCGAATATCTGGACCGGCAGGGGCGGTTAAGCTCGATCGAGGATGTCTCGCGCCATCGCCTGATCTGTCAAAGTCCCGCTGCCGCGCAGGTCGCCGCCGGCGCGCGTCTGGTGCAAGATCTGCTCAGCAACGATGTGTCATCCTCACTGACCGTGAACAGCTATTTCGGGGTCTTGCAGGCGGTCATCAACGGTCTCGGCATCGGCGTGCTACCGGATTACCTCGTCGAGGATTTCTCGACACTCGAACGCGTTTTGCCCGAGGTGGAATCCGAGGAGGTTCCTGTGTTTCTCGCCTTCCCCGAAGAGCTGCGCCATTCCAAACGCATCGCCGCCTTCCGCGATTTCGTGCAGGAAGAGATCATTACGCACCGCCGCCGTTTGCGCGAACAACGCCCCGACGAAGTTGCCGACAGGCGGTAAGCCATGCGTCAAACGCATAGCTGGAATGTCATACAGGTGTCATTTGCAACTTGAACGACTCAATAGCGCTACCTAAGTCCAATCATGACGATGGTGCCGCCCCTGGCGTCATCATCTTCACCTCCCTGTTGGACTTGGCCGGACTTTATGTCCGGCCTTTTTTTTTGGGCACCGTCTGACCGTTTGCAATCGAGGCAAACAGGCGCCGAAGGACCGTTCTTTCCAGGACCGGTGACGGTGCCTGATTTGGAAGCAAAGCTTTGCCGCCGCCCGATTATTTGATCCGTGCACTGTTGGCCGTGCGCTGGCGGCCCTGATCGACCATATCTGACCGCGCTAAGTGCCTCAGAGCGCCAAGCGCGTGGCGGTATCCCTCCCGCCGCTGAGCACGTCGAGAAAAATCCCCGCTCCGACCCGCTCAACCCATTTCCTCCCGCCGCCCCTTTCCCCCACAACCGCGGTATCGTAAAGGGAGGCGCACGCCAGACGGGGGATACCATGCAGGAACCGGCCATTACCGAAGAGCTGATTGCAAGCCACGGGATCAAGCCTGACGAATACGCCGAGATCCTGCGCATTCTGAACCGGGAGCCTTCGTTTACCGAACTGGGCATATTCTCGGCCATGTGGAACGAGCATTGCTCCTACAAATCGTCAAAGAAATGGCTCCGCAGCCTGCCGACCGACGGGCCACAGGTAATCTGCGGCCCCGGCGAAAACGCGGGCATCGTCGATATCGGCGATGGCCAATGCGTCGTCTTCAAGATGGAAAGCCACAACCACCCCTCCTACATCGAACCCTACCAGGGCGCGGCGACCGGCGTCGGCGGCATCCTGCGCGACGTCTTTACCATGGGCGCGCGTCCCGTGGCGGCAATGAACGCCCTGTCCTTTGGCGAGGTGGCGCACCCAAAGACCCGACAGCTCGTTCATGGCGTCGTCGAGGGTGTCGGCGGCTACGGCAATTGCTTTGGCGTTCCCACGGTCGGCGGTGAAATCCGGTTCGATCCCGCCTATAACGGCAACTGCTTGGTGAACGCCTTTGCCGCCGGTCTGGCCGATACAAACCAGATTTTTTACTCGGCCGCCTCCGGTGTCGGCATGCCGGTGGTCTACCTCGGGGCCAAGACCGGGCGCGACGGGGTTGGCGGCGCGACCATGGCCTCGGCCGAATTCGACGAGACGATCGAGGAAAAGCGCCCAACTGTGCAAGTGGGCGATCCCTTCACCGAAAAGCGCCTGATGGAAGCGACGCTGGAGCTGATGCAGACCGGTGCCGTCATCTCCATCCAGGACATGGGCGCGGCGGGTCTGACCTGCTCGGCGGTGGAGATGGGCGACAAGGGCGGCTTGGGCGTTCGGCTGAACCTCGACGACGTCCCCTGTCGCGAAAAGCATATGACGGCCTACGAGATGATGCTGTCGGAATCCCAGGAACGCATGCTGATGGTGCTGCGCCCCGAAAAGGAGGCCGAGGCCAAGGCGGTGTTCGACAAATGGGACCTCGATTTCGCCATCGTGGGCGAGACGATCGCCGAGGACCGTTTTGAGATCATCCACGGTGGCAAGGTCTTTGCCGATCTTCCCCTCTCCAAGCTCTCTTCCATGGCGCCGGAATACGACCGCCCGCATGAGCCGACGCCCGCCGCCGAACCACTGAGCGACATCCCCGCCGTTGATCCCATGGATGGGGTGCGCGCGCTGATCGGGGCGGTGAATTACTGTTCCCGCCAATGGGTTTACGAGCAATACGACAGCCAGGTCATGGCCGACACCATGCGGATCCCCGGCTTTGGCGCGGGCATTATCCGGGTGCATGGAACGAAAAAGGCGCTGGCTTTTACCAGTGACGTGACCCCGCGCTACGTGAAGGCCAATCCGGTCGAAGGCGGGCGGCAGGCGGTGGCCGAAGCCTTCCGCAATCTGGTCTCCTCGGGCGCGACACCTCTGGCCTCGACAGACAACCTCAACTTCGGCAACCCGGAAAAGCCCGAGATCATGGGCCAATTTATCGGCGCGATCCAGGGCATCGGTGAGGCCTGCCGCGCGCTTGATATGCCGATCGTGTCGGGCAACGTCTCGCTCTACAACGAGACCGACGGTCAGGGCATCCTGCCGACGCCGACCATCGGCGCAGTCGGCCTGATCGAGAATGCCGATGAGGCGCTGACGGGTCTGGCGCGCGATGGTCACGTGGCGCTGCTGGTCGGTGAGACAGAGGGCCATCTGGGTCAATCCGCCCTTCTGGCCGAGGTCTTCAACCGCATCGAGGGCGACGCGCCGCATGTCGATCTGGCGGCAGAGCGCAGGAACGGTGATTTCATCCTCGCCAACAAGGCGCTGATCCGCTCCTGCACCGACCTGTCCGACGGTGGCCTTGCGCTCGCCGCATTCGAGATGGCCGAGGCATCGGGCGTCGGCGTCACGCTTGAGGATAGTGATCAGGCGCAATTGTTCGGCGAGGATCAGGGACGCTACCTGATCGCATGCAGTTTCGACGCCGCCGAGGCGCTGATGGTCGAGGCTGGCAAATCCGGTGTGGCCCTGCGCAGCGTCGGGCGGTTTCACGGCGACAAGGTCAGCCTGGGCGGCAGCGACGCACCTCTGTCGGAATTGTCCACGATTTATCGCACCACCTTCGGCACGACCCTGGCCTGAGGGATGGCGCGACGCGCGCCCCCTCCGGCCCGACCATCTTGCATCATGGCGGGGGCGGGCCTACATCTAGAGCGCACCACTAAACGAGGATTTTCATGCCCATTCAGGCTGGCGACATCGAAAACTTGATCCGGGAGAGCTTCCCCAATGCCCAGATCGAAGTACAGGGCGACGACGGGCAGCATTTCGCGGCCACCGTGGTCGACGAAAGCTTTCGCGGGCAGAACCGGGTCCAGCAGCAACGCGCCGTCTATGCCGCGCTGAAGGGCAAGATGGACGGCCCCGCCGGTGAGTTGCACGCCCTTGCCCTGACGACGCGGGCACCCTGACGATGACAATGACCCTGCCCCTTCTGATCGCCCTGACGATCAGCCTGATGACATGCTTCGCTGCCGCGCGCCCTTCGCGTGGCCAGATGGCCAAAGCGCTGCCGCGCGCCGCGGCTCGCGCAACAAGAGGACAAACCAGATGACCGACGCAAAGACCACCATCGATGAGGCCGTCAAATCCAGTGACGTGGTGCTGTTCATGAAGGGGACGAAATCCATGCCCCAATGCGGCTTTTCCAGCCGTGTGGCGGGCGTTTTGACCTACATGGGCGTGGATTTCGCCGATGTGAACGTGCTGGCCGATGACGGCATCCGGCAGGGTATCAAGGAATATTCCGACTGGCCGACGATCCCGCAGCTTTACATCAAGGGCGAGTTCGTCGGCGGATGCGACATCATCACCGAAATGACGATGTCCGGTGAGCTGGACACATTGCTGGAAACTAGCGGCGTCACCTACGACAAGGACGCGGCAGAGAAAATTCGGGCAGCGAACGCCTGATCCCTGCAGAAGATCGCAGCGAGAGCAGAGGCCGGGATTACCCGGCCTTTTTGCTTTTCGCCTCGACCTCAGACGCCAGCGCTTCGGCCTGATCCGCCAGCGTGGTCAGTGTCTGCGTGACCGCGACCGGGATTACCGGGACCTCGACCCTCTGTGCTGAGGAGGCCAGGCTCTCCGAACGTTTCAACGCCGTGGTCAAGCGGTCGATCTCAGCGCGCAGCCCGTCGGATTCGTCCTCCATCAGCTTGAGCCGGTCCTCGACCCCGGCGGTGCGATCCGCCAGCATCAAGCCCGACATCAGCAACATCCGCGCCTCGGGGATGCGTCCGGTCTGCGCAATCAGGGTCTGGGCCTCGATGTTGAGCATTTCGGCGGCGGTCTGAAGATAGTGCTCCTCGCCCTCCTGGCAGGCCACCTCGAAGGCACGTCCGCCGATCAGGATTTCCAGTTCGGGCATCAGAGGTCCTCCTTGTCGATAGAATGCCGGTCTGAGGATCCGGGGGTGGTCAGCGTGTTGGACATCGGGCTGCCGGAGCCCGTCTCGTTGGAGCCCGTCTCACCGATGCCCCCCGAAGGGGCAAGCGGGCGGTCGGATTGCGCCGGACCCACCAGCGGCGCCAAAGCGTCGAGGATCGCGCGCACTTCGGTCTGGCCAGCGGCGTGGGTCGTGCGCAGCGCTTCGAGTTCGGCGGCCAGAGCGGCGTTGATCAATTGGGAATCGCCGACGCGGGCCTCGTTTGCGTCCCGCAGGGCCTGGCTTGTCTCGCGCAGCTGGTCATTGCTTTGACGCAGGCGAGTCAGGTCGCGCTCCATCTCGACGAGGCGGGCTTCAATCCGGGTTTTCGCTGTCACGGCTGCGTCGCGCTCTTCCCGGTTCACCGCCTCATCCGAATCCGGGCTCGACGGGGTCGATGTCGGTTGAGGCAACTCCGCGACACCCGCGGCGATCCGGTCCAGCGCGGCCGTCAACCGCCGTTGCAGATCGTCAATTTCACTCATCGTCGGGGCCGCCCTTTTCGTCGCATGTCTCGGGTCCATCGGTGGACCGCGTGGTGCGGACCAGCGAATCACTGGTCCGGCGCAATATTGCCCAACTCTATCCAAAACATGAAGGATTGCCCAAAGCTGTCTGGAACCATGGGATAATTCTCTGGTCGGCGTTGCGCCTGGCGCGCAGGTGCACGGCTACGCGGGCAATGCGTTACTTGCAACTCGCCTCGCGACTGCTATTGAGCGCTATCGTCGCCAAATTCCGCCAAAGGAGCCGTTTTTCCGTGGATATCGCAGCCCTTCGTTCCGCCCATCCCGACCATTGGTCAAAGGCGACCGCCATTCGCGCCCTGACGCTGGATGCCGTCGCCGCCGCGAATTCCGGCCATTCCGGCATGCCCATGGGCATGGCCGATGTCGCCACGGTGCTATTCGCCAAGCACCTGAAATTCGACGCCTCCGCCCCGCTTTGGCATGATCGCGACCGCTTCATCCTGTCGGCGGGCCACGGGTCCATGCTGCTTTATTCGCTGCTTCACCTAACGGGGTACGAGGATTTTCCCCTGGAGCAGATCAAGAACTTCCGTCAGTTGGGCGCGAAAACCGCCGGGCACCCGGAAAACTTCCTCGCGCAGGGGATCGAGACGACCACAGGCCCGCTTGGTCAGGGTATCGCCAACGGCGTCGGTTTTGCCATGGCCGAGGAAATCCTGCGCGCACGTTTCGGCAAGAAGCTCGTCGATCACCACACTTATGTCATCGCCGGAGACGGCTGCCTGATGGAGGGCATCAGTCAGGAGGCGATCACCCTGGCGGGGCGTCAGGAACTCTCCAAGCTGATCGTGATGTGGGACAACAACAATATCACCATCGACGGCGAGGTCGATCTGGCCGACCGCACCGATCAGGCCGCGCGCTTCCGCGCCTGCGGCTGGGACGTGCAGGAAATCGACGGGCATGATCCCGATGCCATCGACGCCGCGTTGACGCAGGCACGCAAAGGCAAACGCCCCCAGATGATCGCCTGCAAGACGCATATCGCCCTTGGCCATGCGGCGCAGGACACCTCCAAGGGTCACGGCGCGCTGACCGACGCCGAACAGATGGCCGCGGCGAAAGAGTCCTACGGCTGGACCACCGGCCCCTTCGAAGTGCCTGCGGATGTCAAATCCGCCTGGGAAGAGATCGGCCGTCGCGGCACCGAAGATCGTTTTGCATGGGAGGGTCGTCTGAGCGAAATCTCCGAACGCAAACAAGACGAATTCGCCCGCACCATGGCCGGTGATGCGCCGAAAAAGCTGTCTTCGGTCATTCGCGCGCTCAAGAAACAGGCGAGCGAGGCGCGCCAGTCGGTCGCCACGCGCAAGGCCTCCGAGATGGTGCTCGAGGTCGTGAACCCGGTGATGCCCGAGACCGTCGGTGGATCGGCCGACCTGACCGGGTCGAACAACACCAAGACCGGCGATCTGGGCGTCTTTGACATCGACAATCGCGACGGACGTTTCGTGCATTACGGCATCCGTGAACACGGCATGGCGGCGGCGATGAACGGCATGGCGCTGCATGGCGGCATCCGGCCCTATTCGGGCACCTTCATGTGTTTCACCGACTACGCCCGCCCCGCGATGCGTCTGTCGGCGCTGATGCAACAGCCGGTGGTCTACGTGATGACGCATGATTCCATCGGGTTGGGCGAAGACGGCCCGACGCACCAGCCGGTCGAACATCTGGCAATCAGCCGCGCGACGCCGAACACGCTGGTGTTCCGCCCCGCAGATGTGGTCGAAACCGCAGAGGCCTGGGAAATCGCCCTGACGCAGAGCGGCACGCCTTCGGTCCTGTCGCTGACCCGTCAGAACGTCCCCGCCGTCCGGCTGGAGCACAAGACGCGCAACCTGAGTGAACAGGGCGGCTATGTGCTGGCGGATGCGAGCGCGGGCAAGCGGCAAGTGATCCTGATCGCCACCGGCTCCGAAGTCGGTCTGGCGATGGAGGCACGCGAAGCGCTGGAGGCCGAGGGCATCGGCACCCGCGTCGTCTCCATGCCCTGCATGGAGCTGTTCGCCGCACAGGAAGAAAGCTATCGCAAGCGGGTCCTTCCCGCCGGTCCGGTGCGTGTCGGCGTCGAGGCCGGGATGCGCATGGGCTGGGATCGCTGGCTTCTCGGGGAGCGTGGTCGCGAGGCCAAGGCCGATTTCGTCGGCATGTCTTCCTTTGGCGCCTCGGCCCCGGCGGAGGAGCTGTTCGAGCACTTTGGCATCACCGCCGCCAATGTCGTGGCCAAGGCCAAGGCCCTGCTCTGAGGCAATCCAAACTCCGGCCCGTGGTCTGAACGACTGCGGGCCGGCGGTGCGACGCTCTTCGCGCCGATGCGCGAGTGATTCCCCCGCAATGCCGCCGCGCAGCATGTTAGCGCCACCGTCATTTCGGGTTAGCGCCATCATCCCGGCCGCGCAGGGCAAACTCAGAAAGTTAACGCTAACACATTGGGCGGAAATGGCTTTTCCCCTTAAGATTTGGGTGGCTTCGCGCTATAGACCGGGCGTAATCAAACAGGAGTTGCCTTCATGACCGTCACGCTCGGGATTAATGGCTTTGGCCGCATCGGTCGCTGCACCCTCGCCCATATCGCGGAGAAGGCGCGCAACGACGTGCAGGTGGTCAAACTGAACGCGACCGGCCCGATCGAGACCAATGCGCATCTCCTGCGGTACGATTCAGTCCACGGCCGTTTCGGCGGCGAAGTAAAGGTCTCGGGCAACACGATGGACATCGGACGCGGCCCGATGGAGGTCTTTTCGACCTATAATCCCGAAGAGCTGGACTGGTCGGGCTGTGACGTGGTGCTGGAATGCACCGGCAAGTTCAACGACGGCGACAAGGCCAAGGTCCACCTGTCGCGCGGCGCCAAGAAGGTGCTGATTTCCGCCCCGGCCAAGAACGTGCAGAAAACCGTGGTTTACGGGGTGAACCACCGCGATCTGGTGGCCGATGACGTGATGATCTCCAACGGGTCCTGCACCACCAACTGCCTCGCGCCGTTGGCCATGGTGCTGAATGAGGCGATCGGGATCGAAAGCGGTATCATGACAACGATCCATTCCTACACTGGAGATCAGCCGACGCTGGATCGCCGCCACTCGGACCTTTACCGCGCGCGCGCCGCAGCGATGTCGATGATCCCGACCTCAACCGGTGCGGCGCTGGCCCTTGGCGAAGTGCTGCCGGACCTCAAGGGCAAACTGGACGGCTCCGCGATCCGTGTGCCGACCCCGAATGTCTCGGCCGTAGACCTCACCTTCATCGCCAAGAAGGACGTCACCGTCGCGGATGTGAACGAAGCGGTGCAGGCCGCCGTCGCCGGACAGATGGGCGCGGTGATGTCCTATGATCCCGAGCCCAAGGTCTCGATTGATTTCACCCATACGGAGCAATCCTCGATCTTTGCACCCGACCAGACCAAGGTGACAGGCAAGCGGCTGGTTCGCGTTCTCGCCTGGTATGACAACGAATGGGGCTTTTCCGCGCGGATGGCCGATGTCGCCGCCGCCATGGGTCGGTTGGTCGCCTAAGGCGTCGGGCTGGCGCGCGCCCGGCACCGGGGCTTGATCCCTGCCAGCCTCTCGGGCATAGGCGATGGGCTGACACGCGGGACCGTTCCTCGGGGTCGGGCAGTTGAGGGGCATCTGATGACGAACTCCATCGCTTTTGCGCTGGCAGCGATCATGGCGGGACTGCTGGTGCTGGACTGGCAGATGTTCGACTGGACCAACAGCCTGTTTCTTGCCCAGAAATTCGCCGAACTGCTGGAATGGGTCGCCTTTTGGCGCTAAGGCAGGGGCTGACATTGCAAAGAGCATCATGCCAGACCTATTGACCTCATTCCTCCTCCTTCTTGTCCTGCTCGCCCTTCTGGTCGTCGCCGGACACGTGATCTTCACCTATCGCCAGATGCGGCGGGTGGAGGAGATCGTGCCGCCGCGCGGCGCCTTTACCGCGATATCAACCGGGCGCTTGCATTACCTGGATTGCGGGACAGGTCCCGCCATCGTGCTGATTCACGGGCTGGGCGGTAATCTGGCAAATTTCGACTGCGGTTTGATCGACGATCTGGCCCGCGATTTCCGGGTCATCGCCATCGACAGGCCAGGGTCAGGCTATTCCGACCGCCCCGCCATTGCGCCCGCCAATGTGCGTGCCCAGGCCCGCCAGATCGCCGAAGCCATTGAAAAGCTGGAGATCGAGAACCCGCTGGTCGTCGGTCATTCGCTCGGCGGCGCGGTGGCGCTGGCCCTGGCACTGGACAAACCGGACTTGCTGCGTGGACTGGCCCTGCTGGCTCCGCTCGCCTTGCCGTTGAAGGACGATGGACCGGCGCTCTTTGCCGATTATCGAATCAATGCCGACATCTACCGACGGCTGATCAGTTGGACGGTGGCCGTGCCGCACATGATCCGCCACCCCGAACCCGTCACTCAGGAGGTTTTCGGCCCGGACGAGATTCCGCCGGAATTCGCTGTGCGTGGCGGGGGGTTGCTGACGCTGCGCCCTCAGGCGTTTTACAACGCCAGCCGGGATTTCGTGGCCTCGGGCGATGATCTGGCGGGAATGGCACGCGATTACGCTAAACTGGCGGTACCTGTGCGGGTCCTGTTCGGTCGCGACGACCGGATCCTCGACCCTGAGCTTCACGGCGATGTACTGGTGCGTCGCTATCCGCAAATCGGCCTGACCACTGTCGAAGGCGGACACATGCTGCCCGTGACACAGGTTGACGACAGCGCGACCTTTATTCGCCGCGCCGCCGAGGCGATGAAGGACCGGAAGTTTATTTCCCGAGCTTCGCCCGAAGTTTATCGTTGACCGCAGGCGGGACGAACTTGCGCACATCCCCATCCAGCCGACAGATTTCCTTGACCAGCTTGGAGGCGATGGCCTGATGCTTGGCATCGGCCATCAGAAAGACGGTCTCGACTGAATTGTCGAGGGACCGGTTCATGCCGACCATCTGATATTCGTATTCGAAATCAGCCACGGCGCGCAGGCCCCGCACAATCAGATTGGCGCCGACATCGCGGGCACAATGGATCAGCAGATTTTCAAAGGGATGGACAACAATTTCAGTCCCAGTTTCCTCGGAAAGCTTGGCGCATTCCACCTCGATCATCTCGACGCGCTCTTCGAGATTGAACAGCGGACCCTTGTCGCGGTTGATTGCCACACCGATCACGAGCCTGTCCACAAGAGCGGAGGCGCGACGGATGATGTCAACATGTCCAAGGGTGATCGGGTCAAATGTGCCGGGGTATAGTCCGATGCGCATGGCGTCCTCTCGTCATCGCGGGTTCGGCGCACGCAACATTATCGCGCGCCTGAATGCAAGGCCACAATCGTAATTGCGCGGATTCAATACATTTGTGTCCGAATGAGCGGAGTTTTCGGTCCCGGTGTCGCAAGAGGTCCCAAGGGGCCGGAGCCCTCTCAATGGCCTGCGATCATTCCCTCCAAGGCGTCGCGCTCCATGGAGAGTTCGTTCAATCGCGCCTTGACCACATCCCCGATGGTGACGATGCCGATCAGCTTGCCGTCCTCGACGACCGGCATATGACGGAATCGCCCGTCTGTCATCTTGCGCAGCACTTGATCAGCCGTGTCGCGGCGCTGACAGCAGGTCGGATCGCGGGTCATCAGAGCATTCGCATTCTCCTGCATGATATCGGGTCCGCGATTGGCCAATGCGCGGACGATGTCCCGCTCGGACAGGATCCCCTCAGCGGTATCCCCGCCCGATGAAACGACCACCCCCCCGATCCGGTTCTGCGTCAATATCTTGGCAACCTCGGTGATCGAGAGGTCGGGTGACACTGTCACTACGTTGTCGTTGCCCTTGGAGGTGAGGATTTGCTGAACGATCATCGCCGGTCTTCCTTCTGGCTTTTCTGCCCTTCAGCGTCCGCCGACTGCGACATTTTGTCAAGTTTGCCTTCAAGCCGGGCGACTTCTTGGCGGACACCGTCGCTTAACAAAGCGGCAAAACGGTTCATACGCTCCAGCCGGGCGTCATCCTGATGCCGCACGAGATAGAAACCACGGGTCAGCGAGATCTGTTCGGTGAGAACGCGGCGTAGCTCTGGCGCGGCGGGCAGAGCGAAATCATGAACGATGCCCACCCCTGCCCCCTGTCGCAGCCAGTTCAGCTGCACGAGGACCGAGTTTGAGGCCAGGGAGACCCGGCCTTCGTGAATCTCGCCGAGGTAGTCGAGCTCCTTGTCAAAGATCATGTCGGGAATATAGCCGATGACCCTATGATCCCGAAGGTCCCGCAACCTGCGCAGGTCGGGCCGCCGCGCCAGATAGGCCGTCGAAGCGGCAAGATGCAGGTGATAGTCGCTGATCTTGTGAACCAGCAACCGGCCGGCGGTCGGTGGGCTGACTGTCACGGCAAGATCGGCTTCGCGTCGGGTCAGGTTGAACAGGCGCGGCAGGGCCACAATTTGCACATCGAGATCGGGGTTGGCATCCAGAATAGCGGCACAGACCTGGGGCAAGAGGAAATTCGCCACCCCGTCCGGCGCCCCGATCCGGATTTGCCCGGACAAGCGACCCGCCTGCCCCGCGATATCCTCGCGCGCGGCCAGAACCGCCTGTTCCGCCCGGATCGCGTGATCCAGCAGACGCTGCCCGGCATCGGTCAGCGCATAGCCTTGCGGCGATTTCGCAAAGAGCGCGGCGCCGATCTGTTCTTCCAGCCGGGCAACGCGCCGCCCGACCGTCGCCGGGTCGACCCTCAACTCGCGACCCGCCGCCGACAGGCTTTCCTCGCGCGCCACTGACAGAAAAATTCGCAGGTCATCCCATTGCATCGCAGCGCCCCCTTTGCATTTTTGCAAAACCTCTTTGCCCTATTTCCCCTTTCAGGCGCAAAACCGCAACGCTATCCTGCGCGCAAGCAACCGGAGGATCCCGCAATGCAAGACCTGACCCACTATATCAACGGCGAACATGTCGCCGGCATCTCTGGCCGTTTTGCCGATGTGATGAACCCTGCAACAGGCGAAGTGCAGGCGCGCGCCCCGCTTGCCTCTGTTGAGGAATTGAACCGCGCGGTCGACGTCGCGGCCAAGGCACAGCCCGCATGGGCCGCCGTCAACCCGCAGCGCCGCGCGCGCGTGTTGATGAAGTTCGTCGACCTCCTGAACCGGGATATGGACAAGCTGGCCGAAGCGCTCAGCCGCGAGCACGGCAAAACCCTTCCCGATGCCGCCGGTGACGTGCAGCGCGGCCTCGAAGTCGTGGAATACTGCATTGGCGCGCCCCAGTTGCTGAAAGGTGAATATACCGACAGCGCCGGGCCGGGCATCGACCTCTATTCCATGCGGCAGGCGCTTGGCGTCACCGCCGGAATCACTCCGTTCAACTTTCCCGCGATGATCCCGATGTGGATGTTCGCCCCCGCCATCGCCTGCGGCAACGCCTTTATCCTCAAACCGTCCGAGCGTGATCCTTCGGTCCCGCTGATGCTGGCAGAGCTCTTCGAAGAGGCTGGCCTGCCCAAAGGTATCTTGCAGGTCGTGAACGGCGACAAGGGCGCGGTCGATGCGATCCTCGATCATCCGGTGATCCAGTCGATCGGCTTCGTCGGCTCGACTCCGATCGCGGAATACATCTACGGTCGGGGCTGTGCGAACGGCAAGCGCGTGCAATGCTTTGGCGGCGCAAAGAACCACATGATCATCATGCCGGACGCCGATATGGATCAGGCGGCGGATGCACTGGTCGGCGCTGGCTACGGCGCGGCTGGTGAACGTTGCATGGCGATTTCGGTCGCGGTGCCCGTCGGTGATGAAACCGCCGACCGGCTGATCGAAAAGCTGGTCCCCCGGATCGAAAAGCTTAAGGTCGGCCCCTACACCGCCGGCAATGACGTCGACTACGGCCCCGTCGTGACCAAGGCCGCCAAGGAAAACATCCTGCGTCTCGTGCAGAGCGGCGTCGACCAGGGTGCGAAGCTGGTCGTCGATGGCCGGGACTTCAATCTGCAGGGCTATGAGGACGGCTTTTTCGTCGGCGCGCATCTTTTCGACAATGTGACCACCGACATGGACATCTACAAGACCGAGATCTTTGGCCCTGTGCTGTCAACCGTCCGCGCGCAAAGCTACGAAGAGGCGCTCGGCTACGCGATGGATCATGAATACGGCAACGGCACCGCCATCTTCACCCGCGATGGCGACACGGCACGCGATTTCGCGAACCGTATCAACGTGGGCATGATCGGGGTGAACGTGCCGATCCCGGTGCCGCTGGCCTATCACACCTTTGGCGGCTGGAAGAAATCGGCCTTTGGCGATCTCAACCAGCACGGCCCCGACGCCTTCAAGTTCTACACGCGAACCAAGACTGTGACCGCGCGCTGGCCCTCGGGACTGAAGGATGGCGGAGAGTTCCACTTCAAGGCGATGGATTGACCTTAGGTAAACTAAAGTAATCCTGTATACCCAGCATGTTGATCGAAAGTCGCAAATATGATCACTGTAGGAGAACGCCGCCCGCGGCACCTCCTCAGGGACCCTTATTTAATGCCTGTGACCTTTACGATCATGAACGATCTCGGCCTTGTCTATGTCCGATATCGCGGGGTCGTCCGGTTGGAAGAAACGCTCAGCGCCGTTGCCAGCTATGCGGCCGACCCGGGATTCCGGTTCGATCAAAAGCATCTGGTCGACCTCTCGGAGATCGACGACTACGAGCGGAATTTTGTCGAGCTGATGAAGGCGCAGGCCCACAAGGCCGCGTCCTTCTCTGCCGGTCTCGACAAGACGATGATGGTCTATTACGCGCCGACAAAGGTCGGCCTGATGATGGCTCAGATCGTCCTGAAATCTTGGGACGGTCTGGATGCGGTTGTCGCACGGGTCACGCAGGACGAAGAACAGGCGCTGCACATGCTTGGTCTCAGCCATCGGCGCATTGTCGACCTGCCGATCACCGCCTGAGAGGCGTCGCAACAAAGGTAGGCCTCGCGCTAGGAGCAGGCGTCGCAAAACCGGCGACAGGCAAGCACGCAGCCCCGGCCGTTGCAGACACAGCGGGACACGCCGCCATGGCACAAATGCGCCATCCCGTGCGGCAGATATCATGACATTGAGGAGGCGAACATGGATTTTGCCCTAAGCGAAGAACAACGGGCCATTTTTGACCTGGCGCATAACTTTGGCCAGGAGCAGATCGCGCCCCACGCCCGCACCTGGGAGGCCGAAGGGTTGATCCCCAAGGACCTGTGGCTCGCCGTCGGCGAACTGGGGTTCGGCGGGCTTTACGTCAGCGAAGAGAACGGCGGCGCGGGCCTCGGTCGGCTGGACGCGACGCTGGTGTTCGAGGCCCTGTCCATGGCCTGCCCCTCGGTCGCGGCCTTTTTGTCGATCCACAATATGTGCGCCAAGATGATCGACAGCTTTGCCAGTCCGGAGTTGCGCGACCGGGTCCTGCCCGGCGCGGCGTCCCTGCGGACCGTCCTGTCCTACTGCCTGACGGAACCGGGCGCTGGATCGGACGCGGCTGCGTTGAAGACCCGTGCCGAGCGTACGAATGACGGCTACCGGCTGAACGGGACCAAGGCATTCATCTCGGGCGGCGGATATTCGGACGGATATGTGGTCATGGCGCGCAGCGGCGACGCGGGGCCCAAGGGCGTCTCCACGATCTACGTCGAGGACAAGAGCCCCGGCCTGTCCTTTGGCGCCCTGGAGGAAAAGATGGGGTGGAAAAGCCAGCCGACACGCCAGGTCCAATTTGACGATTGCGATGTTTTGGCCGGGAATCTCATCGGCGAAGAGGGTAAAGGTTTCACTTATGCGATGATGGGGTTGGATGGAGGCCGATTGAACATCTCGGCCTGTTCGCTGGGCGCGGCGCAATCGGCACTGACCCAGACGCTGACTTATATGGCGGAACGCCAGGCCTTTGGACAATCGATCAACCAGTTCCAGGCGCTGCAATTCAAACTGGCTGACATGGAGATAGAGCTACAGGCCGCGCGGACATTCCTGCGTCAGGCCGCCTGGAAGCTGGACCAAGGCGCACCTGATGCCACCAAGTTCTGCGCCATGGCCAAGGCTTTTGTCACCGAGACCGGATCGAAGGTGGTCAACCAATGTCTGCAACTGCACGGCGGCTACGGCTATCTCGCGGACTACGGCATCGAAAAGCTGGTGCGTGATCTGCGCGTGCATGAGATTCTCGAAGGGACGAACGAGATCATGCGCCTGATCGTGGCGCGTCAGATGGTGACGGCATGAGCGACGACGGAGGCGAGACAATGAGTGACGAGATCAACATTCGCCGTGTTGGCCCCGTGGGCCGGATCACACTGTCCCGGCCCAAGGCCCTCAACGCGCTGACCTATGACATGGCGATGGCAATCGACGCCGCGTTGCGCGACTGGGCGGACGACGACACCATGACGGCGGTGGTGATCGACGCGGCCGGAGACAAGGCCTTCTGCGCAGGCGGTGACATCCAGCAGCTTTACGATCACGGACGTGCGGGCGATTACGCGTTCGGGCAGCGCTTCTGGCGCGATGAATATCGCCTGAACGCCAGACTTGCGCATTACGGCAAGCCTATCGTCAGCTTCATGCAAGGCTTCGTCATGGGCGGAGGGGTCGGCGTCGGATGCCATCTGTCGCATCGCATCGTCGGCGAAAGCACCCAGATCGCCATGCCGGAATGTGGGATCGGTCTGGTGCCGGATGTCGGCGGCTCCCTATTGCTGGCCCGCGCACCGGGGCGCATCGGTGCCTATCTCGGTCTGACGGCGGCGCGGATGAATGGGGGCGATGCGATCCATGCGGGATTTGCCGACATGTTCATCCCGCAGGAGCAATGGGGTGACCTGTTGGCCGCGCTGGAACGCGACGGCGATGTCTCGATCCTCGCCGCCGCGGCGCGGCCATCCGACTCGCCAATGAAAGCCCGGCAGCCCGAGATCGACCGCCTGTTCGAGGGCGACCTCAACGCGATCCAGAGCCGTCTCGCATCGGCGGACGGCAAACTGGCGGAAACAGCGGCAAAGTCGGTGGCACGGAACTCTCCGCTTGCGATGGCCGTCACGCTGGTCATGCTGGAGAGGCTGCGCGACGGGGCCGACATCCATGACGCCCTGCGGCAAGAGTACCGCTTTACCGCGCGGGCGATGGAGCACGGCGATTTTCTGGAGGGCATCCGTGCCCAGATCATCGACCGTGACCGCAACCCGCACTGGCGGCACGGACTGGATGACGTGCCCCAAGCCGACGTCATGGCCATGTTGGCCCCGCTCGGCGAGACAGAACTGACATTCGAGGAGGAATTGTCATGAACATCGGATTTATTGGCCTCGGCAACATGGGGGGGCCGATGGCGGCCAACCTCGCGCGCGCCGGACACGTCGTGACCGGCTTTGACACAGCCTCTGTCTCGATCGAAGGCGTGTCGCTGGCGGGATCAGCTGCCGAAGCCGCCAAGGACCAGGACGTCGTCATCACCATGCTGCCAAACGGCAACATCCTGCGCAGCGTGGCCGAGGAAATCGTGCCTGCGATGCGGGCCGGCAGTGTCTTTGTCGATTGCTCTACTGTGGATGTGGACAGCGCACGCGCCGTCGCGGAAACGGCGGACAAGGCGGACGTGCTGCCGATGGATGCGCCTGTTTCGGGCGGTGTCGGCGGCGCACAGGGCGGCACGCTGACCTTTATGGTGGGGGGGAGCGATGCCGCCTTTAACAAGGCCGCCCCGCTGTTTGAGATCATGGGCCAAAAGGCCGTGCATTGCGGACCGTCCGGCAATGGGCAGGCGGCCAAGATCTGCAACAACATGATCCTCGGCGTGACCATGATCGCAACCTGCGAGTCCTTTGCGCTGGCGGACAAGCTGGGGTTGGACCGGCAGGCGATGTTCGACGTGGTCTCGACCTCCTCGGGCTATAGCTGGTCAATGAACGCCTATTGCCCGGCCCCCGGCATTGGACCGACCTCGCCTGCGGACAACGACTACACGCCGGGGTTCGCCGCCGATCTGATGCTCAAGGACCTTCGCCTGTCCCAGCAGGCCGCGGAATCCGCCGATGCCGACACGCCCCTGGGCAAGGCCGCGATGGACCTCTACACCAGCTTTGTCGAAAGCGAGGGCGGTTCGGGTCAGGACTTTAGCGCCATGCTGCCCCGTTTCGAAAAACGCTCGCGGGGCTGAACAGACGCTTCCCGGCGGCCTTTGCGACAGCGTGCCGACAGCCTACCGATAGCATCGCAGACCACGACTGACACGCGCCCTGCCCGCCGCCAACAGGCGGCGGCTGCGTGCCGGTCGTCGCCAGCATTCGGAACTTTGCCCGCTCTCTCTGAATTGTTCTCGTAACACAGGAGAGTCCGATGACCCGTTTCATGATCCCGTTCACCGTGGCCCTGATGGCCGCACCGGCCCTTGGCGTAACCCTTGTTGCGACGGCCCCCACGGCGGCTGAGGCCAAGACCGAGGGCAATGCAAAAGTGAAGATGAAGAGCCAGACCAAGATTAAGACAAAGGGTCATGGCAACGCTTCTGTCGCACTGAAATCCAAGACCAAGCTTGAGCATAAGGGCGCCAGCGGATCGATCAAATCCTCGGTAAAGTCATCCTACAAGTCCACGACAGATTACGCATCCCAAGATCACATCGACGTTGTGCGGAGCTGCCCGCCGGGGCTGGCCAAGAAGTCCCCTGCTTGTGTTCCGCCGGGTCTGGCAAAGACCGCCCACCCCGAGGTCGGCGACGTCCTTGAGGAGGATGGCTTCCTTTCCCGCTATATCCTGGTGCGCGACCCCGGATACTATGGGTTGGACCCCTATGGCACATATTACCGGATCGACGGCCAGGTGTTTCAAGTTGATCGCACGACACAGACGGTGCTTGCGTTGATCGGATCGGTGTCACGGGTGCTCAACTGATTGTTTCCTTGCTCTCGGTGCGATTTTCGTGTCGTCCTCTTTATGAAATGTGAGACTGCAACATGACCTTGAAGGGTTCACCATGTTTCGCCTGACCGCCATAGGCCTGATCCTGTCGGGCCTTGCTGGACCTGCCGTCGCGGCCTGCGCCACGGCGGGCCTTGACGTGCGGTGCATTCGGGTGGGTCCGCCAGAGGAGCTTAACACGCAGGGCCAAGCGCCCCCGCAAGTCTCGACTATCGTGTCCGAAACGGCGACGCGGCGGCGCGAGCGCATAGACCAACAGCGCGAGGATGCCCGCCCCGAACGGACTGCACGTGCAAATATCCGCCGGATTGAGACTAGGCTCGAGACAGGGCGCGCGGACATCAGCGCGCGGTTCGTGACGGCGCCAGATCGCTCGGGTTCACCACGTCTGACAACGCGCGGACGGCAGGTTGTCGCGCGTCAGCCCGCGCCAAAACCGGCCCGTCCGATCCTAGAACCGGGGGCCGTTGTGCCGCCCGAAGGTTTGATCCTGATGAACCCCTCGCGGTACGGGTTGCCCCTGCCACAGGACGGCTGGACCTATTTTTCCCTGGGTCGCGCCATATACCGCGCGGATCTGCGCACGCGCGAAGTGCTCACCTACGTCAACCCGCATATCAACCGCTACTGACTGCGTGAGGCGCGAGGGGTGGCGCTATTCCGCTGCGACCTGCCCCGCATTCAACATCGGACCGAGGTAGTGCCCCGTGTGGCTCCCCTCGACCTTCGCGACATCTTCCGGCGTGCCGGTGGCGACGATCTGCCCGCCGCCATCTCCCCCCTCGGGGCCGATGTCGATCAGCCAATCCGCCGTCTTGATGACGTCGAGGTTGTGTTCGATCACCACAACGGAATTGCCTTGATCCACCAATTCGTGCAGCACTTCCAAAAGCTTGCGCACATCTTCAAAATGCAGCCCTGTGGTGGGTTCGTCGAGAATATATAGCGTGCGCCCGGTGGAGCGTTTCGCCAACTCCTTGGATAGTTTGACGCGCTGCGCCTCACCGCCCGAAAGGGTCGTCGCCTGCTGGCCGACCTTGATGTAGCCGAGACCAACCCGCACCAGCGCATCCATCTTCTCACGGATCGACGGCACGGCGGTGAAAAAGCTCTGCGCATCCTCCACCGTCATGTCCAGCACGTCGGCGATGGACTTGCCCTTGAACTTGATCTCCAGCGTCTCGCGGTTGTAGCGCGCGCCGTTGCAGGTTTCGCAGGTGACATAAACGTCCGGCAGGAAGTGCATTTCGATCTTGATCAGGCCATCGCCCTGACAGGCCTCACAGCGCCCGCCCTTGACGTTGAAGCTGAAGCGACCGGCCTTGTAGCCGCGCGCCTTGGCCTCCGGCAGACCGGCGAACCAGTCCCGGATCGGGGTGAAAGCGCCGGTGTAGGTCGCAGGGTTCGACCGCGGCGTGCGCCCGATCGCGCGCTGGTCGATGTCGATGACCTTGTCGAGATGTTCCAACCCCTTGATCGTCTCGCAAGGCGCGGGCGTCTGGCGGGCCCCGTTCAGCCGCATGGAGGCGGTCTTGAACAACGTCTCGATTGTCAGCGTCGACTTGCCGCCGCCCGAGACACCGGTGACGCAGACGAACTGGCCAAGCGGATAGTCCGCCGTCACCTCCTTGAGGTTGTTGCCCACCGCCTTGACCACCGTCAGCGCCTTGCCGTTGCCCTTGCGCCGCTTCGCCGGCACGGTGATTTCGCGCGTCCCGGCGAGGTATTGGCCCGTCAGGCTGTCGCGGTTCTTGATGATCTGGTCGGGCGTGCCCTTCGCTATGACCTCACCGCCATGAATCCCCGCACCCGGTCCGATGTCAAAGACGTAGTCCGCCTCGCGGATCGCTTCTTCGTCGTGTTCGACCACGATCACCGTATTGCCTTGATCACGAAGGTTTTTCAGCGTCGTCAGCAGCCGTCCGTTATCGCGCTGGTGCAACCCGATGGAGGGTTCGTCGAGCACGTAAAGCACGCCCGTCAGCCCCGACCCGATCTGGCTGGCGAGCCGGATGCGCTGGCTTTCCCCGCCCGAAAGCGTGCCGGAGTTTCGCGCCAGCGTCAGGTACTCCAGCCCGACGTTGTTAAGAAAACCGAGCCGCTCGCGGATCTCCTTGAGAATGGCGCGCGCGATCTCGTTCTTCTGGTTGCTGAGCGACTCCGGCACCGTCTCGCACCAATCCGCTGCCTCGCGGATCGACATCTGCACGACCTGACCGATGTGGAGCGAGGCAATCTTGACCGCCAAGGCCTCTTGCTTCAGCCGGTAGCCGTCGCAACTGCCACAGGGGCGGTTGTTCTGATATTGCTCGAACTCCTCACGCACCCAACTGCTGTCGGTCTCGCGGTAGCGCCGCTCCATGTTCGGGATGACGCCCTCAAAGGTGCGCGAGACCTGATAGACGCGGCCCCCCTCATCATAGCGGAACTTGATCTCGTCTCGTCCCGAGCCGTGCAGGAACACCTTTTGGACATGTGCCGGGACATCCTTCCAGCGGGCCTTCTTGTCAAATTCGTAATGTTTCGCAATGGCTTCGATGGTCTGGAGGAAGTAGGGCGACTTGCCTTTCCGCCACGGGGCCAGCGCGCCATCGGCGATCCGAAGCGTGGCGTCCGGTACGACGAGCCGTTCGTCAAAGAACAGCTCGACCCCCAGGCCGCCGCAGTCGGGACAGGCCCCGAACGGCGCGTTGAACGAGAACAAGCGTGGCTCGATCTCGGATATGGTGAACCCGCTGACCGGGCAGGCGAATTTCTCGGAAAAGGTGAAACGTTCGCTCGCCCCGCCATCGCTCGGCGCGGTTTCAAGGATCGCAATCCCGTCCGCCAGATCCAGCGCGGTGCGGAAGGAATCCGCCAGCCGCGTCTCCATCCCCTCACGCACGACGATACGGTCGACCACCACGTCGATGTCATGGCGCAGCTTCTTGTCGAGGCTCGGCACATCCTCGATCTCGTAAAAGGCGCCATCGACCTTGACCCGCTGGAATCCCTGCTTCTTTAACTCTTGAAATTCCTTGCGGTATTCACCCTTGCGGTCACGGATCATCGGGGCCAGCAGATAGCCGCGCGTGCCCTCTTCCATGCCCATGACACGGTCGACCATATCCTGAACCTGCTGCGCCTCGATCGGCAGTCCGGTGGCGGGGGAATAGGGCGTGCCGGCGCGGGCAAACAGCAAGCGCAGGTAGTCATAGATCTCCGTCACCGTGCCGACGGTCGAGCGCGGGTTCTTTGACGTCGTCTTTTGTTCGATGGAAATCGCGGGGCTGAGGCCCGAGATATGATCGACGTCCGGCTTTTCCATCATGTCGAGGAACTGCCGCGCATAGGCCGACAGCGATTCCACGTAACGACGCTGACCCTCGGCATAGATCGTGTCGAACGCCAGCGACGACTTGCCCGACCCGGACAAGCCCGTGATCACCACAAGTTCGTTGCGAGGAATATCGACGTCGATGTTCTTGAGGTTGTGCTCGCGCGCGCCGCGCACCTCGATGTTCTTCAGCTCGGCCATGTGCCCCCCGGCAGTGAATGGGTAAGAAGTAGGTGACGCGGCCCCCGCTTCCAAGGGTTAATGAGGAACATACCGCGAACTTTGACGCGACGCAGCCAAAATATGCCGGTAGCGGCACAGGATCCGATCAGACCCGACGCTGTCAGACCCCTAGAGTTTCTGCGCAATGGCCCATGCTGTCAGCGGAAAGTCCGGATCGTCGGTCAAATCGTCGCGCGTCTCGTCATACTGCGGCGGCCATGGCTTTTCCAGATTCCGCTGCGCGGCTGCCCGATTACCCCATTGCTCGGCGCGGATCCCCTCCGGCGCAAAGCCGCCCTCGATCAACAAGTTGCGCAGGCCACGCGCGGACCAGCGCGAACAGTCGATCGGCGCGCCGTGATAGGGAATGAAAAACGGCGTCGCGATATAGAAATGCCCGCCCTTGCGCAGCATTTTAACCACGTTCTTGAGCGCGCCATATGGCCGGTCGAGATGTTCCCAGACCTGATCGGCGATGATCAGATCGAATTTCAGCGGACGGCCATCCACACCTCTGAACGGGCCGGTGCAGATGTCGTACTCTGGATAGCGAAACTGGTCGTAGCTGCGAAAGTTGAAGGATTCGCCCCACCTTCCGCTGATCTCCGCCACCCGCAGACTGTGCGGTGTAAGTGCCTTTATCCAACTACGGCTGCTGCGCCGCATCACGATACGATTGAGACTGGGCATGGACCCTCCGTAAGGCTAGTCAATCACCGACCCGGCGCGATGCCCAGCCCCGTTTTCGCGTTCGCGCCAGTTAGAGAGGGGTAGTCCGGCAGTGTCGCCAAAAGTGGCGTAGGAACAGTCGTCCACCTCAGTCTTCATAGCTGATGTCGCTCGTTCACTATGCGGGGATCATCGTCCCCGCCTCGGGATCGTTTCACATCGCTTTCAGCTTTTCCACCGGCATGTCGCGGCGGGCGACGGCCCACTCATCGTTCTGTTCCCGGTCTAAATGGTGCAAAACGTTCAAAAGCAGGAAGGCCGTGCATCAGCCCGCTGCACGGTCCGGCCCCGGCCCACCGCGCGCTTGGGCCTCGCCCGGTCTGGCGCGCCCATCACTGGCGCCCGCATCCCCGACCGCGCGATCGTCACTCACGTGGTGCAACACCCGGCGAGACGGTGTTATAAGCGCCAGCGAACAGCCCCCCGGATGGTGGGCCCGACAATCACCGGACCCGAAACACCGGGCCAGACACAACAGGCCGTCAAGACCACGGCCGGTATCCGACAGACGAGTGAAGGAGCGCGATCATGACCGATCAGACCTACCCCCCCTCAGCCGAGATGGCGAAAAACGCCCATGTCGACGCAGAGACCTACGAGACAATGTATTCAGCCTCGGTCAGCGACCCCGAATCGTTCTGGGCCGACCAGGCGCGAGAGCGGCTCGACTGGATCACGCCGTTCACCAAGGTCAAGAACACCGATTTCACTCTCGGCCAGGTCTCGATCAAATGGTTCGAGGATGGTGAGCTGAACGTCGCCGCCAATTGCATCGACCGCCATCTGGCCATGCGCGGCGATCAAACGGCGATCCTCTTCGAACCCGACAACCCCGAGGATCCGGCCCGCCACATCAGCTACCGCGAGTTGCACGAAAACGTCTGCCGCTTTGCCAATGTGCTGAAATCGCAGGGCGTGGCAAAGGGCGACCGGGTGGTGATCTACCTGCCGATGATCCCCGAAGCGGCCTTTGCCATGCTCGCCTGTGCCCGCATCGGAGCGATTCATTCCATCGTCTTTGCCGGGTTCTCGCCCGACGCGCTGGCCAACCGGATCAACGATTCCGACGCCAAGGTGCTGATCACCGCCGACACCGCACCGCGCGGCGGCAAGCGGACGGCGTTGAAATCCAACGCCGACGCGGCCTTGCTGCATTGTTCCGACAGGGTGAAATGCCTGGTGGTCAAGCATACCGGCGATCAGACCACCTGGATCGAGGGCCGCGATATCGACGTCGGGGCCGCGATGGCCGAGGCCTCAGCCGACTGCGCGCCGGAAACCATGAACGCCGAGGACCCGCTGTTCGTCCTCTACACCTCGGGTTCGACCGGCAAGCCCAAGGGCGTCGTGCATACCTCGGGCGGCTATCTGCTCTACGCGGCGATGACCCATCAGATCACCTTTGATTACCACGACGGCGACGTCTTCTGGTGCGGCGCGGATGTCGGCTGGGTCACGGGGCACACCTATATCATCTACGGCCCGCTCGCGAACGGCGCGACCACGCTGATGTTCGAAGGGGTGCCGACCTGGCCTGACGCAGGCCGGTTCTGGGACGTCATCGACAAGCACAAGGTCAACCAGTTCTACACCGCCCCGACCGCAATCCGCGCGCTGATGGGACAGGGCACCAGCTACACCGAAGGGCACGATCTGTCCTCGCTCAAGGTGCTGGGCACCGTGGGTGAGCCGATCAACCCCGAGGCCTGGAGCTGGTACAACGATAACATCGGCAAGGGGAAACTCCCGATCGTGGACACCTGGTGGCAGACCGAGACCGGCGGCCATATGATCACCCCCCTGCCCGGCGCGATCGCGACCAAGCCCGGCTCGGCCACCAAGCCGTTCTTTGGCGTCGTGCCGGTGGTGTTGGATGCCACCAGCGGCAAGGAGATCAGCGACATCAAGGCCGAAGGCGTGCTGGCGATCAAGGACAGCTGGCCCGGTCAGATGCGCACTGTCTGGGGCGATCACGCGCGGTTCGAAAAGACCTATTTCGCCGACTACAAGGGTTACTACTTTGCCGGGGACGGCTGCCGCCGCGATTCGGACGGCTATTACTGGATCACCGGCCGGGTCGATGACGTCATCAACGTCTCGGGTCATCGCATGGGCACGGCCGAGGTCGAATCCGCCCTCGTCGCCCATCCCAGCGTCGCGGAGGCTGCCGTTGTTGGCTACCCGCACGACGTCAAGGGCCAGGGCATCTATTGCTACATCACCCTTATGAACGGGGTCGCGCCCTCGGACGAGCTGATGAAGGAACTGCGCGCCTGGGTGCGCAACGACATCGGGCCGATCGCCTCACCCGACCTGATCCAATGGGCGCCGGGCCTGCCCAAGACACGCTCGGGCAAGATCATGCGCCGGATCCTGCGCAAGATCGCGGAAAACGACTTTGGCGCGCTTGGCGATACCTCGACACTCGCCGATCCCTCGGTGGTGGACGAGCTGATCGAAAACCGAGTTAATCGTTAATTTGCGATTTACATGGATTTCATGTTTAGTGCACAAAATGGTACGCCCCTATCAACGGGGCGTATATCTGTTTGACGAGTCCCGACACCGCAACCGGCAAAGACTCGTCGACGTCACGTTATAGTGGTCCGGAGGGTGGAACGAACTCCTGCCGCGCGTTGTTAATCGGTCACTAGCTTTTACGGAGACCTCGATGCTACCCCTGAAATCGCTGATGCTTTCCGGAGTTGCGCTCCTTGCGCTCGCGACATCCGCCGTCAGTCAGTCGGTCGGAGGCGCTGCCTCTGGCGGGGTCAGTGCAAGTGTCTCGGTGTCCGGCGATGGCGTCTCGGTCAGCGTCGGCGTTTCCGACGGGTCTGGGACCGCGAGCGGTGCCTCCGATGACGGGGGCAGTGGCTCTGCTGGGGCATCCGGTGGGGAAACCGGTTCAGCCTCTGGCGGCGGCTCGGCTTCGGCTTCGGACAATGGCGCAGGAGGTTCGGCAGGGGCGTCCAACGCAGCAAGCTCTTCCAACTCCGCAGGCGAAAATGCACGCACCGCGGCCAAGGCCTCTATGAAATCCGGTGTCATCTCGGCCAAGGGTAATCCGGTCGACATGGCGAAACGCAGTGTCAGTTCAACACCCAACAACGCACCGCAGCTCCGTTCGAACCAGACGGAAGTCCAGGCCCTGATCGGCGCCAGCGTCGCCAGCTCTTCTGGTGAGAGGGTTGGTCGGATCGATGGATTTGTGGACATCAACGGCGAGACTATGGTCGTGATCGGCGTCGGCGGGTTTTTTGGAATTGGCGAACGCTCCATTCTGCTGCCCGCGACGGAACTGATGATGCGCGACCAGAGCATCGCCGCCATGGGCTATACCAGCTCGCAACTGGAATCGATGCGCCGGTATCAGTCCAGCCACGGCACATCACTGTCGGGCGATGACATCGTCACCTTGGGTAATTCCTGATCTATCTGACCGACCTATTGAATCCTGCAACACCGAAAGCCTTGCGTGCATGCGGTTTTCGGTCAGTGAATGCGCCGTCCCCACTGGGGGCGGCGCGTTTGCATGTGACTCTGCGTGTGACAAGACAATCGCGCGCAGGGTTGCGCGGGCGGGGAAACACCGGGCGCGCCCTCTCTGCTTTCCTCCCCCCACGACATGCCCTATAAGCGGGCCAGTTTGGAAACGAGACGCCGCATAAGATGGCCCGTAACCTCTGGCGAGGACCCATATGACCAATAAGACGACCGAAGCCGACGTGGCCTTCATCAAGGCGCTGGCAGAATTGCTGCGTGAAAACGAACTGACCGAGATCGAGGTCAAGCGCGACTACGGCGAAGACGACAGTCTGAATGTCCGTGTCTCGAAAAAGGTCGAGATGGCCGCGCCGATGCAGATGCACGCGCCGATGGCAGCCCATGCCCCGTCGCACGCCCCCTCTGCCGCGACGGCGCAGCCTGCTGCGGCCCTCCCCTCGCAAGAGGACGATCCCGCACAACATCCCGGTGCCGTGGTTTCACCCATGGTCGGCACCGTCTACATGCAGGCCGAACCCACGGCCCCCGCCTTCGTCAAGGTCGGTGACAAGGTTCAGGAAGGCGACACCCTGCTGATCGTCGAGGCGATGAAAACCATGAACCAGATTCCCTCGCCCCGGTCGGGTGTGGTGAAGCGGATCCTCGTCGAGGACAAGGCCGCCGTCGAATACGGCGCCCCCCTGATGATCATCGAATAGAGCGACAGCCCATGTTCGACAAAATCCTCATAGCCAACCGTGGCGAGATCGCCCTGCGTGTCATCCGTGCCGCGCGTGAAATGGGCATCCGCAGCGTTGCCGTGCATTCCACCGCCGATGCCGATGCCATGCATGTGCGCATGGCGGACGAATCCGTTTGCATCGGCCCGCCCTCCGGTGCCGAAAGCTATCTGCACATCCCCTCGATCATCGCCGCCGCCGAAGTTACAGGCGCGCAGGCGATCCATCCCGGTTATGGTTTCCTGTCCGAAAACGCCGCCTTTGTGCAGATTGTCGAGGATCACGGCCTGACCTTCATCGGCCCGACCGCCGAACACATCCGCGTCATGGGCGATAAGATCACCGCCAAGGACACGATGAAAGCGCTCGGCGTGCCCTGCGTTCCCGGCTCGGACGGTGGCGTGCCTGATCTGGCCGCAGCCAAGGCCATCGGCGCGGAATTCGGCTATCCCGTCATCATCAAGGCGACCGCCGGCGGCGGTGGTCGCGGCATGAAGGTCGCCGAGTCCGAGGCCGGCATGGAGAACGCCTTTCACTCCGCGCGCTCCGAAGCCAAGGCCGCCTTTGGCAACGACGAAGTCTATATCGAGAAATACCTGACCACACCGCGCCACATCGAAATTCAGGTCTTTGGCGACGGCAAGGGTGGTGCTGTGCATCTGGGCGAACGTGATTGTTCCCTGCAAAGGCGTCACCAAAAGGTCTTCGAGGAAGCCCCCGGCCCCTGTATCACCGAAGAGGAGCGCACGCGCATCGGCAAGGTCTGCGCCGACGCCGTGGCCAAGATCAACTACGCCGGTGCGGGAACCATCGAGTTCCTCTATGAAAAGGGCGAGTTCTTTTTCATCGAGATGAACACCCGCCTTCAGGTCGAACATCCGGTGACCGAGGCGATCTTTGGCGTCGACCTCGTGCGCGAACAGATCCGCGTCGCCGAGGGGCTGCCGATGTCCTTTGCTCAGGATGACCTCGTCATCAACGGCCATGCCATCGAGGTGCGCATCAACGCAGAGAAACTGCCCGACTTCGCGCCCCGCCCCGGCAAGATCACCGCCTACCACGCCCCCGGCGGGCTGGGCGTGCGGATGGATAGTGCGCTTTACGACGGTTATTCGATCCCGCCCTATTACGACAGCCTGATCGGCAAATTGATCGTGCATGGCCGCGACCGAAACGAGGCGCTGGCCCGGCTCAGCCGCGCGCTTGGCGAGTTGATCGTGGACGGCGTCGAAAACACCGTTCCGTTGTTCGCCGCCCTGCTCGAGGAGCCCGACGTCCAGTCGGGGAATTACAACATCCACTGGTTGGAAGATTGGCTTAAGCTGGGCAAACTGGGTTGATCCGCGTTCGCCCCCTGCCTGATGTGGTGGCGGCGGGGCCTTTCGCCTGTCTGACGAATGTTGAGGCGGTTTGGGCTATGCCGGGGTCTGACAGGGGCAAGTCGCCGGAGGTGGTCGCCGCTCAGAGCGCGGGCACCTGCTGCGCGCCGGGGCGTTAATTCACCGACAGAGTTCCCACGCCTGCCCGCTTAAGCCCCGCATCGCCTTAATGCGGAGCGTTCGAGGTGAGGTTCATCACGACAACGCCGCCGACAATCATCGCAATCCCCAGCATGGTGATGGCGTCAAGTGTCTGGCGGAACACGAGCACGCTGACCACCGCCGTCAAGACAATGCCCAGCCCGCTCCAGATCGCGTAAGCGACGCCGAGGGACAGCGCCTTTAGCGCGATCGACAGCAGATACAGCGAGACCGCATAGCAGGCCGCCATGCCAATCGCCGGGCCGACCTTGGTGAACTGTTCAGATTTCAGCAAGAGCGACGAACCCATGACTTCGCAAAGGATGGCGCCGCCAAGGGCAAGGTAGGAGACATTTATTCCGGGCATACCGATCCGTTCTCTTTAACAATTGCAAGGGGTCACTTCGACTGGTCGAACGCCGTTTCATTCACGCAGGCCGACACCTTGACTGCAAAGGCCCTGCGTCGGCGGACAACAGCGATGGCCACCAACACGCCGCACTCTTCTCGGCGGATATTATGTGCCTCACCCCGCTGGAAGGTTCAATGGGTGACGCGGCAGCGCCGGGCGCGCGGTCAATGCAAGAGGTCCACACCGCCGCGCCCGCATCATCACGGTGTCGCCGCTGCACCCCTCGCCATTTGTGCAGTTGCATGGCAAAATGTGCGCGAGGCGAGGGAAGCACGGGCATCAGATGAAAGACCACGATACAGGTGATTTGACGGCGGAACTGCTGCTGCATGCCTATACCTCGGGAATTTTCCCAATGTCAGACCATCGCGACGACCCCGAGGTTTTCTGGGTCGAGCCGCGCCGCCGCGGCATTATCCCCCTCGACGGGTTCCGGATTTCCCGTTCCCTCGCCCGCAGCCTGCGTCGCGATGACTACACCGTCACGCTGGATCAGGACTTTGTCGGCGTGCTGGAGGGCTGCGCGGATCGCGAAGAGACCTGGATCAGCGGTCGTATTGCGGACCTTTACCTGCAACTGCATGACCGTGGCCGCGCCCATTCGCTGGAGGTTCGCAGCGGGGCGGATTTGATCGGCGGCGTCTATGGCGTCACGCTGGGCGGTGCGTTCTTTGGAGAAAGCATGTTCTCCCGACGGACTGATGCTTCAAAGATCGCTCTGGCCTGGCTGGTGGCGCATCTGCGCAACGCGGGTTTCCAGCTGTTCGACACGCAGTTCCTGACACCGCACCTTGCCCGCCTCGGCGGGGTTGAGATCAGCCGGGGTGAATACCGCTCCCTGCTGGCCGAGGCGCTGGCGCATTCCGCCGAATTCGGCGCCTCCACCCTGCCCGCAAGCGGTCAGTCGGTCGTGCAGCTCAACACCCAGACGTCGTAACGGAAATGGTCCAGCGCGTTGATCGCGGGAGACGATCCGACCATCCAGCCGGAAAAGATCGGATCGGGCGCTTTCGCCGGCTCAGTGATCGTCATGAAGGCGAAGGCATCCGCAGCGGCATCACCCTGCGGATAGCGACATTCCCACATCGTCACCGACAGCTTGCCGATCATCGCGGCGGAACCGGAGGGAATCGTCACATCCAATGTGTCGCCGTTGATCTTGTCGAGACCGCGTAGAACCGCACCGGTGCCGATGCTCACGTCATCCTGCGCCTGCGCGGCGCTTGCGAGGCCAAGAGCCAAAAGCGCAGCCGCGCCCGCATGCCATGTCGATTTCATTGACCGTCTCATCACTGCCCTCCGTCGCCGGATACGAATTTCATCAGGAGCGAGATCAGACTGACCGCGCCCTGCGTATCCAGCACCTCGTCCCCGGCCTCATAGTTGAACGCCGAGGCACCGGGCAGAATCTCGACGTAGTTACCACCCAGCAACCCTTCGGAAGAGATCACAACCGAACTGTCGTCGGGGATCGTAACGCTGTCGCGCAGGGTAAAGGTGGTTCTGGCGCGAAAACTCTCGGTGTCCAGATCAATCCCCGTGACCGCCCCGACCTTGACCCCCGCCAGCCGCACATCGGTCCCAAGGTTCACCCCCTGGGCAGAGCGGAAGGAGGCCGAGAGCGGATACCCCGATCCGGTGCCGCCCAGCCCGGCAACCTGCCCTGCATAAACGGCAAACCCGAGGGCCAGCGCGAGAACCGCGCCGCCCACGACGACTTCGGTGGTGCTGTGCGCCATTCGCCCTTACTCCGGGCTCCAGGCCTCGTAATCCTGCCGCACGGCCGGATCGACCCGGCGCAGCGAGCCCGCAGGCACATAGGCAGACGGGGTGCCGGTCAGGTTCGGTAGGTGAGGCTTTTCCCAAGGCTTGTGAGCCAGCGGAACCTCGGAGGGAAGCTCGTCAAAGGTGTGATGCAACCAGCCGTGCCAATTGGCGCCGATCCGGCTCGCCTCGACCTCACCATTGTAGATCACCCAACGCTTCTTGCCGTCCTGCGCGGAAAAGAAGGTGTTGCCGAACTCGTCCTCGCCGACCTTGGCACCCTTGCGGCGGGTATAGAGCAGCGTGTTCAGCGTTGCGCCCTGCCACCAGGTTGTTGCGCGGAACAGGGTGTTGAGAATGCCCATCTAAGCCTCCGGATCGTATTGGGACTGTAATGGCGCATCACCGGGCAAAGGTCCAGTCCCAAGCCCGGCTGGCATGGCCGCGTTTCGCCGATCAATCCGCCAGCGCGGTGACTTCGATCTCGATCCGAAAGCGGTCGTCGATCAAACGGCATTCCACCATGCTCGCCGCCGGAGGGTTGTCCCCGAAGGCATCGGCGAGGATCGGCCAACAACCCTCGAAATCCTTGCGATCCGGTAGATAGTAAACCACACGCACCGTCTGCGCGAGGCTCGACCCCGCCTCATCCAACGCATCCGAAATGGTACCGAGCGCTGTGCGGCATTGATCCGCGACGGTTTCGCCCTCTCCGACGGTACCCGACACATACACGAATCCGCCGGCGACCACAGCGCGGCAATAGCCTATCTTGGCCTCGAATTCGCCCCCGGAAGAGATGCGATTGATGGTCATGCGACCCCCTTGTCACGAAAATGGGCGGGATCAACCCGCCCATGTCACTTTGCTGCTCAAACGGCGTTAACTAGCCGTCGCGCCTTCTTTCTTCGCGGCGTCTGCGTAGATCATCAGCGGTTTCGCTTCCGAGGTCACGGCCTCTTCGTTCACCACCACTTCGCTGACGTTTTCCATGCCCGGCAGGTCGAACATCGTGTCCAGCAGGATGTCTTCGAGGATGGAGCGCAGGCCGCGCGCGCCGGTCTTGCGTGCAATGGCGCGCTTGGCGATCGAGGACAGCGCGTCATCGGTAAAGGTCAGCTCTGCATCCTCAATCTCGAACAGGCGCTGGTATTGCTTGACCAGGGCGTTCTTGGGCTGCGTCAGGATGGTGACGAGGGCGTCCTCGTCCAGATCCTCAAGCGTGGCCAGAACCGGCAGACGACCGACGAATTCCGGGATCAGACCGAACTTCAGCAGGTCTTCGGGTTCCAGATCCTGGAAAATCTCTCCCACACCGCGGCTGTCGTTGTCGCGCACTTCGGCCCCAAAGCCCATGGCCGAGCCCTTGCCCCGCTGCGCGATGATCCGGTCCAGCCCGGCAAAGGCACCGCCGCAGATGAACAGGATGTTGGTCGTATCCACCTGCAGGAATTCCTGCTGCGGATGTTTGCGCCCCCCCTGCGGCGGAACGGAGGCGACCGTGCCTTCCATCAGCTTCAACAGCGCCTGTTGCACGCCCTCGCCCGACACGTCGCGGGTGATCGAAGGGTTTTCCGACTTGCGCGTGATCTTGTCGACCTCGTCGATATAGACGATGCCGCGCTGCGCCTTCTCGACGTTGTATTCGCTGGCCTGAAGCAGCTTGAGAATGATGTTCTCGACATCCTCCCCGACATAGCCAGCCTCGGTCAATGTTGTCGCATCGGCCATGGTGAAGGGCACATCGAGGATCCGTGCCAGCGTCTGGGCCAGCAAGGTCTTGCCGCAGCCCGTGGGGCCGATCAGCAGGATGTTGGATTTCGCCAACTCGATGTCGCCGCCCTTGGCAGAGTGGTTCAGCCGTTTGTAGTGATTGTGCACCGCGACCGACAGAACCCGCTTGGCGATCTTCTGACCGATCACGTAATCGTCCAGAACGTCGCAGATTTCCTGCGGGGTCGGCACCCCTTCGGAGCTTTTGAGGCCCGTCGCCTTGGTCTCTTCACGGATGATATCCATGCAAAGCTCGACGCATTCGTCACAGATGAACACGGTCGGGCCGGCAATCAGCTTGCGCACCTCGTGCTGGCTCTTGCCGCAAAAGCTGCAGTAGAGCGTGTTCTTGCTATCACCGCCAGAATTGTTCGCCATTTCACACCTTTCGCCCCCGGACAGGGCAGTATTTGATCCCGCCGATCAACCGTCAGGGCAAACGACTGGGCGGGACCGTTGCAGACCAGACTAGGGCAGCCCCCGGTCATCCACAATGTCAAAAATACGTCATACCCCGATCGTGAACCGCTTGCTGACCGGGGGATGACTGGTCCGTTACGTCTTGTCTTCGTCTTCTGATTTGGGCCGGTTTTCAAAGATCTCGTCGATCAGGCCCCAGTCTTTCGCCTCTTCCGCAGTCATGAAGTTATCGCGTTCCAGCGCTTCGACAACCGCCTCGTAACTTTGGCCGGTGTGCTTGACGTATATCTTGTTAAGCCGTTCCTTCAGCCGCTCTGTGTGGCGGGCGTGGATCATGATATCCGTCGCCTGGCCCTGGTAGCCGCCCGAGGGCTGGTGGACCATGATTCGGCTGTTGGGCAACGAGAAGCGCATGCCCTTAG
>PAPR01000013.1 GCA_002709085.1 Pseudooceanicola sp. | reverse complement strand
GATCCGCGCCGCGCCCTGCGTCTCGGCCAGCGTCATCAGCTTGAGGTGGTGCGGGCGCCAGATCCCGTTGTCGTGCAGGACGTCCACTTTGCCGAACGCGCGCCACGCGGCTTCCGCGGGGCCGTCCAGAAGGTGCAGACGGGTCGCGCCCTTGAGCAGCGGGCTCTGGGTCGCCGACCCGTCCGGGGCCCAGAGCCCGACATCCATCCCGAGATCCGCCAACGCGGTCGCCAACTGAGGAACGGACCGGGCCGGCCCGCCGAAATCGGGCTGGAAACTGAGGGCCGACAGGAGAATTCTCATCTTCGCCGCCCGTCTCCGGACAATGCTTCGAACGGCGTACTCGGGTGTAGCCGGAGCATAGGAGTCATGCTCGGGCCTGCGGGGCGTGCCCGCGGTAGGGCCATCCGGAGCTCGCCGTATTCCCAGATCGCGATCCCGCGCCGGAGATAGGTCAATCGGCGGTACATCAACATGAAGACGATCCAATAGAAAAACGAGAAGATATTCCCGGCGGAGAACAGCAGCGGCTCGGAGATGCCCAGGAAGAGGCCCGCGGCGATGATCGCGCCATAGTGGAATATCCAGTAATCGCGCATCCGGCGCACCAGTGTATTCAGGGTATAGCCCCAGATCAGGACGAAGAACAGTAAGGTAAACGGGACGCCAAGCTGAACCGCGAGGCCATAATACGAGCTCATAACGCCCGCTCCGCGCAGGCCGATGTCGCGCAGCACGATCCCGTAGTGCTCGTGGATGATGATGTCGGCCCCGAAGCCGTGACCCAGGAATGGCCTGTTCGCAATATAATCCTTCGCGAGGGCCCAGAAATAGACCCGGTTGGACGCGTCGATGAGGGTGTCTTCCCGCAGGATCCTTTCCTGGAAGAAACTGGTCTGCGAAAAGACGTAGACCGACCCGAATATGACGACGAGCCCCAGGAGGCCGTGGATCGGCCGCCTCGCCAGGCCTCGCAGGGCGCTGAGACCGATGATGAGGACTAAAACGATGAGACCGCTGCGCGACGAGGCGAGCACAAGGTTAACGAGGATGATCACGAGGGCCACAAGATCCGCAATCCTTCTTTGGCGCAACCACAACGTGTAGGCAATGCCGGCCGAAACGACGGACAGGACGCCGATATTGTTCGGGTTCAGGAAAAAGCCCTGGAAACGGCCTGCGAAGTACGGCTCCGCGATGAACCAACTCAGCGACAGGTTAGCAGCGAGCAGGAGGACGATCGGGAACATCAGGGTTCGCAGGAGCTTGACCTCGGAATACCGGTCGGCGTAGAGCCAGAACGTCCAGAACGAGGAAAATAGGAGAAGTGCCGCCGAAACCGCCTTCTGAATCGTATAGAAACTGTCGATAGACCATACGCTAGACGCTGCGAAAACAAACAGAAACAACATTGCTACAGCGTCGAAGTTGGTCATCCGGCCTTTGAGGCGCCCCATCCGACGAAACCGGAACTGAATTGCGAACAAGAGGGCGATCACAAAGACACCCCAGCGGGCGACATCGGCGATCGCGGCAATCGTCGAGAATTGCACCGTGGCCAGCAGGAATGGCAGGGCGTAGATTGCCGGGAAATAGCGCCAGATGAACACCGCGTCTGCCTGCCTCTAGTTGCGTGTGGTCTCGAGGGCACGAAGTCCAGAGCAAAAGACATCGGCCCAGCGCTCGGGCGAATATTGACGCGACAACATGTAGCTGTTGCGCATCATTTCCGCGCGGGCCTCGTCGGAGAGGGCATGCATGTCCAGCAGACGCTGCAACAGGTGCTCGACGGAGCCCGCTGGGAAGGTGTAGCCGTTGAACCCTGGGCGCAGTAGATGCACGCCGGCGCCGACCCGCTCCGAGAGGATGAGCGGCACGCCGCCCGCCGCGGCCTCCTGCACGACGACTCCCCAGGGCTCGAAGCGGCTCGGCAACACTAAGGCGCT
The DNA here is from genome assembly GCA_002709085.1 of Pseudooceanicola sp. Taxonomy (GTDB): domain Bacteria; phylum Pseudomonadota; class Alphaproteobacteria; order Rhodobacterales; family Rhodobacteraceae; genus Pseudooceanicola. The sequence goes on along the minus strand of PAPR01000013.1, from coordinate 13,205 downwards.
GGCGCCTTGCATGAGCGCGGGCAGGCCCTGCGGCTGCACAAAGCCGCGGTCGTCGGCGCCGGCATCGCGCAGCACCTGCCCGAGCGGCCCGGCGCCTGCGCAGACCAGAGGCCAGGGATCCGGGACCGTCGCGCGGTAGCGGCGGTAGGCCTCAGCGAGAGTGTCGATCCCTTTCACGTCGACGTAGCGCCCGACGAAGAGAAAGCTGTGCGCACTGCCCCGGGCCGCGGCCACGGCCTGCTCGATATCGGCAGAGGCGAAGCTCGCCCAGTCGCAGGCGTAGACCCCGTCCCACAGCCGCACGCCGGAATAGCCGAGGGCCCGGGCGAAGGTCGCCTGCCGCTCTCCCGCCACCCACAAAGCATCGATCCACCGGCGTATGTGAAAGCGGGACGTCAGGATCGCCGCGATCTGCCGCGGGCTGGCTATCCACTGGTTGTCGCTGCCGGCGATGACGGGCACGCCGGTTTTTCTCATCTTGCGGCAGACTTTCATATACCCGCGGTCTGCCCACCCACTGGTCAGAATGGCATTGGGTCTGAAGTCCCGCACCGACACCTCGATCTCCGAGGTGCTGAAATCGTTGCGATTATGAATCGTCCCGAGGTCGGAAAACTGCGACACATCGAACGGCGCGTCTGGCTGGTTGGGCCAGGCGTAGATCAGAAACTCAGCGCCCGTCCGGCGCTTCAATGCCCGCCAGGACGCCACCATGTAGCCGGAAAGACGGGTGTGGAGAATGGCAATTTTCAAGGTCTGTTTAACCAATGTCATGTCCCAAATTTTGACTGAGTGTCACGAGTTCGAAGTCTGCGGCCCGGTTGCGCCTGCTGTTGGTGCTCCAGTCCAGTCTGGCCGCTGCGATCATGTGCGTGCAAGCGCACGCTGGATCGCATTGATGGTTCGAATGGCGACCACGTCCCAAGTATAGTTCGAAGCCCGTCCTCTTGAGGCCTGCTGTTTCTGTTCGAGCGCATCGTCGCTCCACGACACGAAAGTGCGGAGCGCATCTTCGATCACCGACGGGCGTGCATCGGGCAGGAGGATACCGTTGTCCTCGCCCACGATCTCGCGGGTTGCACCCACGTCGGTGGCGATCACGGCGAGACCACGGGCCATCGCCTCAAGTATGACGGTCGGCATGCCTTCAGCGTAGCTCGGACAGATCAACGCATCCGCCGCGTCGATCATCCCGATCATCGCTGCGTTATCAGTGATCGTGCCGTGGTAATGCACGTGCGGAAGGGCGAGTTTTCGCGCCTCCGGGATCGGGCCGACGAAATGGATATCGTAGGGCAGATCCGAGGTCTCCGAGATGGCTTTCGTCAGTTCTTCGATCCCCTTGCGCCGCTCCCAACGGCCAATGAACAGAAGGCTGCGACGCCCGCCCCGATTTCCGAACGCATCGCACAGCCAGTCGGCCTCGATCCCGTTGGGGATCTCGACGATGCGATCGCCTGGGACGCCGATCCTGTGTTCGACAATCTCGCGGATCTTCCCCGAGAATGAGAACACGAGATCGGCTTCCCGTGCGCGCCTACAAATTGATGGTCGAAGCAGACGCTGCTTCAGGTACGTCTTCAGATCGGCGGGGCGCTGAAACGGTTCGAAACCGTGCAGGTTCACGCCCAGGGGTGGCAGCGCAGCGCCCCGTCGCCTGGCCTGAGCGAAGGCGATCCCCAAAAGTCCCTGTGCATAAACGAAATCCGCCGTCAGCCCCAAAGAGCGGTAGCGCGCGAGCATGGCCGCCGACTGCTTGCGCCGCCCACGCAGGTAATGTCCTGGGAGGGGGTCTTCGCGGGGAACTTCGACGCTCTCCACGGATACCGTTCCCGCACCGACACCGGGTTCCGGCGCGATTGCGACCGGTTCGCCGGAGATCCCCGGGTCTAGCTGGAACACCGTGACATCGACCCCGGCCTCGGCGAGGTAGCGTGCCAGCAAGGCAGAGTGTCGCTGGATACCCCCGACAACATTCGGAAAAAGGCCGTCGGTGAGAAGGACGACATGCATCAGCTCGGCCTCCCCGCCTCCCGATGGCCCGACCGGTCGTTCGAAGGGACAGCAGTTTGGGCATCGAGGACCTTGGCGAATAGGTCCATGATCGCGGTCATATGCACTTCAGCCGAGAATTCGGCGAGAGCCTTCTCGCGCGCCGAGCGTCCCATCCGCTGTTGCAGGGGCGCGTCGGACAGCAGGCGCAACATGGCTTCGGCAAACCCGGTTGTGTCGCCCGCGCGGAGCGAAAAACCGGTTTCCCCATGTCGCAACCAGTCCGACACGCCGCCGACGTCGAAGGCGACCACCGGCTTGCCGCGCATCATCGCCTCGATCCCGGTAATGCCGAAGGCCTCCGGGTAGATCGACGGAAAGGCCACCACCGCGGCGCGTGACAGCAGCGCATCGACAGCCCCCTTATCGCCCCAGCCGTGGAACTGCACCGCCTCGCCAAGTGAAAGCGCGTCCGCCTGCCGGAAGAAAACCTGTTCGTCATGACCGCTTCCGAGGATTTCCAGCCGTGCTTCCGGGACCTTCCGCAGGACCTGCGCGAAGGCATTTAGCAGAATGTGCACGCCCTTGGTGCGCGAGAGTCGGCCGGCGAATGCGATCACCGGCGGCTGCGGGGCGTTCCAATCCGGCTCGGGTGTTACATAGGTGAAGTTGTTGCGCACGACGATCCGGTTTTCCGGGATGCCGGCCCGGACCGCTTCATCCTTGGTATAATTGCTGTTCGCGATCATCTTGGCGTAACGTGCCGACGCGGTCTGCACTTCGTGCCGCGTATTCGAATATTGGTGCCATAAACGCTTCGGGTGCCGGTTGCAGCATCGCTGCGTGTAGGCATGGACAAAGCAGTGCAGGCCGAAGGGCCGGTCGCAGATGGTTTCCGACTTCGCCCAGAATTTGCCCTGTCCCGGGCAGAACAACCGCGGTTCGTGCATGTGGCGGACGACGGGAGCGAGCGGGAACAATCGGTTCAGGATCGCAGGTTCGGACAGGCTGTGGACATGTAATAGCGTCTCGCCATCCACACCAGCCGCAAGCGGCGAGCGCGAGATCTCGGCCATCGCACCGCGCCAGTTCCAGGCCGCGTCCTCCGATCGCATCTCGACCTCTACCCCTTGGCGCCGCAGGGCGATCCAATGCGCCTCGATACCACGCGCACGGAGTTCCGGCAGGACATCGCGGATATAGACCTCGACACCGCCGACAACCTCGAACTTGTCGTTGATATGGAAGACCTTCACCGAGGCTGCCCTGGAATGTCCGGTCCCGTGACCCGTTCCAATACGGCATCGACGGAGGCGCGTTTCACGCGGCCTCGCCCGCGTAGAGCCGCTCGAACGCATCCAGCATGGCCGCCTGGGTGAACTTCGCTCGGACGAAAGCGGCGCCTTGACGGCCGTGATCGTAGCGCAGATCGGGGTGCTCCGCATAGGCGACGAGCGCATCGGCCACCGCCTTCACGTCGCGCTCCGCCGTCAGGATCCCGCTCCGGCCAGGGTCGAGGCTTTCCGACACGCCCCCGACATCGGAGGCTATCACCGGCAGGCCCGTCGCCTGCGCTTCGATGTAGGCCAGCCCCTGGGTTTCCTCGCTGCCATTCCCGGCGGTTACGCCCGGCAACGCGAAGACGTCGGCCGCCGCGAGTTCACGGACCACCCGCGCAGGCGGCTGTGACCCGAGCAACAACACCCGCGCCCCGAGGCCGAGATCCCGGATCTGGCGCTCCAACACCGGCCGAGCCGGCCCTTCACCGATGATCGTGAGCCGCAGGTCGGTTCCGCGCGCATTCACCTCGGCGGCCGCATCGAGAAGAACCGCGTGGCCCTTTTCTTCGCTCAGGCGTCCGACCGACACTACTGCCAGGGGCCGTGCTGCCCACCCGCTCCGGTCTATTTCGACGAACCGCTCGAAATCCACACCCATGGGGATCTTCACGATGCGATCCGGCCGCGCGCCCAGCGCCACGAGCCGTCGTTGCACGAAAGACGAGCCCACCGTGTGGACCCAGTCCTTCGCGAACAGGTCGCGGTAGATGCCGTCACCGCGCAGTTTCGGCACGATGTTCGCGTCAAACCCGTGCCAGGTCACGATCGCGGGTCCCGGCCAGCCCGCGGCGACGAGCAGCGCTGCGTATTTGCCGTAGTGGACGTGGACGGGCCCCGTGGGGCTTTGTCTCAGGAGGCGCCGCATCCGGTGGCCGGCGAACATCTCGGGGCGCGTCCAACCGCCGGCGCCGTTTAGCACCGCGACCAGCCCCGGCGCGCGCATGAGCTCGCCGGCGAACTGCAGCGCCCGCCCGGCCGATGAAGGCGACCAGGCGCCCCAGTAGGATCGCGTGACGCCCATCGCGTCGACCTCGGCAAGCTCGGTTTGCGACATGCTCTCGCCGGGCTGGGACGACATGACCTCCACGCGCCACCCGCGCTGGGCGAAACCTGCCGCATGGTTCCGCACGAAGGTCTCCGACCGCGCGGGAAACTCGCCGGCGAAGATGGTTAGGTTACGATTGGTCGTCGGCGCCATTGATCGTCTAGCCCTTCAAGCGATCGTCGGACTTCGACCGCCCAAGAGCCCCACGTCGGCGGGTCAAGCAGGGGCAATCCGAAGAAACGTCCGGGTGGCAAGAGTGTTCGTACGCACCTTTCACTTGTCTCGGTACCTCGTCACTCGCGCGGGATTCCCGACGACAATGGCATTTCGCGGAACGTCCTTCGTCACCACCGCGGACGCTCCCACGATGGCGCCATCACCAATTGTCACACCGTCGAGCACGACGACGTTCGCGCCAATCCAGACGTCCTTTCCGATCGTGATCCCGATGCTTGACGTCCCCTGCAGCCGGATTGGCTGGTCCAGCTCGGAAAAGACGTGGTTGTTCGGTACAATCACCGTGTTCGCCGCGATGAGGCAATGGTCGTCGATCGTCACACCCTTGCCCTTGCCACCGGCATAGATCACGCAGTTTGGATTGATCTGAACATGATTTCCGACGGAGATCGTCCCCTCGCCTGCGCAGATCAACGCCGCGTTGTACCGTATCGAGCAATACTCCCCTATCTTAATCGTCCCATCCGGGCTCCACAGGCGCTCCGGAGATTCGAAGGGTGTGCCGGTGTGCAGAGTTACGCCAGGCAGGATGGCCGTTCCGACCCCGATCTCGATACTGCCAAGGGCCCCGATGCGGGCATTGGCCGAAATGTTTGCACCCGGAAACCGTCGCGACTTACGGTAGTCGTACCAGACCTTCCGCGCCAGGTTCACAAGTCGTTTTGCGATGAATTTCAGCAATTCTTTTGGCCCCGTGTCTGGTCTACAGCGGTTTCGGTCCTCGGCGGAAGACCGCCGCCCTTGCGTAGCTGGCCGCGTCGACCAGAAGCCCTCGACCACCCGGTGATGCGATCATCAGGGCCAGAAAGGTAACCCAGTACACAAGAGTGAGCGAAATGATCTCAGCCAGGAAACCAGAAAACGAAAGGTACCGCTGCGCCAGTAGCGATATCGCCAAGGATACGATCGAAATCACCGCAGGCAACGAAACACTCTCGAAAAAGTCGACCACTGTGAGCGCGGTATGGCGATAGCCATTCGCCAGAAGCGGAACGAGCGCGACATATACTGCCGCAACATAGGCCCAGGCCACCCCCTCTGCCCCCCAGCGGATGCCGATCCCGAAAGCGAGTGCGAGGACCGCGGCGACGACGGCGCCTTGCAGGAAATAACGACGGGTATGTCCCATGCTCAACATCACCGAGCCGATCATGCTCGCGCTGGGCTGGATGAAGCCAACGATCGCAAGGATGCGGAAGATCGGCACCACGCCGGCCCATTTGTCTCCCAGGAGCCCGAGGATCAGCGGCTCGGAGACCAGGAACATCCAAGCGACGAGCGGCATCGACAGGAAGGCGAGCACCCGCAGGGTCTGCATGTGGTAGCGGCGCCAGTCCTCCGGCCGGTCCTTCAGGCGGCACATCGCGGGGTAGGCCACCGCGTCGATCGGCCCGCGCAGGTTCTGGATAGGGAACAGCATGAGCTGGTAGGCGCGGCCGTAGACCCCGAGCGCATCGGCGCCGACGAATTTGCCGATCAGGATGTTGTCGAGGTTGCGGCTGAAGTAGTTGACGATGTTGAAGCCGGTGACGTTCGCGCCGAACTTCACCATGTCCTTGGTGCCCGCAAGGCGGGTCCAGCGGCCTGGGACGAAGGGCGAGAATGACCAGATCAGTAGCGCCCGTCCGGCCGCGCCGGCGACATGGCCCCAGGCGAGCGCCAAGTAGCCGTAGCCCAGCCAGGCGAGCGACACTGAGACCGCGAAGGTAACGGCGATGCCGGCGATGTTGACGATGCCCTGGCGGCCGAAATGCATGTTGCGGACCATCATCGCGTTGTGCTGCGCGCTGAGCCCGCCGAAGAGGAAGGTGAGCGACAGGATCCAGGTCATCGCGACGAGTTCGGGCCGGCCGTAGAACCAGGCGACGAGCGGCGCCGCGGCGGCGACGATTGCGCTCAGCAAGAGACCGAACAGCGCGTTGATCCAGAACAGGTTGGTCTGCTGGTCGGTCGTTAGGTTGGCTTTCTGGATCGCCGCGCTGGAGAGACCGAGGTCCTTGAACAGGGCGGCCAGGGCGACGAAGCTCAGAACCATGCCCATGACCCCGTAGTCGTCCGGGGTCAGCATGCGCGCCAGCACGACGGTCGACGCCAGTTGCATGATCACCGTGAACGCCTGCGACACGAGGGTGATCACCCCCCCACGCACGCTGCGCTTCTTCAGCTGGTTCAGATCGGAGTTGTCGGGCATCCGCTATATTGCACCAATCCTTAAATCACGAGGTCAACGCTGAGGCCGGTTCTTCTGCTATCACGGCAAACATCGACACCGTCCACGTCGCGCGCCACTGCAGAATTGCGGCCCAACATTGCCTCACTCTCCGATACACCAACGCATGCTCTGCCCGTTCGAGTTCCCGGATCACTTCCATCGGTTGATCTCCGGAAGCCATGCGAGTGACTTCAATCATCGGAACTCGACTTGCGCCCCTCTCGAATGAATCTCACGATTCCCGAGGTGACCTGATACGAGTCGAACGATCTTCCAATGATCTCCCGAAGGTCACGACCGCCCGCTGCGACATCGATCTCGGCATCGGCGCATCGACGCAATAGATCCGTCACGGAAGACGCATTGCCCGGTTCAAATCTGAGAACCGCATTCTGTTCCGCGCCGAACTCATCAAAAGCGACATAGTCCGGGACCAGAACCGACAGCCCATGGGATGCATACTCGTGCATCTTGATCGGGGCCATGTGTTCATCGCAGTCTGGAACAATGGCAAGGTGCGCGACACTCCCCACATGGGAAAGCTCGTTGTCGTTCAGCATGCCGGTAAACAGGACGTTTCGAAGCTCCCGAAATTCCGCGAATTCCGCACAGGACTTCTGTTCCCCGCCGGCGCCACAAAGAATGAACCCGACATCAAGGGATTGGCGCTGAGACTGTTCTATCACTTCCATCAGGAATTCTGGCCCCTGGTATCGCCCGAATGTTCCGATGAATATTACGATCAGCCCAAATTGCGCTGAAAGTTCATCGACCGCCTTGAGGTCAGCACGGGGCGGCAGGCTGCCGGGTATTTCGTATGAAAGAGGCTTCGCGATGACAGGAAGAGACGGCGGTAGCTTGAATTTCTCGCGGGCAACGGAAACCGATGCAGATGATTGAGTAGCGACCGCATCCGATCGGCGCAATTTACGACCCTCACGCCAATTTGTAAGCGGTACAGAAAATAATCCATAGATGTCTTGGTGAATTTCGGCCTCGCAGGTGGACGTTTCAAGAATAATCAGGCTATCGAGCTTCCGGGCAATTGCGATGAATCCGTCGGAAAATATCCATGACCGCTCGTACATGCAATGTGGCGCGAATTCCTCAAGATCAGATTCCAATTGACGGGGCAGTTTCTTCGCCTTGATGCGAACTCTAGCCTCTGAAATTATCGAGCGAATTCTGTTTTTTTTCCGTGGCTTTGACTTTCGGGAGGAGGGGGGCGACTCGCCAATGTTATTCTTCTCCCGGTAATCGGATGCCGCGAAAACGCGAACCTGTATGCCGTGACGCTCGAAGCCGTGAATAGTGTTCATGATATGGGTCCGAGGGCCACCCCGCTTGCTAAGATCGATATTCGGATCACTGATCACATAGGCAAGCCGCAGGTCCGTCGTGGGAGTATTTTTGGAATTCACCACGGGCACCCACTCATATCGACCGAACCGAATGCCATTCGATTGCTCTCGGGCGGCTTCCCGGTCTGGAGCCGAACAGAGTGGCGAAGAGCTCTTTCGCCGGCTCTGAGCCGAGCCTGAGTCGCAGGTAACGGACCCGCTTCAGCCTCCGGATCACGACAGGCCTTCATTCGTTCTGCTTGGCCGCGAAATAGGCTTCGATGACGCCCACTATCCTTTCAGCAGCGTGGCCATCCCAAAGCTCGGGTATTTTTCCGCTCCGGCGGTCAGCGCTCAGTGCCGTGGCTAAGGCTTTTTCCAATGCGCTCGGAGCGGACCCTACCAGCGTGTTGGTTCCTTCGTCGATCGTGATCGGCCGCTCGGTATTGTTCCGTACCGTCAGGCAGGGGACACCGAGCACGGTCGTTTCTTCCTGCAGTCCGCCGGAATCCGTTACCACAATTGTGGCATCGCGGGTGGCGCCCAGCATTTCGAAGTAGCTGAGCGGCGGCACGGCGAAGAACCCCGGCCGGTCGACCAGACCGGTCAGCCCCGCCGCCTCGATCCGTGCCCGGGTCCGGGGATGCATGGTGAACACGATTGGTATCCGTTCGGAGAGAGCGGCAAGGACCGACAGGAGGCCGCCAAGTTGTTGCGGGTCATCGACATTGGAGGGGCGATGCAAGGTGACCAACGCATAACGCGCGGCCACCGTCCGTGCGATCTCAGCGTCCGAGCCACGGGCGGCGAGCGTTTCCGCGACAGGCACCGCCTTTTCAAGGTTGGCGAACACCGTATCGATCATCACGTTGCCGACGAAATGAATCGCCGTTGCCGCAATGCCTTCGCTTCTCAGTTGAGCCTCGGCCGCCCGCTCGGTGGTGAGCAGCAGATCCGACAACCGGTCGGTGACCAGCCGGTTGATCTCCTCCGGCATGTCGAGATCGAAACTTCGCAGGCCGGCCTCGACATGCGCGACCGGGATGCGCAGCTTGGCCGCGACGAGCACCGCCGCCAGGGTGGAATTGACATCGCCAACCAGCAGCACGAGGTCAGGGCGTTGGGCCTTGAAGGCCTGCTCGAGTTTCATCATGATTCGAGCGGTTTGTTCGGTCTGGGTGCCCGATCCAACTTCGAGGTTGAGGTCGGGCTCCGGCAGTCCGAGTTGCTGAAAGAACACCGCGTTCATCTCGACATCATAGTGCTGACCGGTGTGGATGAGACGAGCGGCAAAGCCGCCATGTTCCCGAAAGACCTTCAGGATAGGTGCCATTTTCATGAAGTTGGGCCGGGCGCCGACGATGCAGGCGACGCGAATTGGATCGGTGTGTGTCATGGTGTGTTTCGGATCAGGCGAGGACAATCGAAGCGTCCAGAACACCCGACTTTCGACAGGCGTTTCGGGTATCGACCAGCAGTGGTGCATGGGCGACCATCGCGGCATAGTCCACCCCGTCATGATCGGTCACGATCAGTGTTGCGTCATAGCCTGCAGTCAGGTCCTCGCGCCAGATGACACTCTCCCGCCCTGCCAACTCGGCATGCTCACGGGTCATTGGGATCTTTGGTACATAGGGGTCGAAATATTCGATTTTCGAGCCCCGCGCTTCGAGCAGCTCAATCAGCTTGAGTGCAGGGCTCTCTCGCATATCATCGACATTTTTCTTGTAGGCGATACCGCCGATTAGCACACGGGCACCGTTCAATCCTTTTCCGCTACGCTCGTCGAGGGCGAGCGCAAACCTCTCAACCACACGATACGGCATTGCAGAGTTGATTTGGCCGGCCAATTCGATGAAGTGCGTGGTGATGTCGAACTCCTTGGCCTTCCAGGACAAGTAGAAGGGATCAATTGGGATGCAGTGGCCGCCCAGACCTGGTCCCGGATAGAAGGGCATGAAGCCGAAAGGTTTGGTTTTCGCAGCATCAATCACTTCCCAGATGTCAACGCCCATGGCTTCGCAGACAATCTTCATCTCGTTAACCAAGGCAATGTTTACGCTGCGAAAGATGTTCTCGGTGAGTTTCACTGTCTCGGCAGTTCTGGTATTAGAAACCATTACCACTTTGTCGATGAAGACAGAATAGAAGGCTTCGGCTACGGCTCGAGCTTCTGGAGTATCAGCCCCAACTACTTTTGGAATTGTCGATGTGGTGAAATTCTCGTTTCCCGGGTCCTCTCGCTCAGGCGAGAACGCAAGATAGAATTCCTCGTGCGCTCGCAATCCAGACGTTTCAAGGATTGGACGCATGACCTCATCCGTGGTTCCCGGATAAGTCGTCGATTCCAAAATTATCATCTGACCTGGACGAATTGCCTTAGCGATTTGTTCAGTCGTCTGAATCAAATAAGAGAGATCAGGCTCACGATGCCGAGTGAGCGGGGTTGGAACGCAAATAACCAAGATGTCAGGCTCGGACAGTCGAGCAAAGTCTGTAGTGGCTTCGAACCGTCCCGAGATCGTCAGTTCTGTGATTGATGCATTTGTGAGGTGCTTCAAGTAGCTTTGCCCTTCGGCCAATGCGGCGCACTTGCTCGGATCAATGTCAAAGCCAACCGTCGTCAGCCCCTTGCGTACCGCGGCCATACAAAATGGCAAGCCGACATAGCCTAACCCGATCACTCCTGTGACGGCCGTTCGATCGGAAAGCTTCTGAAGCAAAGTGTCTTTGGTCGTTCTCGTATCCATGGATCGATTTCTTCTGTTGTGAACCGTTGTGTTGGTCGAAAGAGGATCTTTTGGGGGCTTGGTGCCTGAGGATCCGATGGATCCGGTTATTATGGCGAAACGCTAAAATGGGCCGCGATTGGCAAATGGCGATTACGGCACTCCAGCCGCCGATAACGCAAAACTCTCAGCGCCCTCGCTCAAACACTTCTTCAATGTCCTCACCGAACTCCGAGGCGAGAGCATCAATCTCCGCCTTCAAAGCCTCATACTCCGCCATCTTTCGCTTCAAGAATTTTCCAGCAATCAATGATTTTTCCTTGATACCTTTCGGTGTAAGAATATAGGCATACCGGCGCCTGTCTTCCGCCGCCGTGAAATTCCCCAACTTCACTAACCCCTTATCAATCAGGGCATTCAGCACATAATGCATGCCTCCAACGCTCACTCCAACGGCTGCCGCCAACTCACGCTGTGACATTTCAGGGTTCTCTTGCAGAAGACGAAGCACACGAAAATGCGTGTCTTCCTGCAGCTTAGTGCGCTTGCTGGTCATTTTGGGATTTTCTCAGGCTACCGCACAAGGACTGCCCGCTGGGCGCCTTGTTGGATGCAAAGGTGATAATGAAAATAGCTTGCACATCGCTCAGTTTCGAACGGTAGCAAATGCTGCGCACGCGAACAAGCGGAAAATTCAGCGTTTCAGGAGGTTTTCGTTAAGACAATCGCCGCAGTCGACCTGCGAGTTGGGTGCTCAAACCTAAGCGGAGCCTCGCCCGGAGTGAGGCTGCGGCTGGAATTCATGCTCGCACCCGCGCTGTAGCCTTCACTGTAACAAGTTCATAACTGAGCGATCCTGTCAGCATAAGAGCACATTATGAACCCGATTGGGCACCGCCCCCGAGCGTTGCGTGGCGATAGCTCCTCGACACACGACCACATGTCGCTTTTAGGTCAGTCGCTCGGGCAAAGATTTCCGAGGCTCATCCCGAGCCGTGTCCATCACCCGATTTTTCCGTCCACGCTCGGGTCTGACATTGCATCGTCGCCATCTTGCGTCGGTTGGGCCTGCACCGCCGACGCGGTCCCGCCTGTCCCTTCCTCGCGCTCCGCCTGTTCCACGGCCTCCTCCATGCTGACCGTGTTCAGTACCAGTTCGAACTGCTCGAGGATTTCGGACGCATACCGCACCACGTAGGAGCGCACCGCCTCGTTCTCCATCAGCTTTTTCAGGTAGCCCTTGGCAACGACCAGGTTCAGCAGCTCGGACCCATAGTTTTCTTCGGCGTGCTTGTACTTTTCTTGCACCTGGCTCATTTCGCGCTCAAGCTTGACGATCTGCTCCAGCGGATCGCCCTTGGGCTGCTCCGGCTGCGGCGGCTTGTAGTCGGTGCGTTGTTCCGGCGGCGTGGCCTTCAAGAGGGCGTCCGCATGGGCGGCCGTGATCGTATTCGCCGCAATCATCAGCTCGACCGCCTCGATCTGCCGCGCGGCCTTCATCTTGCGCAGGTGCCGGGTGACATCCGGCGTGAACTGGTGGTCCTGAAGCAATTCCACCGCCTTTGGGCAGATCCCATGCAGCAGATTAATCCGGCTGTTGATCGTCGAGAGGTTCACGTTGAACGCGCGTGCAAGCCGTTCCTTGCTGACGCCCTTGTCAATGGCGCGGCGCAGCATGTAGTGCTCTTGCACCGTCGAAAGCCTGTTGATCCGGTGATTGTAGGTATATGTCTCAAAATCCTTGGCGATCAAGCAGGGCGCCGTGTCCTGGCCCAGTTCCTTCAGCGCTAGCACCCGCAGATTGCCATCCAGCAGCAGAAACCCGGCCGCATCTTGGTCCGGCTTGATCACGGAAAGCGGTTCGATCAAACCGATTTCCCGGATCGAAGAAACGATCTGCTTGAACTTGCGCGTGGTCATCACACCGTCGGGGACCTTTTTCGATGGCATGAGCTCTTCGAGCGGGATCTGGAAGGTCTCAAGATCAAACCCGAGGGTCAGGTTCAACGGCGCCTTGGGATAGGGCGCGTCGCTGTCGTCCGCGTCAGGCTGAGGAAAGGCCCCGGGGTAAAGCGGCTTTACTGTGCTGAGATCATTCATGGGATGTTCCTTTTCGGGGTTCAGGCGGTTTCAATGCGGTCGGCGAGGTATTTCGGCAGGCTGTCGAGGCCTTCGGCGCGCAGGAGCGTCACAAAGTGCTCATCGGCGAATAGGCGTTTCAGCCCTTGGACCACCAAGAGCAGTTGCTGGTGCGCATGATCAGCTTTCAGCATCAGCTTGTGCTGGCGGGCGACCTCGCGCTGGTAGGTC
>PAPR01000012.1 GCA_002709085.1 Pseudooceanicola sp. | reverse complement strand
TGTCCTGACAGCCATTGCTCGCGGGCACAAACAGACCGATATCAACCTGCTCCTGCCCTGGAACTACGTCAATCACGTGTGAACCGCGCACCGCTTACGAAAGACGAAAAACGAAACACGTAATCCAGAGGAACTGCGCGCCCGAGCGGTGCGGATGGTATTGGATCACGAGGGCGAATACGCGAGCAGATCAGCAGCAATCTTGTCGATCTCTCAGAAGGTTGGATGCAGCAGAGACAGCTTACGCATCTGGGTCAAGCAGCATGAGACGGATACTGGTAAGCGCGACGGCCTGACCACGGCAGAGCGTGATCGCATCAAGGAGCTTGAACGCGAGAACCGGCAGCTTCGTCAGGCCAACGAGATCCTCAAGAAGGCATCTGCTTATTTTGCCCCTCTCGGAACCTTGCTCCGCAAAGCCCTTCCGGGCAGCGGGACGGAGCTCGACCGCCCATTCCGCAAATGATTGCCTTCATAAAGGACCATCGCGCAGAGCATAGGGTCGAGCCGATCTGCCGAGTGCTGCAAATCGCCCCTCGACTTTCTATGAACGCCTTGCCATCGAGCGTGATCCTGACCGGGCATCGGATCGGGCCAAGCGAGATGTGTATCTTCGCAAGGAGATGAAGAATGTTTGGACGAAGAACCGGTCTGTCTACGGCGCGCGCAAGCTGTGGCATGCAATGAAGCGCGAGAAGGTTGATATCGCCCGATGCACCGTCGAGCGTTTGATAGGCCAGCTTGGCATTCAAGGCGTTCGGCGGGGCAAGAAGATCAAAGCCACCCATCGTCAGCCTGCCGATCAATGTCCGCTGGACAAGATCAATCGCCAGTTCCGGCCCTTTCCCGATCATCGTTCCTATGCACCTGCACGTAGGGCCGGAGGTAAAGGGGAGACATCAGGCGCGGCTCATGACCGTATTGCATGCAAAAGCGACCGACATGATGCGCGTCGCCGCATGCCTCCATCCCAACGAGACACGGCCCCAAATTCGCGCGGAAACCCAACAGAAGGAATGGTTGGATACGTTTGCGGAAAACGACCGCGCCGTCAGCCCCGCAAGGCTGCAAACCGTTTTGCCCAAATCAATCCCAAGAACCGCGGTATCCATCAGAATGCTCCTTCTTCTCCACCATTCCTCGCAACAATAGCTGCGTCTCGGTGGGAAGGCAGTTCATCCCATTAGCTCAATAAAGACATTCTGAGAGAAAAAGAGCAGGTCAAGGAAATGACTATCCGACAGCGCCGCTTTCAGTATCAAACACAAGCGGGATAATCAAATACTCAAGCGAAACAGCGCCTACATGGCTCAAGCCGCTCTGATGTCCCGTTTCATATGACCACAGCCATCGTTAGATGCGTTTGAGATGGGAAAAATGAAATGGTGCCGCACAAGGGATTCGAACCCCTGACCTCCGCATTACGAATGCGATGCTCTACCAGCTGAGCTAGTGCGGCGTTTTTCTCTATCGCGGCCCAAGTCGGCCTTGCTAGTTAACATTTGCCGCACGGATGCGACTGGTTTCGTGCTGCTTGCATGGGTCGCTCCACCGTTTACGATAGGACTGCACAAGCTATCAGGTCACGCGACCGTCCGTCTAAACGCAACACGCGCGCCCTTCAAGACAGATTTGCGATGTATTGCGATTTTGACCAGCACATTGCTGCCAGGCATAGTCAATCGGACGACGAACCCAGCGTTAGCCAATTCGCCCCTCTTGGAAACGGCAATGTATAGTGAAGACACCTGTCGCCACGCCCTGCAACAAAGATCGAACCACCACCGCACAACCTCATCCCGCTACCCCCAGATCAACGGTTCGCGCGGGCAAGGAACCCAACGGCGATGAGGCCGACCAGCATGATGAGGATGGCGCCGGGGGCTGCGGCGCCCAGCTGCTCCAGGCTGGCCTGATCGTGCACCCGCGTCGCCAAGGTGTCGTAGTTGAAGGGACGCAGCAGAAGCGTGGCCGGCAGCTCTTTGACGCAATCCACAAAAACCAACAGCAAGGCCGAGGCGAGCGATCCGCGCACCAGCGGCGCGTAAATCGCACGCAAGACCCCACCGCGTGTCCGCCCGAGGGAGCGCGCGGCCATGGGCAGTGACGGCGACACGCGGCCAAAGGCTCCGTCCGCCGCGCCCTGCGCGATCGCAAAAAACCGCACACCATAGGCCAGCACCAGGGCAAAGGATGACCCGGTCAAGATCAACCCAATATCTACGCCGCTCAGGGATTCGACACCGTCGGCTATCCAGTGATCCATACGCGCCAGCGGGATGAGGATACCGACCCCCAGCACCGCGCCCGGCGCCGCGTAGCCGATGGTCGTGATCGGCATCAGTCGACGGGGTAGCATCCGGCCCGACAATCGCACGCCGTAAACCAGGAAAACTGCCGCGGACACCGTACCGACAGCCGCCAAGCCGCCGACAAAGACCGTATGCCACAATGCCAGCAGCAACGCCGGATCGACCCACTCCCCCACCCGGCCCAGCGCATGGGACGCGATAACGCCTGCCGGTAAGACGAAGCCGAAGAGGATCGGGATCAGGCACAAGACCATCGCCGCAATCCCCGATGGCCCGCGCAGATGGCGCTGCGCGACGGGACGATGGCGGCTCGAGAGCGTGTAGAATTGGGACCGGCGGCGGGAAAATTTCTCCAGCAGGACCAATGCGACGACGAGGGCGAGCACAACGCAGGCGATCTGCGCCGCCCCGGCGGCGGAATTGCTCTCCAGCCATGTGGTAAAGATGCCCGTGGTCAGCGTCTGCACCGCGAAATAATCCACCGTCCCGAAATCGTTGATCGATTCCATCATCACGATCGCCACCCCTGCGGCGATCGCGGGACGCGCCAGTGGCAGGCCGACCCGGCGGAACCGCGCGAAGGGGCCGACGCCGAGCGACATGGCGACCTCTTCGCCGCCGCCGGATTGCTCGCGCAGCGCCGCGCGCGTCAACAAATAGACGTAAGGGTATAGCGCCGCCGACAACACGAGGATCGCCGCGCCGAGCGAGCGTATCTCGGGAAACCAGTAGTCCCGCGCCGATTGCCAGCCCATGAGGTCGCGCAGCATCCCCTGCACCGGACCGGCGTATTCCAGAAAATCAACCAGCGCATAGGCGCCGACGTAAGCCGGAACAGCCAGTGGCATCAACAGCGCCCACTCGATCCAACGCACGCCCGGAAAGCGGTAGCGCGCAACCAGCCAGGCGGCACCTGTCCCGACCGTCGCGGTCAGCGCCCCGACTCCGAACATCAGGATCAGCGTCGTGCGCAGGTAGCGCGGCAGAGTTGTCGCCCAGAGATGCCCCCAGACCGACGGCGCGTCGCCCCCCCCTACCAGAGGCGCGAGGGCGATCCAGACAACGGCGAGGATCGGGGCCACGACAACCAGCGCAATGCCCGCGGCGCCGAGCGACCAGAGGTCCGGCCAGCGCAGCCGATCCCGACCGGATGAAGAAGAAGAGAGCGCGTCCATGCCCGTCTGTTGCCCGAAACGTGTTTTACTGTCCAGCCGATGCGCTATATTCCGACCCTGCCCCATTTCGGCTAACCCCCCGACGACGGTCGCGGCGCAGGACGCAGCCCAAGGCCCCATGTCGGACAAAGGAGACACGCGCGCATGAAGATTGCCCTGCATGTCGGCGCACATTGCACCGATGAAGGCCGCCTGGCCAAAACCCTGGCGCGCAACCGTGACGACCTGCTGGCGCAACGGGTTTCTGTTCCGCCGCAAGCCAACTACCGTATTTTGTTGCGCGAAGCGATCCACGCGCTGGATGAGGGGACCCCCTCGCCCGAGGCGAAAGACGTCTTGCTGGACGCGATCCTGCAGGCGGATGAGGCGGACCACATGGTGCTTCTCAATGACAACTTCTTTGGCACCCCACGCATGGCGATCAAGGAGGGGCAGTTCTATCCGATGGCAGAGCAGCGTCTGGCCGACCTGCGGCAATTATTCCCGGGATGCGAGATCGAGCTCTTTCTGGCCCTGCGCGATCCCGGCACGTTCATCCCCGCCCTGCACACCGCTACAACCGGCGTGCGGCTTGAGCATATCCTCAACAACACCGACCCCGGCACCCTGCGCTGGTCGGACCTGATCCGCCGAATGCGCACCATAGCGCCCGAAATGCCGATCACCGTCTGGAGCAACGAGGACAGCCCGCTGATCTATGGCGAAATTATTCGCATCATGTCCGGCTTGCCGGAAGGCGCGAAGATCCGCGGAGCCTTTGAGCTGCTCTCCGAGATCATGTCGGTCGAGGGCATGAAACGTTTCCGCACCTATTTCGCCGATAATCCGACCATGACGGAAAGCCAGAAGCGGCGCGCGATGACCGTCTTTCTCGACAAATACGCGATTCCCGAAGCGGTGGAAGAAGACCTCGACCTGCCCGCCTGGCCCTCCGAGGTCTTTGAATACCTCACCGACGCCTACGAGGAAGACGCCGAAGACATTGCCGGTATCGAGGGCGTCACGCTGCTGACCCCGTGAAAAATCGCCCCGGATTAAGGGGCGATGATGTCGGGCGCTGAATGGTGACTGCGGCTGCCCGATCGGGTATCCGTCCCGATGACACATGTCTGAGGAAGCCGGATCGCTCTGCGTGACGAAACGCACCATCCTTCATGCACGCGAAAACCGATTTGGCAGGTTGATCGAGAAACTGGAAACCGAAAGCCTCAAGGTCGACGATTTGTAGATTGGCGGCGTCTGACATCGTCATTCGGGGAGGAGAGGTTTTTGGCGACGACGAAGCGCATAGTGGCGTCAACGATCCCGGAGTCGTGAACCCGCCGCTCGACAATCCTACGATCACGATGATCGCTATTCCAAGTATGCCATTGATGTAACTCTATCTCGGCTGCGCGAGGTAATGGCCCACCTCCCCGGCAGGTCCTACCCCAATCCCAAATTTACCCGACGACAAACTCACTCCGCCGAGGCCAGCATCCCCTTCTCCTGCGCCAATTCACGCATCTGCAGTTGCAGCTTTTCGAACGCGCGCACCTCGATCTGGCGGATGCGTTCGCGGCTGACGCCGTATTGGGTGGAGAGGTCCTCCAGCGTGATGGTCTCTTCGCTCAGGCGGCGTTGCGTCAGGATATCGCGCTCGCGCTCGTTCAGCACGCTCATCGCCTCGCCCAGCAGTTCGCGGCGGGTGTCCATTTCGTCTCGCTCGGCGTAGTCGCCGGCCTGGTCGGCGCTTTCGTCCTCCAGCCAGTCCTGCCACTGCATCGTGCCCTCGCCCTCGGCCCCCACGGTCGCGTTGAGGGAGGCATCCCCGCCCGACATCCGCCGGTTCATGGAGATCACCTCAGCCTCCGTTACGCCGAGATCATGGGCGATCTGCGCGACGTTCTCGGGACGCATGTCACCGTCTTCCAGCGCGCCGATCCGCGCCTTTGCCTTGCGCAGGTTAAAGAACAGCTTCTTCTGGGCGGAGGTCGTGCCGAGCTTCACCATCGACCAGGACCGCAGGACGTATTCCTGGATCGAGGCGCGGATCCACCACATCGCGTAGGTCGCGAGGCGAAAGCCCTTTTCGGGGTCAAAGCGTTTGACCGCCTGCATCAGGCCGACGTTGGCTTCGGAGATCACCTCGGATTGCGGCAACCCATAGCCGCGATAGCCCATGGCGATCTTGGCGGCGAGACGCAGGTGCGAGGTCACCATCCGGTGCGCGGCTTCGGTGTCCTGTTCCTCGACCCACCTCTTGGCGAGCATGTATTCCTCTTCGGGTTCCAGCAGCGGAAACTTCCGGATCTCCTGAAGATAGCGGTTCATCCCGCCTTCCGGCGTCGGTGCGGGGAGATTTGCGTAATTGGCCATAACCCTGTCCTTCGTTTTTCCGAACCCCAATGTTTAGGGGATTAACATGGCATCTAGGGACGTGTCGCATCGCGTTCAAGATCGATACGTCTGAAATATTAACGCATGATGAAGCGGTTTCCGTCGCATGGCCGGCCACATTTCGGCGATTTCACGCGGATGTGTGTGTCACCGGTGTGCGGCGGTCCCGCCTGCGGCCCTCGTGCGCAGATGCGGGGGCCCCTCACCCTCGCAGCACGTCGAGCAGGGCCTGCATGTCCGCCGGCAGCGCGGCCTCAAAGCGCAGTGCGCGGCCGTCGTCGGGATGGTTGAACCCCAGCACAGCGGCGTGCAGTGCCTGCCGGGGAAAGCCGTTGATCGCACGCGCCGCGACCTCGCCCAGGGACGCCGCCCCGGCGCGACGCCGCCCGCCGTAGACGGGATCCCCTACCAGCGCGTGGCCGGCATGGGCCATATGCACGCGGATCTGATGGGTGCGCCCGGTTTCCAGGCGACACTCGATCAGCGCCGCCGCGCCCTGCCCGAAACTCTCAAGGATGCGCGCACGGGTGATTGCGTGCCGCCCGCCCTCAAAGGTCACGGCCTGACGCTGCCGATCGGTGCGGTGACGGCCCAGCCCGGTGGTCAGTTTCAGCACCCCGCCGGCCTCAAAGCTTGCCCCCCGGACGCCGCGCAGGCGCGCATCGCCGGGATCGGGCGCGCCGTGGCAGACCGCCAGATAGGCACGTTCGGCCGAGTGTTTCTCGAACTGCGCGGCCAGCGCGTGATGCGCCTTGTCGGATTTGGCGACGACGAGCAGGCCGCTCGTCTCCTTGTCGATCCGGTGCACGATGCCAGGGCGTTTTTCACCGCCGATCCCCGAGAGGCTATCACCGCAATGGTGCAGCAAGGCATTGACCAGCGTACCCTTCGGCGAGCCGGGCGCAGGATGCACGACCATTCCGGCGGGCTTGTCGATCACGATCAGCGCAGCGTCCTCGTAGACCACCGTGAGGGGGATGTCCTCGGCGATGGTATCGACCTCTTCGGCCGGTTGCAGCGCGATCTCGATGACGTCGCCTTCGGCCACTTTGGCCTTGGGGTCTGTGACGGGCACGCCGCCGCGCGTGACCGCGCCCTCACCGATCAACCGCGCAAGGCGGGTGCGTGACAGGGCGGCGGCCTCTGGTACATCGCGCGCCAAGGCCTTATCAAAGCGGGCGGGCGGATTGGCCCCGATACGAATGGACAGGCGCTCTGTGGACACGAACACTCCTAACGTCGACGATCAGGACATTCCCCAGCTTCGCTTCCTGCGGGTGCTGGTGTCGGTCCTTGCGGGGGTGATGATCGTCGGGCTTCTAGTCCTGATCGTGTTGATTGTCATCCGTTTCCGCGAAGATCCCGTCAGTACGGTGTTTCCCGACCTGCCCGCGGCGATCACCCTGCCCGAAGGGGTCGAGGTTCAGGCGGTCACTGCAGGCAAAGGCTGGTATATGATCGTCACAGAGACAGGCCGCGCATTGGTCTACCGTACGGACGGAACCGAGGTTTCGGGCACCCAACTGGTGTTGCCGGACTGACGTCTTTGATCGATCAGCCCCTTTGGGTCAAACCTAGGCTTCCGACATCTGCCAGATCTCTGGTGCGAGGCGCGCCCGATACACCAGCAGTCTAAAAATGGGGAAATGGTACCGCCTCCCCGGCTCGAACGGGGGACCCCTGGTTCCACAAACCAGTGCTCTAACCAACTGAGCTAAGGCGGCACGTGCTGGCGCAATTACAGTTCTCGTCGCACGAATGCAAGACCGTGAGTTCAGGAAAGTTTCCATTTTTGATAACTTGCCGAGCCGTCCTTCATCCGCCCAATATGCGCAGAGCCAGCTTCGTCAGGCCGCGTCGCGCCACGGCCTGCGCAGCGCCCTTGCAGTTTCACCCCCCCTGCGCTAGCCAAACGCACCTGCAGACCGGAGGCCGCAATGGGCATCGACACCGAACGAGACATCGAAGCGAATCTTCAGATCGGACCGACCGACAAGGGGATGGTGCGCCTGTTCATCGACGCGGGCACCCTGGAGATCCCGATGGATTTCGAACCCGACGAGGCCCGCGAGATCGCCGAAGAGATCATGGCCGCCGCGCAGGCCGCCGAAGGCATGGGCCGCAAGCGCCGCTAGATCATCCCACCAGGCGCGTGCGGGTCGCGGGCGCAGGCCAGCCGCCGCGCCGTATCGCGGGCCAGTTTCTGCGTCATGGCCTTGCGTCGCGCGCCGCTCAGCCTGTCCTCATCGGGCATGCGGACAATCTCGCCGCCCCAGGCGTCGGCAATGATCAATCCGCTCTCTTCGGGTAGCAGTTCCACCGGGAAATCGGGTCCCACGGCCCAGAAGAACCGGTCGCAATAGGGTAAGTAGCCCTGCCATTTCGCATCGCTCAGGTAGTCCGCCCGGCTCGACTTGCATTCAATGCACCACAGCTCACCTTTCGGGCCGATGGCCATGACATCGACGCGCAGGCCACGGGCGGGCACAAACTCTTCCAACCCCCAGTAATCATGGCTGGCCAGCAGACGCGCGACGCCACGCGCGATCAGTTGGCCGGGTTGCAGTAGGGTCGGGTCAAAGGCGGTTTCGGGCGGGGTCTCTGTCATGCGTAAATCATGAACAATTCGTGAACAAATACAAGACCGGGGCTGATTGACTGGTATAACCCCCTGCTCCGCCCTACTTTTCCAACCGTGGGCTCACTTTTGGGTCCACGGAATGACCGGGGACAGCAGATGAGCAGACCGACCGATCGCGGCACGCGCATGGCGCGCGAGCTTGAGGGCCACCTTGGCTGGCTCGACAGCTTTACCGGCGCGGCGCTTGGCGTGCTGGCGGTGGCCTCGGGGATCTACACCTACCTGGGCGTGTCGACCCTGCTCGACGGTGACGGCGCAATGAAGGCCTTTGCCGCCATCGCCTATTCCATCGCCGTTTCAACCGGCATTTTTGTCTTCTGGTCCTATATGATGCGGCTGTTTCCGGCGATGCGAACCGCCAAGTCCAGAACGGGCCTTCTGGGGGCCATGGGCTTGGGGTCGCTCGCGATCATCGCGATGTCATCCTGGCTGAACGCGGCGGCGCTGGCCGGCGCGGCGGCGGTGGAACAACACCTCGCCGTCACGGTGCAAAGCTATCAGGGAACGCTGGAGCGGACGAACGAAATCGCGATTTCCGCCCAAGGGTTGGAGCGGGACGTCGCGCGAGTGCGCCAGTCGTTCGAGGATCTCTCGGAACAGGAAGCTGCCGGCACGCTTTCGGGCATGGCCGGGCGCGGTGCGGTGTTCCGGGTGTTGCGGCAGAAATCGGCGGAGCTTGCCGGGCTGGAAACACAGATCGCCTCGCAGGCGCCTCTCGTCACCTCGGCCTTTGCCGAAGGCAACGCGCTCTTGTCCCGGATGCGCGCGCTGACGGTTGAACCCGGCCCGGTCGAGGCGCGCTCGGTCGAGTTTTCCGAACAGGCGGTGCAGCTGGCGGGGTTGATCACCCAGCTCAGGCAATTGTCCGTGGCGCCGCTGGTGCAAAGGGCGGCGCAGGACCTTGCTGCCTCAGTCGTGCTGCCGGAACTCGACGGGCGCACGGCAGAGGATCGGAACGATCAGTCTGCAACGATTTCGTCGGTGCTGGAGGTGTTGCAGCAGCGCGCCGAGACGTTGGAGCGCGCGGCGGCTGAGGTCATTGCGATCCCGCCCCCGCCGGAGTCCACCTACACCCCGATCTCCGCTGCCGATGCGGTGATCCTTTATGCCCGCAACTTCATCCCCTCTTGGGCCGGCGCGATTGCCATCGACCTCCTGCCCGGCGTGCTGGTACTGATCGTGGCAATCACCCAAGGGCTGATCCGCGAAGGGCGCGAGGGCGCCGCCATCGAGGACACCATGACCATCGCCGAGTTGCGTGCCGCCCTGCACGCGGCACGTGACGTGGATCGCGCCTATTTCGCGTCACCGCCGCCCACGCCATTTGGTCCAGCCGGCGCTGCGCCGCCTGACCCGGTGCCCCCGTCCGCGCCTCCCGCGGCGGAACCCGTCTCGTCACCTTTGGCATCGGAAACGGACACCGAGGACAAACCCTCATCATGATGAGCGATCAGGAAAAGCTGCGCCCCGTGCGTCGCATGCTGACAGGCGTTCTGGTCTTCCAGCTGGTGCTGGCGCTTGTGCTCTTCCTCGGTGATCTCGGGCGTGATTTCGTTTGGCCGGGCGGCGGCCCCGCCGCCCCTGCTTTCGATCAGCCGACCCGGCCCGGCGATCAGACGCGGCGCTATGATCCGACGATGCCCGCGTCGCCGGGAACCGAGATTGACGGGCCGATGCCCGACCGGTTGGTTCTGCAGCCGCTGGACGGGAATCGCGCCCTCCTGACCGGGCGCATCGAGGCGGGCGACGGCGAGCGGATCGTGACGCAGATCGCCACCTCCTCCGCCAGTCAGATCGTGCTGCATTCGCCGGGCGGGTCCGTCACGGATGCGCTGAGCATCGGGCGCGCGCTGCGCGACGCCGGAAAGACCACCACCGTGCGTGCGCGCGACGTCTGCCTGTCCGCCTGCCCCTACATGCTCGCCGCCGGGACAGAACGGGTGGTCGAGAGCGGAGGCCGCGTCGGCGTGCACCAGCATTTTTTCGGAGAGAACACCTTCCTCCCGGCGTTTCTCGCCGTGCAGGACATCCAGCGCGGTCAGGGCGAGGTGATGCGCTACCTCGACGAGATGGGCATCGATCCGATGATGATGACGCACGGCCTGTCGACGCCACCAAACTCCATCTACATCCTGACCGAAGAGGAATTGGCGGAGTATGGAATGGTGACGGATTGATCGTCGAACGCGCACGGGGTTGACCGACACGCTCGGCCATAGGCTCGCCCTCACGACAAACCTCGCCGCCATTTCGCCTAGGCCCTTGTCGGGGACCGGTGGACCGACTATCTCAATCCGTGGCGGGTGCTGCCCTTCTCGTGAACGGTAACATTCCGGTGGCCTTAAGCAAATCCGAGGGAGCTGGCTCTGTCCGGACCGTGGTTCGGTTACCCGGCGCCCACCTGTATGAACAGGTCCTCGGGAATGCGTCTACCAAACGGTCGCGTGCGGGCCCGCCAACCTATTATTCCGCGATGAGGCGGCGCTGATCTGGTCGCGTTGGATCGGGCCGTGACGGACTGGACCGGGACGACTGGGCGCAGGGGATCGGTTCGCCGCATCCAGCCGAGGCACGGGGATGGTGAACGCCTTGGCGCACCCAGGCCCCAAATCGCCCGCATAAGCACCGCCCAGCACCCTTAGTGCTTGCGCCGTGCCGCCCAACCGCCACGGCGTCCTGTGACGGGGAACGTATGCAGCCCCTCGGACATCAAGCGCGTCATTGGATGATCATGCGCCTGATCGGCGTGCCGGGCGATCAGCGCGCTCAGCGCATCCTTCTGCGCGACAGAGTCCGGCAGGCTCAAGGCCCAATCGATGAGGATGGAGCGGCACTCTGCCTCGCCCAAACCATCGATCCGGTAGCTTTCACGGATCAACCCCTTTGGATCGTTTACGTCTAGGTCTTCCGACATGATCTAGCGGTCCTCTTCATCCACATTTGCCCCGCCGCGTGCCTCCTCGGGATCGACGGCCAAGGCAGCATCCACCGCCTTCGCGGCGCGCGCACGCAGCTCTTCGAGATGATCCCGAAGCTCTGACCAGCTATCCGAACCGGTGTCACGTAGCAACAACTCCCACCCCCCGCGACCCAAGGCGGCGGGATCGAGAGGTCGGGACGTCAAGAGCTTGGTCGTGAGGCTGAACGCCCAGAATTGCGCCCAGGCCTGATCGAGGTCGCTGGCCTGATCGGCAGTGATCCAGCCGATCTGTGCGGCGGCGTCCAACCCGGCGTGGATGTCCGACTCGCCGGTCCCGATCGCGAGGATCCCCGCCTGCGCCAGCAACTCGATCTCCTGCGTGCGACCGCGCCCCAGCTTCATGTCCCAATCGCGCGCCTCGCCGCGTGCGGCGGCAATGCGGGCCCGCATTTCGGCGACGTCCCGACGCAGGCCCAGCTGATCGCGGGGCTGTGCCAGGACCGTGCGGCGAAAGGCTTCGGTATCTTCACGCAACGACTGAGGCCCCGCCACGGGACGGGCGGAGGTAAGGGCCAGATGCTCCCAGGTCCAGGCTTCGGTCTCGTGATAGGCACGGAACGCGGGCCAGGAGGTCGCGACCGGCCCCTGATTGCCAGAAGGACGCAGCCGCATATCCACCTCGTAAAGCCGACCCTCAGCCGTGGGGGCAGACAACGAGGTCACCAAAGCCTTGGTAAGCTTGGCATAATAGACGCGCGAGACGAGCGGACGCTTGCCGTCGGATGAGTCCACTCCGTCGGCGTCATACATCACGATCAGGTCCAGATCAGAGCGCGCATTCAGCCGCCGCGCGCCCAGCGAACCCGCCCCGATCACAATCGCCCCGCGCCCCGGAGGCGGGCCGTGCCGCAGCGCAAAATTATCCTGAACCACCGGCCAGAGCCCGCGCAGGACCGCGTCGGCAAGGTCGGAATATTGCTCGGCCGCCTCGACCGGCCCGATCAGGCCGCGCAGGTGATGCACCCCGATGCGGAAATGCCATTCCTTCTGCCAGCGCCGCGCGGTGTCGAGCCGGGCCTCGTAGTCCTCCTCTGCTGCCAGAAGTCTACTCAAGCGCTCGCTCAGTTTATCCGCACCGGGCCATTCGGCAAAGAAGGCCCCGCCGATCACCGCGTCGAACACCGAAGAATTGCGCGACAGGTAGACCGCAAGGTCCGGTGCCGTCCCGGCGATGTCGCCAAGCAGGTCGATCAGTTGAGGATTCGCCTCGAACAGCGAAAACAACTGTACGCCTGCAGGCAATCCGGCCAGAAAACCGTCAAAGGCGACCAGCGCCTCGTCAGGTTTTGTTGCGCGTGACAGGGCATCCATTAGGCGGGGACGCAGACGGGCAAAAATCTCCTGCGCACGGGTTGAACGCAGGGCGGGATAACTGCGCCAGCGCTCAATCAACTCGGGGGAGATGGTGGGCGCATCCTCGGGGGTTGGCGAGGGCGGCATGCGGCAGGATTCTTGTGCAAAGAAGGTCTCGCAGGTGGTGTGCACCTCCTCCAGCCGTTGCCTGAGGTCCTTTCGGAAGCTCGCCCCATCCATGTCCGACAGTGCCGCGATCCTGTCGATGCCGTCCTCCGACTGCGGCAGCTCGTGGGTCTGGGCGTCGTTCACCATCTGGATGCGGTGTTCAACATCACGCAGGGCGCGGTAATGCGACGCCAGCCTCTCTGTCACGTCCAGCGGAGCCCATTGACGGTCCGACAGCAGGCCGAGCGCCTCGACGGTGCCACGGACCCGCAAACCGGGGTCGCGCCCGCCAGCGATGATCTGGTGAAACTGGGCAAAGAATTCGACCTCCCGGATGCCGCCGCGCCCCAGCTTCATGTCGTGACCCGGCAGAGTGATCGCGCCGTGGTGCCCCTTGTGATCGCGGATCGCCTGCCGCATGTCATGGGCGTCCTGAATGGCCGCGAAATCGAGGTGGCGCCGCCAGACAAAGGGGCGCAGCGCGGCGATAAAGGTCTCACCGGCAGCGATGTCCCCGGCGGCGGGCCGCGCCTTGATATAGGCGGCGCGCTCCCACGTTCGCCCGAGGCTCTCGTAATAGCGTTCTGCCATTTCGGTCGAGAGGCAAACCGGCGTGACAGATGGATCGGGCCGCAAGCGCAGATCCGTGCGAAAGACGTAGCCGTCCTCGGTTATATCGGAGAGCATCGCGGCGATGGCGCGCGTGGCGCGGATATAGATCGGACGCGCCTCGTTATAGGTGTCGGCGTCATAGCGGCTTTCGTCAAACAGGCTGATCAGGTCAATGTCAGATGAATAGTTCAACTCGCCCGCGCCCATCTTTCCCATGGCCAGAATGATCATTCCGGCGCCAGTCTCAATGTCGGCCTCACTCATCCCCGGCAATTTCCCTCGCGCGATCAGGGGGCGCAGCACCGCACGCAGGGCCAGATCGCAGGCGAGGTCGGCAAAGCGCGAGAGGGCACCTGTCACCTCCTCCAGTGGCCAGACGCCGCCGAGGTCGGCAAGCGCGATCAGCAAGGCAACGCGCCGTTTACCCTGTCGAAGCGCGGCCTTCAGCGTCTCGGGCGCGCTGACCTCGATGGCACGCAGGCGGTCGAACTCATCGCTCAACGCCGCCTCGGGATCCTCCAGCGCTTCGGCGATCCAAGGGGTTTCCTTTTGCAACAGGGACAGCAGGAAGGGGCTGCACCCGCCTGCCCCGGCGATCAGATCGCCCAGCCCCCCCGACAAGGGCAGAAGCGCGCGGGCATCTGCCGCCCGATCAGGATCATGCGGGCGCGGGCTGCGGGTCTGGCGATTGGCAAAGCTCATGGCGCGACATTCGCTGCCTTGGCGGGTCTGGTCAATGGCCCGGTTCTGCGACAGGATCGCCCGCATGAGCAAGAGCATGAAACGCGTCTCCCGCGCGCTGGCAGACGCCGGGATCGAAGTTGAAATCGTCGAACTCGGCACTGCGCGCACTGCGCAAGAGGCCGCGGAGGGGGTCGGCTGTCATCTGGACCAGATCGCCAAGTCGATCATCTTTGCCGGTGAGACCTCGGGCGAGGCTTTGCTGTTTCTGACCGCCGGCGGCAACATGGTGGATCAGGCCAAGGCGAGCGCACTGGCGGGAGAACCGTTATGCAAGGCGGATGCGGCATTGATCCGGGCGCAAACCGGCTTTGCCATCGGCGGTGTCGCACCTCTCGGCCATCTGAACCCGATCCGCGCGTGGACCGACCCAAAGCTGCTGACCTTTGAACGAATCTGGGCCGCTGCGGGCACCCCGCATCACGTTTTTGCGCTGAACCCGGCTGATCTCCTCCGAATTTCCGGATCTCAACAAGCTGATTTTGTTCAATAAAGTCGCTTAATGTAAAAAACATTCACATAAACCCTTGCAGGTGAGTACCGCAGACCCAATCTTGGTAATGTGAAAAGCATTCACATCATAACAAACCAACGCAGTAACGAATACGGAGCACCTGACATGACCCCCGCCGCCGCCACTAGCTACACCGAACGCGCCGCCCGCCCTTTGGGTTGGCTCGCCAAGTCGGAGGCCTGGCTCGACAGCAAAGGCAAAGGGGCCTGGATCGCCGCAATGGTCCTTGGCTTTGTCTTCTTCTGGCCTGTCGGCCTCGCCCTTCTGTTCTACATGATCTGGAGCAAGCAAATGTTTCGCAAATCCTGTCGCAGCACCAACGGTTCGTCCCTCGCCATGCGCAAATCCGGCTTTGCCGCGATGAAAAGCTCCGGCAACGTCGCCTTTGACAACTACAAGTCGGAGACGCTGCGCCGCCTGGAGGAAGAGCAGGAGCAATTCGAGAGCTTCCTCGAACGTCTGCGCGAAGCCAAGGACAAGGCCGAGTTCGACGAATTCATGAACGAGCGCGCCAAGAAGACCCGCGACGACACCGTGCGTGAAGACGAAAACGCCTGATCCAGGCCAACCTGACCCACGACACCACGGGGGGCCATATTGGCCCCTCGCGATCCGGCCGGATGCCCCCGGCACGCACGCCCCCTTACGGAGATGACGATGACCACCGAAACCTGGGCCATTCCCGACCCGAGCCTGCAACCTGAATTCTACGCAGACGTCCCGTCCAAGCGGTTGATGGCCTGGGTGGTGGATGTCGTGCTGATCGGCGCGCTGGTTCTGGTGCTGGTCCCCTTCACCGCCTTTATCGGGTTGTTCTTCCTGCCCCTCATGTTCCTCGTGATCAGCTTTCTCTACCGCTGGTCCACGCTGGCTTCGGGCTCGGCAACCTGGGGCATGCGTCTCTTGGCTATCGAACTTCGCGATGGCAACGGCGACAGGCTGGATGGTGGAACCGCCTTCTTACACACGCTTGGTTATTCGGTCTCCGTCGCGTTTCCACTGCTGCAGGTGGTCTCTGTTGGGTTGATGCTGACTGGATCGCGGGCGCAAGGCCTGACGGACAATGTGCTGGGAACGGTGGCAATCAATCGTCGCGCAGGCCATTGATCCTCGAATCGAAACAAACACCGGTTCGGCCCGTCATGCGCGCCGGGCCGGTGTCTCGTCTTTGGACGCACATTCTCGCGCTCGCCGTTCGAGGCGTGACATGGTTGACTTTTCGCCGTCAAACAGGAAGGAAACGCCGTCAAATCCCCGGCGTACAGGCAACTTTGTGATGGCGAAGGAAGTTACCCCTCTGAACCTTTGACTTATCACCTGCCTTCTGTATCGTTTCCTGAAATCAGCACGATCTGCCCAACAGTCCAGTTTTATTAACCAATGCGCCACACACTGCCTCTGACGCCGCAATTCTATGTGACGGCCCCTCAGCCTTGCCCCTACCTTGAGGGCCGGATGGAGAGGAAGCTGTTTACCTCGCTCAGTGGGGACGCGGCGTCACAATTGAATGACACCTTGTCAAAACAAGGTTTTCGGCGGTCGCAGAATGTTCTTTACCGGCCCTCCTGCGCGGATTGTGCCGCCTGCATTTCCGCGCGCATAGACGTCTCGGCCTTTGCCCCGAGCAAGAGCCAGCGCAAGACGCAGCGCCGCAATGCGCAGGTCCAGCGGCGAGCGACGTCGCCCTGGGCGACCGAGGAGCAATACGAACTGTTTCGCGACTACCTCGATCATCGCCATGCCGACGGCGGCATGGCCGACATGGACGTCTTTGAATTCGCGGCCATGGTCGAGGAAACTCCGATCCGGTCGCGAGTCATCGAATATACCCACCCAGATCGCGGGTTGACCGGGGTGGCCCTGACCGACGTGCTGGATGATGGATTGTCGATGGTCTATTCGTTCTACGATCCCGATCACCCCGGCGACAGTCTGGGCACCTACATGATCCTCGATCATATCGAGATCGCGCGAGAAGCCGGGCTTCCCTATGTCTACCTCGGCTATTGGGTCCCCGGCTCGCCCAAGATGGGTTATAAGACAAAATTCAAGGGGGTTGAGCTATATGTCGGAGGCGAATGGGCACGGATGCGCGACCCCGCCGATTATGACAGTGAACGCCACCCGCTCAAGACCGACCCGATTGCAGAACAGGTGGCAAATATCTCGCTGCCTGACCTCAGATCACCGCGCGGTTGATCGGTGTGACAGGGCGCAGCTGCAACCTCTTGGCCGAACTTTGGGAGGCACCGGGCGCCGAAGCCGACTTTCGCAAGTTCCAGGACCTGATCCTCGGCATCGTTCAGGATCACGGCGGGCAGATCCTCGGCGTGGACCGACCGTCCAAGACCGACGCGCCCGACGGCCCGGACGAAATCCATCGCGTGCAATTCCCGGATGCCGATGCGCTGATCGCCTACCGCGCGGATCCGCGCCATGTGCAGCTTTCCGGTCTGCGCGACATGTCGGTGGCCAAGATGGTGATGACCAACCTAGGCACTGTGCACGACGACTGACCTATCGCCGCATCGCATCTTGATCGAAACGTGAAAAACGCCCGGCCCTTTGCGGGACCGGGCGTTCTTTTTACCCAGCTTTGCGCGCGGTGATCGGCGGCACGGTGGCACGGTGGCAAAATAGACCCAGGCCGGATGCTGGCCTGCCCCGTATTACTTCGCGCCATGGTAGGCATCTGCCTGACCCGAGGTCACGGCGTCAAAGCTTTCCAGCATGCTCGCCAGTTCATCGGCGCCCTTGTGATCATGGTCAATGACCCGCCGGACATGCCGTTGTCGTTGTCGCTGAACCGTCCGACCTAGTCCCAGACCCCGGCTGAACCACGCGGACAGGTGGTTCAGGAATTCACCGCAGCTTCACCATTGGCCTTTGTCGGGCCAAGGCCGCAGCCCGCTGCACAGGGGAACATGCACGTTCGCAGGTTTGAAGGAGTGGACGGATAGATCGGTCCGCCATGCGTCTAATGCCAGGGTCCATCCAGCGCCAACATTCAAGCCCTTCGCCCGGCTCTGTTCCGGCAAGCTGATTCTCCGCCCGCAGCGCGCTTTCGCAAAGAAATTTGACTTAGTGCGCAATATTCATAAAGAAAATACGGTTTCAGCGACATTTTTAGCAGCGAATTGCTGTTGACCTTACCCTGTCAACTGCCTAATCCTCGAGATGCACGTAAGAAACAGGAGCCTTCGGGCATGAGAACGCTAGTCGTCATCGTAGGAAACAGGCGCATGGGCCGGTAGCACCGGAACCTGATCAGGACCCCATGCGCCCCCGGAAAACCAACCGGGGGCTTTTTTATTGGCCAAGGCTCAGACAAGACAAAGCCTGACCATGTCCAGCTTGACCCCGGCTTGATCGCGACTTGATCACGACGCGGACGACATCATGCGAACGAAGGTGCCTCAACTGGCACGGACCGACCCGGCAGGGTCACAAAACGGAGAAGCGAAATGGCACGGCAGATGACTGGAGCAAGGATGGTGGTTCAGGCGCTGAAGGATCAGGGCGTCGACACGATTTTCGGCTATCCGGGTGGTGCCGTACTGCCGATCTATGACGAGATTTTCCAGCAGAACGATATTCAGCACGTGTTGGTGCGCCACGAACAAGGCGCGGTTCATGCGGCCGAGGGCTACGCGCGTTCGACCGGCAAGCCCGGCGTCGTTCTGGTGACCTCCGGCCCCGGCGCGACCAATGCGGTGACCGGGTCGACCGACGCGCTGCTGGATTCCATCCCGATCGTGGTGCTAACCGGTCAGGTCCCGACCTTCATGATCGGCTCGGATGCGTTTCAGGAGGCCGACACGGTCGGCATCACCCGTCCATGTACCAAGCACAACTGGCTGGTGAAGGATACCGGGGGCCTCGCCCACACCCTGCACGAGGCGTTTCACGTCGCCACAGCGGGACGTCCCGGACCGGTCCTGATCGACATCCCCAAGGACGTGCAATTCGCCAATGGCACCTACACACCCCCTGCCAAGGCCAGCGCGCAGCGCTACCAGCCGCAGGTCAAGGGCGACATGGATTCGATCATCGAACTGGTCGAGGCGCTGGAAAGCGCGAAGAAGCCGGTTTTTTATACCGGCGGCGGCGTCATCAACTCGGGCACTGCGGCCAGCCAGTTGTTGAGCGAATTGGTGGATGCGACCGGCGCGCCCATCACCTCGACCCTCATGGGGCTTGGCGCCTATCCGGCTTCGGGCAAGGGCTGGCTCGGGATGCTCGGGATGCACGGTCTTTACGAGGCCAACATGGCGATGCACGATTGCGACCTGATGATCAATATCGGCGCGCGGTTCGATGACCGGATCACCGGGCGCCTCGATGCCTTCAGCCCGCATTCGAAAAAGGCGCATATCGACATAGACCCGTCGTCGATCAACAAGGTGATCCGCGTCGACATCCCGATTGTCGGGGACGTCGGGCATGTGCTGGAGGACCTGCTCAAGGTCTGGAAGTCGCGCGGCCGCAAGATGAACCGTGAAGCGATTGCAAAGTGGTGGAAACAGATCGAGGAGTGGCGCGCGATCAACTGCCTCAACTACAAACCCTCCGATAAGGTGATCAAGCCGCAATACGCGCTTGAACGGCTCGAAGCGCTGACCAAGGGGCGTGACCGCTACATCACCACCGAGGTGGGCCAGCATCAGATGTGGGCCGCGCAATATCTGACGTTCGAGGCGCCCAACCGCTGGATGACCTCCGGTGGGCTCGGCACCATGGGCTATGGCTTCCCGGCCTCCATCGGGGTGCAGATGGCGCATCGCGACGCGCTGGTCATCAACGTGGCCGGAGAAGCATCGTGGTTAATGAACATGCAGGAGCTGGGCACCGCAATGCAATTCCGCCTGCCGGTCAAGCAGTTCATCCTGAACAACGAACGCCTCGGCATGGTGCGCCAGTGGCAGGAATTGCTCCACGGTGAGCGATATTCACACTCCTGGTCTGAATCCTTGCCCGATTTCGTCAAGCTGGCCGAAGCCTTTGGCGCCAAGGGTATCCAGTGCAAGGATCCGGCCGATCTGGACGACGCGATCATGGAGATGATCAACCATGACGGGCCGGTGGTCTTTGACTGCCTCGTGGAAAA
The DNA here is from genome assembly GCA_002709085.1 of Pseudooceanicola sp. Lineage (GTDB taxonomy): Bacteria > Pseudomonadota > Alphaproteobacteria > Rhodobacterales > Rhodobacteraceae > Pseudooceanicola. The sequence continues at coordinate 23,878 of PAPR01000012.1, read as the reverse complement.
GCACGAGAACTGCTTTCCCATGATCCCGAGCGGTGAGCCGCACAACAAGATGTTGCTGGGCGACGCCTCTACCAAGGATGCCATCAAGGAAGGCGGGGCGGTCATGGTCTGACCGGCCCCAGGCCGCGACCGCCGTCCCCCTGCCCCACGAAATTCGGAGACATCGACATGTCCGCACTACAGATCAAAAAAGGCGCAAACAAACATTCGGCCTATAACCTGCGTCCGACCTTTTCGGATGTTGAGGAAACCCACACCCTCGCCCTGTTGGTGGACAACGAGGCGGGGGTGCTGGCCCGCGTCATCGGGTTGTTTTCGGGCCGTGGTTACAACATCGACAGTCTGACGGTGGCCGAGGTCGACCACACCGGACACCTCAGCCGCATCACCATCGTGACCCGTGGCACGCCCCAGGTGATCGAGCAGATCAAGGCGCAACTGGGCCGCATCGTCCCGGTGCACCGCGTCAACGACCTCACCGTCGAAGGACCGGCGGTAGAGCGCGAGCTGGCCTTGCTGAAGGTCAGCGGCAGCGGTGACAAGCGGGTCGAGGCGTTGCGGCTGGCTGATATCTTCCGCGCCAATGTGGTCGACAGCACACTGGACAGCTTTGTATTCGAACTGACCGGGGCTTCGGACAAGGTCGACGCCTTCGCCGACCTCATGCGTCCCCTGGGCTTGGTCGAAATGGCACGGACCGGCGTGGCCGCCCTATCTCGCGGGTCTGTGGCCTAAAGTCGCAGGAGCTGGCCTCTGCCGCAATCCGCCGGCGCGCGCCGGCGCCTCGCTCATTTGGTGCAGGGACACTCCGCCGCCCGATCCCATGGCCGCGTGATCCTAGCGCGGCGTGAGCCTAACCCTGTAAGGCATGCGCGGTCCTCGGCGCTCGCTGAAGTTGTGCGTGGCGGGGCGCGGACGCTTGCGAAAACGCGATGACCTCACCGCGCCGTCCTGTTGATGGCCCGCCGGACACCGTAATTTCCTGACCGTTTCGCCGCGCCGCATCCCCGGTGACCTTTGCACGCGCAGCGCAGAGGGCTTCTGACAGGTTGGGGCAATGCTCAGGTGACACCATAACAGCGTGACGTGCGCGTCTGACCGCCGCAACCCACTGAGTTTCAAAGCGAATAAGATCACCCGCTTGGGGAGTCTTGACGCCGGGCACCATATCTCCGGCGTGATCCAAAAAGTATTCCGACAGGTCGAGATAGGCGAGATCCCCGTGGTCTTCGCACCAGATTACCGCTGAGTTCGCTTTCCGGCTGCTCCACAATACGACACCAAACATGTATCAGTCCCTCCGGATATTATGTTTCCGTTTACCCCACTGTGTGGAATTGATCGGCGTCCGCATATGACCCATCCTGTGAAAGCCCTATGCAAAATGTGTCGTTGCAATTATTTTCTGTCGCTATAGAGTTCGCACCGTGACGCTAAATAACGTCACTACAAATTAGAATTGCCTCCAATTAGCGTCAGATGGGGCGGTAAACAGGAAAAGACTAGCGGAGTTCATACTTTTGTTGCGATCTGCCAAGAATGTGAGTCAGGTGCCAACTGACCCGGCTGGAATAAGAAATATATTTGGCGCGAACTTGCGACAAATGAGTGCGGAGTATTCCTCCATCGCGAGCCTTTGCCGCGATCTTGGGATAAATCGAACGCAATTCAACCGCTATCTGTCAGGCGAGAGCTTCCCTCGCCCGGACGTGTTGCATCGCATCTGTGCGTTTTTCGGCAAGGATGCCCGCATCTTGCTGGAACCGGTCGACAGCGTGCCCGAAGGTAGCAGTGAATTGCTGAACCACCCCTCGATCCGCGACTTCATGGGACGTAAATCCACCCAGGTTCCCGAAGACGTGGTTCCCTCTGGCCTCTATCGGTTCTCGCGCCGCTCTTTTGTGGACGATACCCTGGCCGTCATGGGGATGCTGCTGGTGTTTCGCGAGGACGGCTATACCTTCCTGCGCGGATACGAAGCCAAGGATGCGATGGAGCAGCAGGGCCTTGCCACAGACGGGCCAACACGTGAATTTCGCGGAATTTTTCTGCTCCAGGAAGAGGGCGTCGCCAATGTCGCTGCGCGGCGGGGTTCGATCACCTGTTCCTACCAGTTCCTGTCGCGGTATCCGTCAATGGACGGGCATTTTCTCGAAGGGTATTCGGCGCGATCAGTACGCGAGACAGTGCGCAGCCGCCGCGTGGAACGCACGGTCTACGAGCACCTCGGAACCAATCGCGCCGCCATTCGCTGGACCGCGAAAGAAGGCGGGCTTATCGCCTATGACCAACTGCCGAAATTTCACCAGCGCTTGCTGCGGATGGATGAACCCTTCCGCTGAGGCGGGCCGGAGCATCGCGAACGGATCTGCCCTGTTGCCCTGCTGATGGGGTCTTTCAGCGCGCCCTCGCCATGCGCCTGACCCTCAGTCCAACCCGCCCCGACGTGCCGCAAATCTCGCGATCCGCTCCATCCCTTCGCGGATGTCATCGCTCCCGCCCGCATAGGAAAGCCGCCACATATGGCCGCCCCGTTCCGCGTCGAAATCATAGCCGGGCGTGACGGCCACCCCCTCTTCGTCCAGCAGCGTTTTGGCGAGGGTCAGACTGTCCTCCCCCAAATGGGCTATATCGGCGTAAACATAAAAACCACCGTCCGGCGGCGCAAACCGGGTGATCCCCGCAGCCGCCAACCCGTCGAGCACGATTTGCCGGTTGTTGCTGTAGATCGACAGGTTCTCGGACAGCTCACCTGAGGCCTCCAGCGCCCCAAGGGCCGCGACCTGACTGACGTGCGGCGCACAGATAAACATATGCTGAGCAAGCTTCTCGATGCGCGATATCTGCGCCGACGGCACCACCATCCAGCCGATGCGCCACCCCGTCATCGAGAAATACTTGGAAAACGAGTTGATCACAAAGGCGTCGTCGGCAATCTCCAACGCCGAGACACCGCGATCCCCGTAGTGCAACCCATGATAGATCTCGTCCGAGATGAACGCCGTGTCGCTTTGACGCGCGGCATCGATCAGCCCGGTCAGCTGGTCCCGGTTCAACATCGTTCCGGTCGGATTGGCGGGCGATGCGACAAGAACACCGTTCAGCCCGGCGCCTGTGATCTGATCGGGGCGCAATTGATAACCGTCCTGCATCTCGGTGCGGATCAACACGGTCTCCAGCCCCTGCGCCTTGAGGATCTGCCGGTAGGCCGGGTATCCGGGGTTAGCGATGCCCACCCGGTCGCCGGTGTCGAACAGCGCCGTGAAACTCAGCAGGAAGCCCCCCGACGACCCCGGCGTGACGATCACCCGCGCCGGGTCGAGATCGACGCCATACCACTCATCATAGAGCGCGGCGATGCGTTTGCGCAGCGCCGGAAGACCGAGCGCGACGGTATAGCCCAGCGGTTCGCTCTCCAGCGCCGCCGCCACCCTCTCACGCGCCAGCTTGGGCGCGGGCGTTCCAGGTTGGCCGATTTCCATGTGAATGACGTGGCGCCCGGACGCTTCGGCGTCGGCCGCCATCTTCAGTATATTCATCACAATAAAGGGATCGACGTCGCCCCGGCTTGAAACCCGCATATTCATCTCCGACAGTGTCGCCACCTTTTCAACGGAGTTCGACTTGAGGTCAATGATCCGCCCTTTCCTGATTGTCCTCGCCCTCGGCGTTGTGTTGGCGGCCAGCCTGCCGCGCGCGGTGCAGGCGGCGACGCTGGTCCGGGACGCCGACATCGAACATGCGCTCGGCCAGTTGTCCGGGCCGGTGCTGCGGGCGGCCGGGCTCAGCCCGTCGCGGGTTGGGATCTACGTGGTCGAGGACAATGCCATGAACGCATTCGTGCTCGACCCGACTGCGATCTACATTCACTCCGGCATGATCCTGCGCCTCACGAAAGCCTCTGAACTACAGGCCGTCATCGCCCATGAGGCTGCGCATATCGCCAATGGTCACCTGATCCAGCGCTCTGCCAACATGCAATCGGCGCGCAATGTCGCACTGCTGGGCACGGCGCTCTCGGTCGCGGCGGGCGCGGCCACGGGGCAGATGGAGGCGGCAGGCGCGGTGGCCTTCGGCGTCGGTGCCTCTGCCCGACGGGTGTTTTTTGGCCACACCCGGGCCGAAGAAAGCGCGGCGGATCAATCGAGCATCCGCTACCTCGCCGCCGCCGGGGTCGAAACCGCCGGGGCCGTTTCGGTGATGGAGTTATTCGCGGGGCAAGAGGCCCTGCCGGAGCGTCGCCAGGATATTTACGCCCGCTCCCACCCCCTTTCGCGCGACCGGCTGCGCCAGATCAAGGCGCTGGCCGTCAGTTACGGCAAGCCGCATGCGCCGGACCCGACGGCGGAGTATTGGTTTGACCGTGCCAAGGGCAAGCTTTCGGCCTTTGTGCGCAATCCCAAATGGACCTTCCAGCGCGCCCATGAAAGCCCCGCCGGGGACGTGCGCGCCATGCGTGAAGCGGTGGCCTACCACCGCCTGAACCAGACGAAAAAGGCGCTGGCCGCGCTGGATCGCGCCCGCGCCGTGCGACCCGGCGATCCCTACTACAATGACCTGCGTGGTCAGATCCTGCTGGAAACCCGGAACTGGGGCGCCGCCGTGAACGCCTATGGAGCGGCACTGAAAGCCGCGCCGAAGAACACACTTATCCAGGCCGGCTATGGCCGCGCACTCGTTGCGCTCGGCGAGCCGGAGCGCTACCGGCAGGCGGTACCGCATCTGGAACGCTCCATCGCGCGGGACTGGCGCAACGACATGGCGCTGCGCGACCTCGGCACCGCTTATGCCAAGCTTGGAAATCTCGGGATGGCGAACCTTGTCACCGCTGAACGTCATGCGTTGCGTGGTCGGATGAAAGAGGCCGACATTCTTGCCGCCCGCGCCACCGGATTGCTACCGCGCGGCTCGCCCGGTTGGCAGCGCGCGCAGGATGTGTTGAATGCGGTGAAGAACCAGAAATGACGACTATTCCCAACAGGAGCCTTAATATGAAACGCCTCGCCCCCTTTGCCCTGCTGGGACTGCTCGCCGCCCCTGTGCAGGCTTTCGACCTGACAGACATGACCGAGGCTGAGCGTGACACCTTCCGGGACGAGGTCCGCACCTACCTGCTGGATAACCCCGAGGTCATCATGGAAGCCGTCAGCGTGCTGGAAGCGCGCAACGCCTCCGCCCAGGAGACCGACGATCTGGCGCTTGTCCGTGACAATGCCGATGCGATCTTCGAAGATGGATTTTCCTGGGTCGGTGGCAATCCCGACGGGGATGTCACAGTCGTCGAATTCCTCGATTACCGCTGTGGCTATTGCCGCAAGGCCTTTGACGAGGTGATGGAGCTGGTCTCATCCGACGGCAATATCCGCCTTGTGGTCAAGGAGTTCCCGATCCTCGGGCAAGCCTCGCTCGACAGTTCCCGCTTTGCCATCGCGACCTATAAGGTCGCGGGCGGCGAGGCTTATGAGCTGATGCATGAGGCCCTGATGGATTACAACGGCGCGACCGATCCCGCGGCGCTGTCACGACTGGCCTCCGGCCTCGGTCTCGATCCTGAGCCGATTGTCGCCGCGCTGGAGGATTCAGCTATCGACGCCGACATCCGCGAAAATCACGAGCTGGCAACCAAGCTCAAAATCAACGGCACCCCGACCTTTGTCTTCGAGGATCAGCTCATCCGGGGCTATGTTCCTCTGGACGCGATGCAGCAGATCGTCTCGGATCAGCGCGAGGGTTGATCCCATGACTGTCGCACGGTGGAGGCACAGGCGCATGGAACTGGCGATGCGTCGGCTTGGCGCGACCGCCGCGCTTTGCCTGTCTGCGACCAGTACGCTGGCCAGCGGGTTGGACCTGACCCCGAAAGAGCGCGCGGCCCTTGGCGAAGAGGTTCGCGCCCTCCTGCTGGCGGAGCCGGAGTTGGTCGACAAGGCCATAAACCCGCCCGCCCCGAGCCTTTACAGCGAATATGTGCAGGCCGATCTTGATCGCCTCGAGGAGAACGCCGATTTGTTTGTCGCGACGGCGCGCGGAATCGGCGCGACCGATCCCGGAATAACCATTCTATTTTTCGAGGATTACCCCTGCGCCTCCTGTGGCGCGGCCTGGGCGGACCTGGAAACGCTGGTCACGCGGCACCCCGACATCCGCGTCGAACCGAGGTTCGCCGGAGAAAGCGGGGCGGCGCAGACCTTGCTATCGCTGCTCGACCGCCAAGGTGCGCAGGCCTATCACGACGCACATCGCAAGCTGTTGGCCGCCGGGACAGAGGCCGATCTTTCCGCGATCCTGGACGAGAACCGCTGGCCCACGGATCGGATGCTGCGCGCAGAACCACGTCAGGAGGCAGCCGCCTTTGCCGCGCTGGAGATGGACAGCGCGCCCGCCTACGTCCTGCCGCGCATGATGCTACAAGGCGCTATGCCGCTGATGGTGCTGGAGAAATATCTCTCGGAGTAGATCGAGAACATAGCAGATCGAGCGGTCTGTTTCCTCGACAAATCGCGCGCCGAGCTACTCAGCCGCCTGCGCGGCGCTTTCCCTCTCGATCTCTTCGGCGCGCTTTTCGACCGCTTCGACGATGTGATCGACCATCTGATCGTTGCTCATCTTGTGGCTCTGCTTGCCCGCAAGATAGACCATGCCAGAGCCAGCGCCGCCGCCGGTAAAGCCCACGTCCGTCATCAGCGCCTCGCCCGGTCCATTGACCACGCATCCGATGATCGACAGGCTCATCGGGGTCTTGATATGCTCCAACCGCTGCTCCAGGGCCTCGACGGTCTTGATGACGTCGAACCCTTGCCGCGCGCAGGATGGGCAGGAGATGATGTTGACCCCGCGATGGCGCAGGCCAAGCGATTTGAGAATCTCGAAACCGACCTTGACCTCTTCGACCGGGTCGGCGGAGAGCGAAACGCGCAGGGTGTCGCCGATGCCCATCCACAAAAGGTTGCCCATACCGATCGCGCTCTTGATCGTGCCGGAGGTCAGGCCGCCCGCCTCGGTAATCCCGAGGTGGATCGGCGCATCCGTCGCGTCCGCCAACTGCTGGTAGGCGGCAGCGGCCATGAAGACGTCGGAGGCCTTCACGCTGATCTTGAACTCATGGAAATCATGGTCCTGAAGGATGCGGATGTGATCCATGCCGCTTTCCACCATGGCGGCGGGACAGGGCTCGCCGTATTTCTCCAGCAGGTGCTTTTCCAGCGATCCGGCGTTGACCCCGATGCGGATGGAACAGCCGTGGTCCTTGGCGGCGCGAACGACCTCGGCCACGCGCTTTTCATCGCCGATATTGCCGGGGTTGATCCGCAGGCAGGCCGCGCCGGCCTCTGCCGCTTCAATCGCGCGCTTGTAGTGGAAATGGATGTCGGCGACGATCGGCACCGGGCTTTCGCGCACGATATCTTTCAGCGCTTTGGTCGCGGCCTGATCGGGGGTGGAGACGCGGACAATGTCGGCCCCCGCCTCTGCCGCACGCTGGATCTGCGCCACGGTTGCCGCGACATCCGCGCTGTCGGTATTGGTCATCGTCTGGACGGAAATCGGCGCATCGCCCCCGACGGGGACGCTGCCGACCATGATCTGGCGGCTCTTGCGGCGGTCGATGTTGCGCCAGGGGCGGATGGGATTGTGCGACATGGGATCCTCGCGGGCTTTGCGATCAGGCCAGCCATAGCGCGCAACGCCGGGCGGAGCAATGCGCCGCACCGTCGGATCAGGTCACAGCTACGGGATCAGCGGGTGGGCGTGTCGAGCTGCTTGGCCTTGGCGAGCATGACTTCCTCGGCCACCGGGTCCGCCGCAAGGTCCGCGACCTCGTAGCCGTCCTTCATCGCCGTGCTGTCCAGCGCAACATTGCGGATGGTCGACGTGCCGGGACCAAGCGGGCCGCGCAATTCGCCCTCAACAGAGACGTAGAGCGATCCGGACATGCCTGCGCGCAGCAGCGGCGGCTCTTCGGTCAGGGGGACCTCGTATTCTTCGCCAGCGTCGAGGATCTTCTCAAAGACCACGGTGCCATCCGCGGCGCTGACCCGCACCCAGGCCGGGCGCACGGCCACCAGCGTCACGCCGGGGCCGGGATTTTCGGTAACGCGCGGTGTCGTTGCGGTCGCGACCGGTTCACCCGGTTCAGTCGAGGCGAAATCGCCCAAGCCGGCAAGCGCCATCGCCACGGCGCGATCTTCGGCAGAGCCGGGAACCACAGGTTCGGCATCAGCTATATCCCTACGCCCCATCGTGCCCATCTCGGACGGATTGAGGGTCGAAATCGCACCGTCCCGCGCCACCAGAACGGGGACATCCAGCGCTTCGGGGCGGTAAAGGCGGTCCAGCCCGTCCGAGGCGCGACCCGACGTCGACACGAGGTCCGGCCCGGTCGGCAAGGTGCTGCCGGGCGCCGCCTTGATCGGGTCGAGATCGCTGAGGACGTCCGGCGCCTGTTCGACGGGTGCGAACTGCACGCGCTGCACTTCGGTCAGGACGGACCAGCCGCCGTACCCGATCGCGCCGATCAACGCGATCAAAACAGCGACAGAGCCGAGCGCGCCGGGCTCGACCCGCGACAGAAAACTTTCGCGGTCCGGAAGGAACGGTGTGGCCGAGGCCAGCGGGTCAATCGGTTTCTTGCGCGGGCTGATCAGGTCGGCATCGGAGGCCTTGCGCGAGCTTGCGACCTTGCTGCCGGAGGCGGCGTCGGACATGCCGTGCACGGGCGAAAACCCGCTTTCGCCGCAAAACTGACCAAAGGCGCGATCCGGGTCGATGTCGAGGTATCGCGCGTAAGAGCGCACGTAACCGGCGATGAAACCGGGCGTCTCAAAGGCATCCGGGTCACAGTTTTCGATGGCAGAAATATAGGTGGCCTTGATCCGAAGTTCGCGCTGAACATCCAGCAGCGATTTGCCCATGGTTGCACGTTCACCGCGCATCATGTCGCCGAGCTTCAGCTCATAATCATCGAATCCCTTGGGCTGGACTACGTCTTCACCCAGCTTCGGTTTCGCCTTACGCCGCATCATCCCGCTGCCCCATCCGCGATATACCGACTCGTTATCACCCCGATTCGAGTCCGGCTCTTTGTTTACAACAGCCTATCACGATTCAAGGAGTTTTCTATCAAAAGGGTTGTTTCGGGGAATTAACGGCGGGTTTAGGCCTGAAACTGCCCAAGAGGTCTACATACAAGGGGTTGTGGCTGCCCAAATTTTGTCCACAAGCTGCAGATTCTCGCTGAAGCCCCCCCCTACCCGGTCACGCCTCGACCTTAACCGGCGAGCTCTTGGCGGTTCAGCGCGCAATGCGACCAGAGCGAATCCATCGCCTTGACCAACCTGTCCATCTCTTCGGGGCCATGTACCGGCGAAGGCGTAAAGCGCAACCGCTCGGTCCCGCGCGGCACGGTCGGGAAGTTGATCGGCTGCACGTAGATGCCATTGTCGTCCAACAGCATATCCGAGAGCAGCTTGGTGTGGACCGGATTGCCAACGATCACCGGGACGATATGGCTCCCGTGGTCGATCAGCGGCAGGCCGAGACCCTTGAGCCGGGTCTTGAGGATGCGTGCCTGTTGCTGGTGCAGGTCGCGCAGGGCCTGATCCGATTTCAGATGCTTGACCGATGCCGCCGCACCGGCCGCAACCGCAGGCGGCAGCGAGGTGGTAAAGATAAACCCCGGCGCATAGGAGCGGATCGCGTCGCACATCTTGGCCGAGGCCGCGATATAGCCGCCCATGACGCCGTAGGCCTTGGCCAGGGTGCCATTGATGATGTCGATGCGGTCCGCCAATCCGTCGCGTTCGGTGACACCACCGCCGCGCGGGCCGTACATGCCGACTGCATGCACCTCGTCGATATAGGTCAGCGCGCCGAATTCATCCGCCAGATCGCAAAGCTCGCGGATCGGGCCGAAATCGCCGTCCATGGAATAAACCGACTCAAAGGCGATAATCTTTGGTGCCGCCGGATCGTCCGCCGCCAGCAATTCGCGCAGGTGGTCGACATCGTTATGACGGAAAATGCGCTTGGCCCCGCCGTTGCGGCGCACGCCTTCGATCATGGAGGCATGATTAAGGGAGTCCGAATAGATGATCAGGCCGGGGAAGAGCTTGGGCAGGGTCGAGAGCGTCGCGTCATTGGCGATATAGGCCGAGGTAAACAGCAAGGCTGACTCCTTGCCATGCAAATCGGCAAGTTCGGCCTCCAAAGCCTTGTGATACAGGGTGGTGCCGGAGATATTGCGCGTTCCGCCGGAGCCCGCGCCCACTGCGTCAAGCGCCTCATGCATGGCCGCCAGAACCACCGGATGCTGACCCATTCCGAGATAGTCATTGCCGCACCAGACGGTCACGGGCTGCTCTGATCCATCGGGGCGCCGCCACGTGGCGTGAGGAAATTGACCATTGTGACGCACGATGTCGATGAAGGTCCGGTAGCGGCCTTCGTCGTGCAATTGTCCGAGTGCCTGATCCAGTTGTGCCTCGTAAGTCACGGGCGTCCCTCCTTGATCTTCACCCGACCCCGAACAAGGGTCAGGCGATCCGGTGCTATCACCGTCGGTTGAGAATTGGAATTCTTTTAAGTCGTCCCGCTCTTCATGTGCAGGTTACAAATTGACGCCCCCCAGGTCCTGCATCCTAGAAATCGCAGCTTTCGGCCGCTTTGGCGCACACCTCCTCTACTATTACGTCGCGTCACGCCTCTTCCCGTCTCAGTCTGCCTGCCCGTGGCAATGCATGCTGCCGGTCCAAGCGAAATACATGGGCTATCAAGATCACTTGATGCAATCATGCAAATAAACATTTGAATATGTCAATGCAAAGGCGGACCTACGTGCCTTTGGCCTTCGCGGCGTCTGGACACCAAGACGCGCGCTGCTAGGGTCGCGCGAATGCCGCGACGACCCGTTCCGGCCCCCCAGCAAGATCCCGTCCCGATGACCGACGCCCCTTCAACCGATCCAGCATCCCGTTCGAACACCCTGCGCGCCGCGCTTTGGATGATAGGCGCGATCCTGTCCTTCCTGACCATGGCGGTGGCAGGCCGCGCTCTGTCGCCCGAACTGGACACCTTTGAGATCATGACCTGGCGCAGCGTGACCGGAATCGTGATCATCTGCGTGGTAATTTCGGCGACCGGAACCTGGTCGCAGATCACAACCTACCGCTTCAAGCTGCAGTTCCTCCGCAATGCCGCGCATTTTACCGGCCAGAACCTGTGGTTTTACGCCATCACCGTGATTCCGCTGGCCCAGGTCTTTGCGCTGGAGTTCACGACGCCGCTGTGGGTGCTGATGCTATCGCCGCTGCTGCTGGGCGAGACGATGACCCGTCGGCGCATGCTGGTTGGTCTCGTGGGCTTTGCGGGCATTTTGCTGATCTCACGTCCGGGCACGCAAACGCTCTCGCCCGGTCTGATCGCGGCTGCCGCCTGCGCTATCGCCTTTGCGGGAACCATTATCGCGACCAAGCGGCTCACGCGCGATATCCCGACCATCTGCATCCTGTTCTGGCTGACCGTCCTGCAGGCAGTCTTCGGAATTATCTGCGCCGGCATCGACGGTGATTTCGTGGTTCCCTCTGCAGCACTCTGGCCGGTGGCGGTGGTCGTGGGGTTCGCGGGCTTGTTCGCGCATTTCTGCGTCACCTCGGCCCTGTCGATCGCGCCCGCCTCGGTGGTGTCGCCGATGGATTTCCTGCGCTTGCCTTCGGCTGCCGTGCTCGGGCTGTTTCTATATGCCGAGCCGCTGGATCCCTTTGTCCTGATCGGGGCGGTCATCATCTTTGGCGCCAACTACATGAACTTGCGCGGCGAAAAACGCGCGCGGATCTGACCCCATGCACCGGGCCAATGCGCAACTTCCGGGTTGGTCCATGATGCTCCGACGAGGCTAATGCCACTATGATACAACAAAAATCCATGTCCGGGAGCGCCTGGGTCCAACTGATCATGCTGGCGATGATCTGGGGAGCGTCCTTTATGGGCGCGCGCATCGCGCTTGACGAAATCGGACCCTTTACGCTGGTGCTGCACCGCGTCGCCTGGGCCATGGGGTTGCTGTGGATCGTCGTGCTGGCCTCCGGCCAACGGGTGCCGCGCGACCCATGGCTCTGGCTGTCGTTCCTGATCATGGGCGTGCTGAACAATGTCCTGCCGTTTTTATTTCTGGCATGGGGACAGTTGCATATTGAAACCGGGCTGACCGCGATCTTTAACTCGTGCACGGCGGTCTTCGGCGTGGTGGTGGCCTCACTGCTGTTTGCCGACGAACGGCTGACCGCGCGCAAGGGAGCGGGCGTGCTACTGGGATTGCTGGGGGTGATTATCGCCATGGGCTTTGGCGCGCTGACGCATATCGACCTGCGCTCCCTCGCGCAGCTTTCCGTTCTGTCGGCCACCCTGTGCTACGCCCTGGCGGGCAGCTTTGCGCGCAGCAAGCTCACGCACCTCAAACCGATGGTCGCGGCGACGGGGATGCTGACCTGTTCGACGCTGGTGATGCTGCCACTGGCCTGGACGATGGAAGGACCGCCGAGCCTGGCGCTCGCCCCCCGCACCTGGCTCGCGCTGGGATATTGCAGCCTGATGGCGACCGGGGTGGCCTACCTGCTCTATTATTCGATCCTCGCCAAGGCGGGCAGCGGCAACGCGATGCTGGTGACGCTGCTGCTAGTTCCGGTGGCGATTACTCTGGGCTACGTCGTGCTGGGCGAGGACCTGCTGTCGCGTCACCTGATCGGGTTCGTTGTGCTGGCCTTGGGGCTCGTGGTGCTGGACGGGCGGGTCCTGCGCAGGATGTGGGGGCGACGAATTGGGGTTTGACCCTGTCCATTCCGCCCCTTAGCAAAGCCGGACACTGCGGCGGAGCTGACGATATGATCTACCAAACCCCCGACGACTGGACCAAGGCGGCGCATAAGCGGGTCGTGTTGTTTGGCATGTCGGGGCTGGGCAAGACCCATGTGTCGAACCTGCTGCGCGAGTCCGGATCGTGGTTTCACTACTCGGTCGATTACCGCATCGGTACGCGCTACATGGGCGAGTTGATCGCCGACAATGCCAAGGCCCATGCCATGCAGGTGCCCTTTCTGCGCGACCTCTTGATGTCGGATTCGATCTACATCGGCTCGAACATCACGTTCGACAATCTTGCGCCGCTTTCAACCTACCTCGGCAAGCCGGGCAGCGCGGAGAAGGGCGGGTTGCCGTTCGATCTGTATTGCGCGCGCCAACGCCAGCACGAGGCGGCCGAGATCGCCGCCCTGCACGACACCGACCGTTTTGCCGCGCGCGCCGTGCAGCTTTACGGCTATCCGAATTTTGTCTGCGACAGCGGCGGGTCGATCTGCGAAGTCGTGGACCCGGACGATCCCGACGATCCGGTCCTCTCGGCGTTGTCCGACCTCGCCTTGCTGGTCTGGATCAAAGGCGACGAGGCGCATAAATCAGAACTTGTCCGACGCTTTGATCGCGCACCGAAACCGATGTATTATCAGGCTGACTTCCTGCTGGGTGCCTGGCACGACTACCTGGCCGAGACGGGCGCGGTCGAGGGTGACGTGGACCCCGACGCCTTTGTCCGCTGGACCTATTCGCGCGCCTTGGATCACCGCCAGCCCCGTTATGCGGCGATGGCCCGGCACGGCGTCACCGTCACCGCCGACGAGGTCACCAATATCCGCAGCGAGGGCGATTTCACCACGCTGATTGCCCGCGCCCTTGAGCGACGCTGATCGCACACTTATCTTCGACCTCCACCCAAGAAGAGGCCCGCCATGCCGATCAAGCTTCCGTCCGACCTGCCCGCCTACGACGTCCTACAACGCGAGGGCGTCATGGTGCTGGCCGAGGATCAGGCCTCCCGGCAGGACATCCGCCCGCTGCGCATCGCACTGTTTAACCTGATGCCCAAGAAGATCCAGACCGAGAACCAGTTCGCCCGGTTGATCGGCGCAACCCCCCTGCAGATCGAACTGTCGCTGCTGCGGATGAGCGAGCACCAGACCCGAAACACCGCCGCCGAACATATGGAGAGCTTTTATCGCCCGTTCTCGGACGTGAAGGCGAGCGGTGAGAAATTCGATGGTCTCATCATCACCGGCGCCCCGATCGAACATCTGGACTTCGAGGACGTGACCTATTGGGACGAGATGGTCGAGGTGATGAACTGGACCCAGACCCATGTGCATTCGACCTTCGGCGTCTGTTGGGGCGCGATGGCGATGATCCATCATTTCCACGATGTGCCGAAACATGTCCTGCCCGAGAAACTGTTCGGCTGTTATCCGCAGAAGAACCTCGCGCGGTCTTCCCCGTTCCTGCGTGGATTTTCGGACCTCTGCGTCGTGCCGGTCAGCCGCTGGACAGAGAACAGGCAGTCTGACATCGACGCCGCCCCCGGTCTGACCACGCTTCTCGGTGACGATACGACCGGGCCTTGCCTGATCGAGGATAATGCGCACCGCGCGCTCTATGTCTTCAACCATTTCGAATATGATAGCGATACGCTGAAACAGGAATACGATCGGGACGTGTCTAACGGGACTCCGATTGAGGTTCCGATGAATTACTACCCTGCCGACGACCCGTCCCAACCGCCGCTGAACCGCTGGCGCAGCCACGCGCATCTGCTCTACGGCAACTGGATCAACGAGATTTACCAGACCACGCCCTTTGATCCGGGTACGATTGGTGGATAAGGCACTGATCGCCCTATTGATTCTGCTCGCCATTTTCGGCGCCGCGACCGGCTGGCGGGCAATCAATCGGCAGGCAGTGGGCATGTCCGCTTTCCCGCCCGAGGGGCAGTTCGTCGAGGTTGGCGACCATCGTGTGCATTACGTTCAGCGCGGAACGGGGCCGGATCTGGTGCTGGTGCACGGGGCGTCGGGCAACACGCGGGACTTCACCTTTTCGCTCGTCGATCGGCTGGCTGATCGGTATCGCGTCACCGTCATCGACCGTCCGGGGCTGGGCTATACCCCACGCCTCGCCCGTCGCGGCGTCACGCTCAAGGATCAGGCCGACCTGTTGGTTTCGACCGCGCGCGAACTGGGCCTTAACGACCCGGTCGTCGCAGGGCAAAGCTTTGGCGGGGCGGTCGCGATGGCCTGGGCCGTGCATCATCCGGAGGGGGTGGCAGCCGTGGTCGACATCTCCGGCGCGACCTACCCCTGGCCCGGCGATCTGAACGGGTTCTACGCCACACTCGCCCGCCCGGTGATCGGCCCGGCCCTCGCCTGGGTGGCCTCAGCCTGGGTCAGCGAGACCTACGTGAAGGCGCAGATCGACGCGGTCTTTGCCCCGCAGAACGCCCCGTCTGGCTACGCCGAGTACATTGGCGCGCCGCTCGTCATCCGCCCGCAAAGCCTGACCGCCAATGCCCAGCAGCGCACCGACCTGCGCGAAGAGCTGCGAGGCCTCGCCCCACGCTACGGCGACCTGACCCTGCCAATCGAGATCGTGCATGGCAGCGGCGACGACACCGTCAGCCTCGAGATCCACTCCGAGGCGCTGGCCCGCGATGTTCCTTCCGCCCATCTGACCGCCCTGCCCGGCATCGGCCACATGCCGCATCACGTGGCCGAGGATCAGGTCCTCGCCGCAATAGATCGCGCGGCCCAGCGCGCAGGCGTTATGGCGCAGCCGGAGAACGATCCTTCCGACCCCGCGCAAGGCCGCGACCCGGCGGCAGACAACCCGCGCCGGCCCTAGCGGGACGTTGCACCCCCGCCCCCGCAACGCCATATTGCACCCAGCGTCGCTGCGGAAAAGGATGAACACTCATGGACTTGCCTTCGGACCACCCACACCCCGAGGAGCCGCCCGAATTGCCCTTTGACGGAGCAATCAGCATTTTTCATCAATCCGAGGCCCCAAAGGAAGTCCGCGAGGCGATTGCGCGGGCGGACAAGGACGATATCCTCAACCCTTCCTACCCTTATTCCGAAGAGCTTAAGAAAAAGCCCTATGAAAAGGACCTCAAGGCGTTGCAGATTGAATTGGTCAAGATGCAGGCCTGGGCTCGCGAGACCGGCGCCCGCGTCGTCTGCGGCTTTGAGGGGCGCGACGCCGCCGGAAAAGGCGGCACCATCAAGCGGTTCCGCGAGAACCTGAACCCTCGGGCCGCACGGGTCGTCGCCCTGCCCAAACCCACGGAAACCGAGGCCGGGCAATGGTATTTCCAGCGCTACGTGCAGCATATGCCGACCGCGGGCGAGATCGTGTTCTTTGACCGTAGTTGGTACAATCGCGGCGTGGTCGAAAAGGTCTTTGGCTTTTGCACGGAGGCGCAGCGCGCGCATTTCTTCGATCAGGTCCCGGTGTTCGAAAAACTGATGGTCGAGGACGGCATCCACTTGTTCAAGTTCTGGCTGAACGTCGGACGGGCCGAGCAACTCCGCCGATTTATTGCCCGCGAGACCGACCCATTGAAGCAATGGAAGTTGAGCCGGATCGACGTCGAAGGCCTGAAGAAGTGGGACGAATATTCCGCCGCGATCCGTGAGACGCTGGACCGGACCCATACCGATATCGCGCCCTGGACGGTGGTACGTTCGGACGACAAGCGCCGCGCGCGCGTGGAGGCGATCCGGCATGTGCTCTCCGCGCTTGATTACGACCGCAAGTGCGAGAAGGCCGTGGGCAAATGCGACCCCACGATCTGTGGTGGACCGGACATCTGGGATGCCTAAGAAGCGCGGCTATCATCACGGCAACCTGCGCCAGGCGCTGGTCGACGGGGCGTTGCAATTGATCGAGGCCAAGGGCCCGACCGGTTTCACACTCTCCGAAGCCGCGAAAGAGGCCGGCGTCACCCCCGCCGCCGTCTACCGCCATTTCGAGGGCCGCGAGGATCTGATCGCCGAGGCTGCGCGGCAGGGTTACGAGATTTTCGCCGACGTCATGCAATACGCCTACGACACCGGCCAGCCCTCGGCCCTCGCCGCGCTGGAGGCGACAGGGCGCGCCTACCTCGCCTTTGCGCGCAAGTATCCAGGGCATTATATCGCGATGTTCGAAAGCGGCATCTCGATCAACCGCTCGCCGGACCTTGCGGCCGTGGCAAACCGGGCGAGCGGGGTGTTCGAACAGGCCGCTGCGGACCTCTCACGCCACATTCCGCCCGGAAAACGCCCGCCCGCCTCGATGTTCTCGGCCCATATCTGGGCGATGTCGCACGGGGTGGTTGAATTGTTCGCCCGCAATTCGCCGGGGCGGCATTCGCCCTTCCCGCCCGAGGACCTGCTGGAAAGCGGGATCGGAGTCTATTTGCGCGGCCTTGGGTTGATCGGGCAGGACGACTGAGGCGCGGGCCGGGGGGGTTAGGTCCCCGCTCATCACCCGGTCACGACACGCAGTATTGGCCGTTGGGCGCATTCGGATCAACTGTGTCCTCTGTGTTTCGATATAAGTCGTCATCTAACACCAACAGGGCCACCTGCATCCCTCGCACCCTCCTCAAACGAAAAAGGGGCCGCCAAACCGGCGACCCTTCGTAGCAATATTCCGAACGATTCAGCGCTTGGAGAACTGGAAGCTCCGGCGCGCCTTGCGCTTACCGTATTTCTTCCGTTCCACCACGCGGCTGTCGCGGGTCAGGAAGCCAGCGGCCTTGAGCGCGCCACGCAGCGAGGGATCGTAAAGCTGCAACGCCTTGGAAATCCCGTGCTTGACCGCGCCGGCCTGACCGGAGAGGCCGCCACCGGCGACGGTTGCGTAGACGTCGAATTCACCTTCGACGCCGGCAATCGTGAACGGCTGGCGCAGGATCATCTGCAACACCGGACGGGCAAAGTAAGTGTTGATCTCTTTGCCGTTGACGGTGACCTTGCCGGAACCCGGCTTGATCCACACGCGGGCGACGGCATCCTTACGCTTGCCCGTGGCATAGGCACGGCCCAGTTCGTCACGAACGGGTTCACGCGAGATTTCGGTTTCGGCTGCTGCGGCCACGCCACCGATATTTTCGGTCACGGCGCCCTTCAGCTCTTCGAGCGAATTGATCTGGTCGGCCATTACAAGCTCCGCGTGTTCTTGGAGTTCATGGATTTGACGTCCAGCACTTCGGGCTGCTGGGCTTCATGCGGATGATCCGTACCGGCGTAGACACGCAGGTTGGTCATGATGCTGCGCGACAGGCGATTGCCCGGCAGCATGCGCTTGACCGCGGCGGTTACGACACGCTCGGGGTAGGCGCCTTCCAGCAGTTGACCTGCGGTGCGGTGCTTGATGCCGCCCGGATGGCCAGTGTGCCAGTAGTATTTCTTGTCGGTGCGCTTCTTGCCGGTCATCTGCACCTTTTCGGCGTTGATGATGATGACATTGTCGCCCATGTCCATGTTCGGCGTGAACGATGGCTTGTGCTTGCCGCGCAGGCGGGTGGCAACGATCGAGGCGAGACGGCCCAGCACGACGCCTTCGGCGTCGATGATGATCCATTTCTTGTCGATGTCTGCCGGGGTCGCAGAGAAAGTTTTCATGACGGGTGCCCTTAGGAAAATGGCAGCCCGGACGGAATTTGACCGACCGGGCGGATTGATGGGCGGGTTATACAGGGCGGGGAGACGCAGTCAAGCGCGACCGGAGCGGAATTATCAAGCACAAACAGCAGGTTACAAAATAGGTATCTATATACCCCATACATTCCGGCTTCCGCGCCCACCTCTCAAGTGCCTTTGCCTGAATTGCCCGATCTGGCGAAGGGGCATGCGGCGACCCGCCCTGCCCCTCCTGACCCACTGCTCCTGACGCTCGGGTCCTAACGCTCGGGCGGGATCGAATAGGTCATCGTGGCGCGCGCCACGGGGGCCTTTTCCCCGTCGGAATAGATCAGCACGTCCCCCACGGCGAGGACTCGACCCACCTTTAACATCTGGCATTCTCCGATGAGATCGGTCCTGGCGGCCGGTTTGCGCATGAAATCGAGCGAGCACCCGGTCGTGACCGCCAGCCCCTTTGGCCCGATCATCGCCAGAATCGCGAGGTAGACCGAAACGTCTGCCAGCGTGAACATCGTCGGCCCCGACACCGTGCCGCCCGGACGCAGGTGCCTGTCCTCCACCACGAGGCGGACACGAACCCCCATGTCGCGCACTTCCTCGATGCGGATATCCTGGTGCACAATCGGAAATTCCCGCGCCAGAAAACTATCCAGGTCCTGTTCTGTCATCACCGGCATGCTCTTTCCTCCCTTGTTTTCGCGGCATACAGTTTCTTGAAACGCAGGGAGGTACAAGATGGCAATTCTGGAACGACACGATACCGGACGCGTTGCGCATCTGCGGATGATGTCCCCAGAGACTCTGAACGCGCTGAGCGACGCTATGCTGGCCGAATTGCAATCCGCGCTAGACAGCTTGCGGGAGGATCGCGACATTCGCGCCGTGGTCCTCTCGGGCGCGGGCAAGGCGTTCTGTGCCGGGCATAACCTAAAGGAAATGCAGGCTGGTCGCCAGGCAGAGGACGGCGGCGCACGGTATTTCGCGGACCTCTTTGGTCGCTGCACCCAAGTGATGCACGCCATCCGTACCCTGCCCCAGCCGGTCATCGCGCAGGTCCACGGGATCGCCACTGCCGCGGGGTGCCAGCTGGTCGCGTCCTGCGACATGGCGGTTGCGGCGACGGGCACGCGTTTCGGGGTGAATGGCGTGAACATCGGTCTGTTCTGTTCGACCCCCATGGTCGCCCTGTCGCGCAACATTCCGCGCAAACAGGCGTTTGAGATGCTGAGTACCGGCGCCTTCATCGATACCGCGCGCGCGATGGAGGTCGGGTTGATCAACCGCGCGGTCGCTCCTGACGATCTGGGTGCCGAGGCCATGGCGCTTGCCGAAACTGTGGCAGGCAAACTCACGGCCGCCGTGCGCATCGGCAAGGCCGCGTTCTATAACCAGATCGAAATGCCGGTTGAGGAGGCCTACGCCTACACCGGCGACGTCATGGTGCAGAACCTCATGCTCAGCGAGACCGAGGAAGGGATTCGCGCCTTCATCGAAAAGCGAGAGCCAGACTGGCCGGACTAATCGTTGCCGGCGTAAAAGTTGACCGGATTGCGCCTAGATTGGTGCGGCCCGACCCGTGCAACGTCCAAACACGCCCTGCTATTGTTTATATAAATCAACTTATTGCCAGTTTGTTTCCAAATTCGGTCAGGATTAGTGCCGAATTAGGCATTTTTTTGCCGCAATTATTCAGCGTAGGGTGTAACAAGTCATTTAGAACGAACCGTCATGCGTCTTTGGGTCACCGTCGGCATTCTGTCTCTCCAGGCCTCTCTCTCTTTGGCCGCCGATCTACCACCACCGGTGACCCACGCTGACTTCCCCCCCACCGATGCCGACATGGTTCTTCTGGGGCGCGACCTGTTCTTTGATCCGATCCTGTCGGGCAATCGCAATATCGCCTGCGCCACCTGTCACCACCCCAGCCTCGGGTCCGGGGACGGCATGTCACTTGGGCTTGGGGAGGGCGCGGTCGCGCTTGGCCCCGACCGGCGGATCGAGGGGGCGGATGGCCCGCGCAATCGCATTCCCCGCAACGCCCCGGCCCTCTTCAACCTTGGGGCTTACGAATTCCGCGTTCTGTTTCACGACGGCCGTGTCGAAGCGGACCGTGACGCCGGGTTCGGTATGCGTATGCCAGAGAACGCCGCGTTGGAACGCCCGATCGCGACCCCACTCGCCGCGCAGGCGATGATGCCCCCGACCAGTGCGGATGAAATGGCTGGGCTCGGCGATAACCCGGTCGGTGCAGCCGCCGCGCGCAATCACTTTGCCGGTGAGGGCGGCGTCTGGGACCTGCTCTGCAAGCGGATCGAGGCCGTGCCGGAATATGCGGACCGTTTTGCCGCCCTGCTGGGCCCCGACCGCAAGCTGCATTTTACCGACATCGCCCGCGCCATCGCGGAATTCGAGGCCTTTGAGTTTCAGTCCATCGACAGCCCGTTCGATGAATACTTGCGCGGCGACGAGCACGCTTTGACGCGTTCACAAAAGGCCGGGCTGGAGGTGTTTTATGGCGAGGGCCAATGCGCCACCTGCCACTCGGGTCCGTTTCAGACCGACCATTCTTTCCACGCCATCGGATTGCCGCAACTCGGTCCGGGCAAGGAGGCGGGCAGCTACGCCGACAAGGGTCGCATCGCCGTCACCGGCGCGCCCGAGGATCGCTACCGCTTTCGCACCCCCTCCCTGCGCAATGTCACGCTCACCGCGCCCTATGGTCACAACGGGGCTTACGCCGAACTTGAGGCGATGGTGCGCCATCACCTGCGACCGATCCGCTCTCTCGCGCAATATGATCGCAATCAAGCGCGTCTGCACGACGTTGCGCTCAATACAGATGACTGGGGCGCAATGTCCGACATGGATGAGGTGATGCGCATCGCCGAGGCGACCGAGATCATGCCGGTTGATCTGAGCGATCAGCAGGTGCGCGACTTGCTCGCCTTTCTCGCCGCGCTGACCGATCCTGCGGCGGTCACTGGCCGATTGGGCGCACCGACAATGGTGCCCTCCGGCCTGCCCTTGGATACCCTGCGTTAGCGCCCCTTCCCAAACCGCGTGGGATGGCCTAAATCGCCAGCATGTCAGATACATCAACACTCCATATCGTCGGCGGCGGCATGGCCGGGTCCGAAGCGGCCTGGCAGGCGGCAGAGGCCGGCGTGCGCGTCGTCATTCACGAAATGCGCCCCGAGGTCGCCACCTTTGCTCACAAGACCGGCGATCTGGCGGAAATGGTCTGCTCCAATTCCTTCCGCTCGGACGATAGTGAACAGAACGCCGTCGGGCTGCTGCATTGGGAAATGCGCCACGCCAACGGGCTGATCATGGACATGGCCGACGCCCACGCCCTGCCCGCCGGTGGTGCCCTGGCTGTGGATCGCGATGCGTTTTCCGCTGCCGTGACCGCCCGGTTGCGCGCGCATCCGAATATTCGGGTCGAGGACGGCGAGATCACCGCCCTGCCCGACAGCGGTCATTGGATCATCGCCACCGGACCGCTGACGTCGCAAGGTTTGGGACAGGCCATCGCGGCGGAGACCGGCGCCGAAGCGCTGGCCTTTTTCGACGCCATCGCGCCCATCGTCTATGCCGACAGCATCGACATGGACACGGTCTGGGCGCAGTCGCGCTATGACAAGGGCGAAACCGAAGAGCAGCAGAAGGCCTACCTCAACTGTCCGATGACCAAGGCAGATTACGAGGCCTTTATCGACGCGCTCATGGCCGCCGAAAAGACCGAGTTTCACGAGGGCGAGACGGCCGGCTATTTCGATGGCTGCCTCCCGATCGAGGTGATGGCCGAACGGGGTCGCGAGCCCCTGCGCCACGGCCCGATGAAGCCCGTCGGCCTGACCAACGCCCATCGCCCCGAGGACAAGCCCTACGCGGTCGTCCAACTGCGCCGCGACAATGCGCTCGGCACGCTCTACAACATCGTCGGGTTCCAGACCAAGATGAAGTATGGCGCCCAGACCGAGGTGTTCAAAAGCATCCCCGGTCTCGAAAATGCCAGTTTCGCCCGGCTGGGCGGAATTCACCGCAACACATTCTTGAACTCGCCGACGCTGCTGGACGACCGAATGCGGCTGCGCACGCGCCCGCACATCCGTTTCGCCGGGCAAATTACCGGGGTCGAGGGCTACGTCGAAAGTTCGGCCATGGGTCTGCTGGCCGGTCGTATGGCCGCCGCGGAAATCATGGGCCGCGACCTGCCCCCGCCCCCGCCCGAGACGGCCATGGGCGCGCTGATCCACCACATTACTGGCGGGGCCGAGGCCAAGACCTTTCAGCCGATGAATGTCAACTTCGGTCTCTTCCCCCCGCTGGAGGGCGTGCGCGGCGGGCGGCGCAACCGCAAGGACCGCTACAAGGGCTATACCGACCGGGCCAAGTTGCTATGGGCCGACTGGCTCTCGGCCGCCGAGGCGGGTTTGACGGAAGCTTGAGCGGGGTTTCAGCAGAAGACCGGTCGCACAAGTTGTGACCAGATGGGGTCGTGGTCGGAGGGGCCCCTTCACCTGGGTCAGGATGTAATCCTGGGGGAGCGCGGTTGACTGACGCGTCCCGGCCGTCGCTTGCAAAAGCCTAGGTTAAAGTCAATCTGCGCCGATTAAGAACGTGCATACGCCCCCTTAACTTACAGCGTATGCAAATGCCGCGTTCGAACCTCCTTGATAGGTCTCGGCCAGACATCCTCCGCAAGACCTTACAGCGTAAGCAATTATGTGGATATGGGCTCCTGCTGACCGCCCGTCGCCTCGGCCCCTATGCTCTCCCTTAACCCCAACAAAAAGGCAGACGTTGCTCCTGCAAATCACAGGTCACCCAACCGGGACCATCTGACCAGGCAGCATTCCCAACCTCCAAATCCCGCCGACTTTGATGTCAACGCGCACTCAAATAAAACTTAGCAATATCAATGCATAACCGATGATATATTACCTCTGCACATCCCCTAACTTCAAGTTGCAACGCAGTATAAATAACCTAAAATCATGCCCATGCTGACCCCATATCTCAATCATCTGAATGCGCGACCCGACCCCGCCTGTCACGCGATGCGCCACCCTCGCGCATCTCGCTGACATGCTGCCAATTCTCCCTCCAATCACTCGTTTCGCCCCCTCCCCAACTGGGCCGCTGCACCTTGGGCACGCCTATTCCGCCCTCGTCGCCGCCGAACGGGCTGGGCCGGATGGTACCTTTCTCCTGAGGATCGAGGATATCGACCAGACACGTGCCCGCCCGGCTTGGGAGGCACAGATCTTTGACGATCTGCACTGGCTCGGGCTGTCGTGGCCGCGCCCGGTGATGCGACAATCGGACAGGCTGGCCCAGTATCGCGACGCGCTGGATCACTTGTGGCAGGGTGG
>PAPR01000011.1 GCA_002709085.1 Pseudooceanicola sp. | reverse complement strand
CTCGACGCGATAGTCAGCCCGCCGCTTCACGCCACTGCGGTGGATCTCGCCTATTGGCTTGCGGGTGAGCTTGGGGCCGCTGAGTTCGTGCTGATGTCGAGGGATGAGCTACCGCAAGGCACCGTTCCGGCCCGCCGCGATCTGATGGAGGAAACACCATGACCGATTGGTTACGGCCCGTGGCGATCAGTGGGGCAGAGCGTCCGGCCCATTTGTTGGCCGGACAGTCGCACATCGGGTTCGACCATGTGGTCGACCTACGCGGCGGCGGACCTGTTGTCGTGGATGAGGCCCGTCTGGCGCGTCTGGCTGATCAACGCGCGCCCCTATGCGGGGTGAGCCAGGACCGTCCCCGCATCATGGGCATCCTCAACGTGACGCCTGACAGTTTTTCGGACGGCGGGCAGCATGACACCTTGGCGGCTGCGGTGGCGCGGGCGGGCGTCATGGCCGAGGCTGCGGATTTCCTCGACATCGGCGGGGAATCGACACGCCCCGGCGCGCGCGAGGTTCCGATAGCGGAGGAGATCGCGCGCACCGCCCCCGTCATCCGCGCCATCCGCGAGGCGGGTCTGCGTCTGCCGATCAGCATTGATACGCGCAAGGCCGCGGTGGCTGAGGCCGCGCTGGACGCGGGCGCGGACATCGTGAACGACGTCTCTGCGATGACCTTTGATCCTGACATGGCGCGATTGGTCGCTGAACGCGAGGTGCCGATCTGCCTGATGCATTCGCGGGGCGACCCGGAAACCATGCAGAATGATCCCCGCTATGATGACGTGCTGAGCGACGTGCTGCGCAGCCTTTCGGAGCGTGTCGAGGCCGCGAGAGCCGCCGGGATCAAGGAAGCCAACATCATCGTCGATCCCGGCATCGGGTTCGGCAAGACGGTGGCGCATAACCTGACGCTTCTCAGGGGGCTATCCGCGCTGCATGATCTAGGACTCCCGGTGTTGCTGGGCGCCTCGCGCAAGCGGTTCATAGGCACCATCGGCGGGGCGGAGGTCGCGGCAGAACGGATGCCCGGCTCGCTCGCCATGGCTTTGCAGGGCATAGCGCAGGGCGCGCAGATCATCCGGGTGCATGATGTCGCCGAAACTGCGCAGGCGTTCCGACTGTGGTTGGCGATGGCAACGCCCGAGGCGTAACGCGCACGCTCAGCAGGGCCATTGCGCAGTGCGACGGTCGCGGATTATCCGGACGCTGACCTGCCCTCTGCTGGTCCCGCATTCATAACGAGAGTAGGCGAAGCTGAGTTTCATATTCTCCGGTTGAAACCCACGCGCGCGTGAACGACAAGCCTAACGGCAGGTTGCCCGCGGTGGCATCCTGACAGACTCGGGCCTTTCCGAAGGTCGGCGCTCTTACGCCATCCGGTGGGACACGATCGCGGCAGTCAGGGCGCCGGTTCAACTTCTTTGTCTCTGCCGGACCCCCTCTCATCGAAACTGCGTTTCGACTGCCGTGCAATGGGTTAGCGATTACATCGGGGCGAAGGCGCTGCGCAGCAGCCTGCCGAACGTCGATTGGTTACTCGAAGATCGTGGCTGTGAAACCGATTGGTTCAGAGAAGCGTTAGAAGAGAAAGGGATACACTCCTGCATCCCCGCTCGAACGCAGCGCAAGAACCTCGCTTCATATGACAAACGCCGCAACCGCCCCTCTTGTGCCATTGCAGCGCAATGTACTGCCGAACAGTGATCGAGATCAGCTTGACAGGCTCAAGGACTGGCGCCGTGTCGCAACCGGATATAATAGGTGCCGAGGGTTTTCTGCTCAGCCATCACTCTCGCCGTAATCGTCATGTTCTGGCTACGAAACGAAAACGAGCCCTGACCCTAGAGGTCGACGCCGAAAAGCGTTATTTGAAAAAGGCGACGTTTGAAAAGCAGGTGATTGCAGGAAGCGCTGTGTGTTTCCTACGCCCTGTGCAAGGAGGGAACTTTCAATGACAAAAGGCGTTGAGCCGACCATTCGCGGCAAAACAGCCATCGTTGGCATCGGTCAATCGAAAAAGGTAGGCCGGGTTCCGGGCGTCAGCCCGCTGGCGCTGGCGGTCGAGGCCGCCAATGCGGCACTGGCCGAATCGGGCATGCAGAAAAGCGAGATCGACGCGGTCATTTCGACACAAGCCATGTCGACCTCGTTCCATCGCTTCAGTGTCGCCTTCAGCGAATATTGGGGGATTGTTCCGACCTATTCGAACAATGTGCAGGTCTCCGGCGCCACCGGCGCGGCGACCCTGAACGAAGCTGCGGCTATCATCAATGCGGGCTACGCCAAGAACGTTCTGGTGGTGATCGGCGACAGTCTGCTGACTGGCATGACGCCGGACATGGCACTGCGCTCGATGACGGAAAGCCGCGACCAGCAATATGAAATGCCTTTCGGCATTCCGGTCGCCAATACCTTCGCCATGACGGCGCATCGCCATATGAAGGAATACGGCACAACGCGTGAGCATTTCGCCCATGTCGCCGTGACCCAGCGCGCTCATGCCATGCGTACGCCGGGCGCCCAGATGACGTCTGAGATCACCATTGAGGATGTGCTGAATTCGAAAGTGGTGACAACACCCTATCACAAGCTCGATTGCGCGGTGATATCGGATGGCGGCGCGGCCTTCATTGTCACTTCGGCGGATCGCGCCAAGGATTGCCCGAAGAAGCCGATCTATATCCTCGGCGCCGGGGAATGTTTCACCCACGAACATATTTTCCTGATGCCGGAGATCACCACCACCGGTGGCGTCACCTCCAGCAGGAACGCCTACAAGATGGCCGGGGTCACGCCCTCCGACATCGATGTGGCGGGGATTTACGACTGTTTCACTGGCACTGTGGTGATGATGGTCGAGGACCTGGGCTTCTGTAAGAAGGGCGAAGGCGGGCCCTTCATCGCCGACGGCAACATCACGTATGGCGGGGCCATCCCGTCCAATACCCATGGCGGCCTTCTATCCTATGCCCATATCGGCAATGGAGGCAGCTATTTTCATGCCCATGAGGTGGTCCGACAGTTGCGCGGTGAATGCGGCGATCGTCAGGTCGAAGGGGCCGAACTTGGTCTCTATCATGCACTCGGTGCCGGTTTCGCCTGCGCTGGAACGACAGTCCTAGGAACGGAGGCAACGCTGTAATGTCAAACTCAGCTATCGATCCCTTTGCCAAGCCCCTGCCCAGCCCCGATCCAGACTCCCTTCCGCTTTGGGAAGGGTTTCGTCAGGGCAAGCTGTTTCTGCAGCACTGCAAAGATTGCGGCGGCATCCAGTATTATCATCAAGCCTCGTGTCGCAACTGTCAGTCAGAAAATCTGGAGGAACGAGAGGCCAGCGGGCGCGGGAAAATTCATTCTTTCTCGGTGGTGCACCGGGCACCCGGTCCAGCGTTCAAGAACGATACGCCCTATGCGGTGGTTCTGGTCGAATTGGAAGAGGGGCCACGCATGATTAGTTCTATGATCGACACCAATCCGGACGATCTGGACTTTGAACTCGACGTGGCCTTCACCACCGAGAAGATCAACGAAGAGATCAGCCTGCCGCGGTTTCGTCTCGCTTAACGGCTGATCTCGTTGCGGGCGCAATGAGCAAGGCGGGTGATTTGGGTCATGAGGGCGACGAGCTAGAGTTCGTCGCCTGATGGAACGTTCACTGTGGCTGTGTGGTGTCTCGTGATCGGCGCATGAGAGGCGGGGACCTCTGCCTTGACCTCGGCTCTGCTGATCTGACAGAGCTCGCGTGCGCCGCCCGCTGCCCAGATAAAGCTGAAGCTGATCGCGAGAGCGGTGCAGGAGACACCACCCACTGCCACATACTTGTGCCGCGCGCTGATCGCCGAGGCCACCATCCCGTCGTATGTCGGAAGGGGAGGCGTGCCGCAGCGAAATCCCTCGCCCCCGCAAACCCTACCGCCCCCGCGACCACCGCCAGAGCGCCTTCAAATCAATAGCCAGCACAGCGACCCCAAGCGGGATCAGCCAGAACCCCAGCACCGGCAGGAACCCCAGGATCCCGCCACAGATCAGCGCGACGCCGAGCAGGGCGCGCAGGCCGGGGGGACGCCCGCACCGGATCGAATGGCGCTACCTCGCGCCGGGCAAGCCAATGCAAAATGGGTTTGTCGAGAGCTTCAACGGGCGGATGTGCGATAAGTTGCTCAACGAGACCATCTTCCGCAACTTGGCCCACGCGCGGAGCGTGATCGCTGCATAGGCCACGGACTACAACACCGAGCGTCCCCATTCGGCCTTAGATTACCAAACCCCGGCTGCCTACTACGCGCGGATCCTGACCACCGCCATCGCCCGACCGCTGCGCGAGATGAAAGCTCCGCGCGTCGAGCGATTGCTCAACCTGCACCAACCGGCGTAAACATCAACCGGCCTCCGATCTCAGCTGAATGAAAATCCTGTGGCAGGTCAAGTGATGCGCAAGGTGGCGGTATCTATTTAAAATTTCGGTGCGGCAGCCTCTTGTCATTCTAGTGTGATCCATCCATCGTGACGGGCTCCGACGGGCGTATTTAGGGAAAGATGAAGGCAATGACGATGAATTTGGATCAGGCGATACGTGAACGGCGCAGCATTCGGGGCTTTAGCGACGAGCCTGTCAGCCGCGCAGTGCTGGAGGAGGTGCTCGAGATCGCGAATTTCGCCCCGTCCTCGATGAACACGCAGCCTTGGCATTTTCACGTTCTGACCGGCGAGGTTCTGGACAATGTGCGGCGTGGCAATTCCGAAAGGATGCTGGCAGGTATCGAGCCCAGCCGGGAAATCGCGGCGCATGGCGACTATGCGGGTGTTCACCGTCAGCGCCAAGTCGAGATCGCCAAGCAGCTGTTCGCCGCGATGGGAATTGCGCGCGAGGATGCCGAGCGGCGGCAGGATTGGGTGATGCGCGGATTTCGTCAGTTCGATGCGCCCGTGTCGGTCGTTGTAACCTATGACAAGGCGCTGGACGATCACGGTCCGGTCGCGATTTTTGACGCGGGCGCGGCGACCTACGGGTTGGTGCTGGCGGCGTGGTCACGTGGTCTTGGCGCGGTGATCAACGGGCAGGGGATCATGCAGTCGCCTGTGGTGCGCGAATGCGCCGATATTCCCGAAGATCAGGTGATCCTGACCTGTGTCGCGCTTGGATGGCCGGATGAGAAATTCGCCGCGAACGGGGTCAAGAGTGTGCGCCGCGGCCTTGGCGAGAACACCAGTTTCCAGGGGTTCGACGAAGACGGGCAGGGGCGGCGCGCGACCGCCCGCTGAGCGCTCTAGCCGAGGCTCGCCAGCAATGCGCGCGAGGGTGTGCCGGTGACGGCGCTGTTGGTGCTGGCCTGATAGGCCTTGATCGCTGCGCGGCTTTTGGGGCCGATCACGCCGCTGGTGCCGCCGGTGTCAAAGCCGCGCGCGGTCAGGCGTTGTTGCAGGGTGATCCGATCGCCCTTGGTCAAGCCGTTGGAATCGGGCGGGAAGCCCCCCTGAATCGCCGCGCCGCCGGCGATCCGGTCGGCGAGGTGGCCGATGCCGATGGCGTAGAGGTCGGAGTTGTTGTAGCGCTTGATCGCGCCGAAATTGGCGGTGACGGCAAAGCTGGGGCCGCCGGATTGGGGGGTCAGCGTGCGCCCCGCCGGCGTGCCGGCCGCGCCCAGTTCGCCGCCCCATTTCAGCCCGCGTTGCCAGCCGCTTTTAGCAAGGTAGGCGGCGGTGGAGGCCAGTGCATCCGTGGGGTCATCCGACCAGATGTCCCGCCGTCCGTCTCCGGTGAAATCCACCGCATAGGCGAGGTATGAGGTCGGGATGAATTGCGTGTGCCCCATGGCCCCCGCCCAACTGCCGACCAACCGCGCAGGGGTAGTGTCGCCCGATTGCAGAATGCGCAAAGCGGCGATCAACTGACGTTCGAAGAATGCGCCGCGCCGCCCGTCAAAGGCGAGGGTGGAGGTGGCGGAGATCACCGGCACGGTGCCGCGCCTCTCACCGTACTGGCTCTCCAGCCCCCAGATGGCGGTGATGATCTCTGCATCGACGCCGTAGCGGGTTTCCAGCGCGTTCAGTGTGGCACGGTGGCGGGCAAAGGCGGCGCGGCCCTTGCTGATCCGTTCGGGCGAGGCCGCGATCGACAAATAATCCTCAAGCGAATAGGCGCTTTCGGGCTGCGAGCGGTCGCGCGTCACCACGCCGGGAATGAAGCCCGCCTCGGCAAAGGCGGCGTTCAGGGTCGCGGCGCTGATCCCCTTGGCCGATGCGCGTGGGCGAAAGGCGGCGACCCAGGCGTCATAGTCCGCATTGCGCACCGGGCGTAGATCGTCAGGGATGCGCGCGCTGCGCCCTGGCAAACTGGGGGCGCCGCCGCAAGCCGAAAGGGCCAACGCGCTGATCCCCGTGATGAATGTCCGTCTGGTGGTCACTGCCCGTCCTCCGCCTCGATTGCTTTGACACGGAGTAGAGCATACCGCGCGACGCGAAACAAACCGGTCGCGCGGAGGATGAAGGGGCGGCGGGCGGAGTTCTGCGCAATGCCCGGTCGTGGCGACGGCCCGGCACGGAGACCTGGGCCAGAGCCGCCTGCGGGGCGCTTATTCGGCCGCTTTTGCCTGGATCGGCCAGCCGAGCGTGCCGGCAAGGCGCGTCTGGGCGGCGGCGTATTCATCGGCGAGCCTGTCGACCAGAGTAGCGGTCGGAACGACATCCCTAACCCGGCCGATGCCTTGGCCGGAGCCCCAGATGTCCTTCCACTTTTTCGCCTTGGAGCCATCGCCCGAGGCAAAGTTCATCGCCGAAGGGTCCGACCGCTCAAGCGCGTCCGGGTCCATGCCGGCGGCGGTGATGGAGGGTTTCAGGTAATTGCCCCAGACCCCGGTGAAGAGGTCGGAATAAACGATGTCCGAGGCGCCGCCAGCGGTGATCATCTGCTTGTACCCCTCGGCGGCATTGGCCTCGTCGGTGGCGATAAAGGCGGAACCCGCATAGCCGCCATCCGCGCCCATGGCCTGCGCTGCCAAGATCGAGTCGCCCTTGGCAATCGCGCCCGACAGGTAGACAGGTCCGTCGAACCATTCGCGGATCTCCTGGATCAGCGCCATCGGCGACAGGGCACCGGCGTGACCGCCGGCCCCGGCTGCGACGGCGATCAGGCCATCGGCGCCTTTGGCGATCGCCTTGCGCGCGAAAAAATCGTTGATGATGTCATGCAGAACGATGGCCCCGACGGAATGTGCGGCCTCGTAAACCCAGTCCTGCGCGCCGAGTGAGGTGATCCAGATGGGCACCTTGTGCTTGACGCAGATCTCGACGTCGCGTTCCAGCCGCGCGTTGGACTTGTGCACGATCTGGTTCACCGCAAAGGGCGCGGCGGGGTGGTCGGGGTCGGATTGATTGTGTGCGTCGAGGGCCTCCGAAATGCGGGTCAGCCATTTGTCGAGCTCTATCGCCTCGCCGGGGGCTTCGCGCGCATTCAGCGCAGGAAAAGACCCGACGATGCCCGAGGTGCATTGTGCGATGACCAGCTCGGGATTCGAGACGATGAAGAGCGGGCTACCGATCAGCGGGATCCGCAAATTCTGAAGTTGCTCGGGCAATGCCATGGTGTTTTCCTCCCTGAATGCGGCGTCCGAATGAGGACGTCCGCGACATGTGGTTCATGCGATCCAGCCAGTTTTGGCACCTCAAGAAGGGCATGTCACGAAGGAAGCGGTAGAAAGCGCAGGCTACGTTGCGTCTGCGCAAGGCGCACCAGGGCGGCGAAGTTGCGTGAAGTCGCCGCGCCGGTGCCGCTTGGGGGTCGCCTGTGCCCCCAAGCGGGCATCCGGGCCTACTGCGCGATGCTGAGGTTCGGTGTTGCGTCGGGATTGGCCGTGTCCGTGTCACCCGGTTTCGGCGCCGTTCCCTTGGCTGGCGGGCCGGCCTTAACGGTGTCCCCGGCAGCGTTCTCGTCGATGAAGTCGAGCACGAGGGGGCGGATGTTGTTGCGCCAGGAGGACCCGGCGAAGATGCCGTAGTGTCCGGCGCCGGGTTCCAGATGGCGGGCCTTTTTCGCATCGGGCAGCCCGGTGCAGAGGTCCAGCGCCGCGACGCACTGGCCGGGGGCCGAGATGTCGTCCTTCTCACCCTCGACAGTCTTGACGGCAACGCGGGTGATCTTGCCAATGTCGACCTTGTGGCCGTCAACCACAAATTCATTGCGCGCGATTTCGTGCGTCTTGAAAATCCGGTCGACAGTGGAGAGGTAGAATTCCGCCGTCATGTCCATCACCGCAAGATATTCATCGTAAAAGCGGTTGTGGGGGTCATGGTCTGTCGCCTTGCCCTGCATTACGCGGAAAATCTGGTCCTGAAACGCCTTGGAATGGCGATCCGCGTTCATCGAGATAAAGGAAGTCAGTTGCAGCAGACCCGGATAGACCCTCCGGCCAATCCCCTTGTAGCTGGCGCCGACCCGCTGGATCATGGTTTTTTCCAGCTGGCCCATGGTGACGGAATGGCCGAAATCGGTCACTTCGGTCGGGGTGGCACGGGGGTCGATCGGGCCGCCGATCAGGGTCAGGGTAGCGGGCTGCGCCTCGGGGTCGATCTCGGCGAGATAGGCGGTGGCGGCCAGCACCAGGGGCGCGGGCTGACAGACGGCGATGACGTTGATGTCAGCGCCGAGGTGTTTCATGAAATCGACGACGTAGAGCGTATAGTCCTCGATATCGAACTTGCCCTCGCTGACGGGAATGTCGCGGGCGTTATGCCAATCGGTGATGTAGACCTCAGCATCGGGCAGCAGCGACATCACGGTCGAGCGTAGCAGCGTCGCGTAATGCCCCGACATCGGCGCGACCAGCAAGATCTTGCGCGCCATTTCCTTGCGGTCCTGAACGTTGAAGTGCACGAGATCGCCAAAGGGACGTTCGACCACCTTTTCGACCTCGACAATGTGGTCGCGACCGTCGTTGCAAGGCACGGAATGGATGCCCCAGTCGGGTTTGGCCACCATGCGGCGGTAAGAGCGTTCCGTCACCTCGCCCCAGGCCGCCATCCAGTGCAGGGCCGGGTTGGGCATAAGGGCGAAGGCCGGATAAGAGGCCATTGAGTGCGCCGTCGAGCCCAGCCACTGCTGGGTGTTGCGGAACGACTCCATAAGGTCGTAGGTTGCCATATAGCGCATTTGCGTCTCCCGAAGGGTCAAGGCGGTGCATCTGGTGGCCTGTCCGCCTTTTCCCGCTCTGACCTGCCAGCCCGATGAGGGCATGGGTCCAAGGGACGGAACAGCCGATGCTGCATAGCAGCAATCTAGGGGGGGATATCCATTATGGCAACTCAAGATGAACATTTTGCTAAGTCCGAAGACGCAAGTGCCAAAGAAGCAGCACTTCAGCGATTGAACGACAACCTTGCCCGTGTGGATGCGCTGACACAGCGAATGATGGCTGCGCTGGCCAAGCGGTCGCCGGGGAATGCCGCGCTCTCCGCGCCCGACCCCGAGATGTTCACCAAGGCCGCCGGCGCCTATTGGACGGAGATGGTCCAGCATCCCGCTCGCCTCTTTGAACAGCAGGCGACATTCTGGACGAAGTCAGTTCAGCACTTCATGGAGGCCCAGCAGGCTCTGGCCACGGGCAAACTGGCCGCGCCCGAGGATCACACCCCCGACGACGCCCGGTTCAGTAACCCGATGTGGAAAAGCCACCCGTGGTTCAACTTCATCAAGCAGCAATACATGTTCAACGCCGAGGCGATCCGCAAGGTGGTGGACGAGGCCGAGGGGCTGGACGCGACCGAACGCAAACGCCTGACCTTCTTTGGTCAGCAGATCATCGACATGATGGCCCCGACGAATTTCCTCGGCACCAACCCCGACGCGCTGGAGCGCGCGGTGCAGACCGATGGCGAAAGCCTGGTGCAGGGGCTTGAAAACCTCGTCAGCGATATCGAGGCGAACAATGGCGAACTGGTCGTCCGTCTGGCGGATAGCGAGGCCTTCAAGGTCGGCGAAAACGTCGGGGCCAGCGATGGTCAGGTGGTCTATCGGAACCGGATGTTCGAATTGATCCAATACGCCCCACAGACGAAAGAGGTGCGGGAAATTCCGCTGATCATCTTTCCGCCGTGGATCAACAAGTTCTATATCCTCGATCTCAAGGCGCAGAACAGCTTCATCAAATGGGTGACAGAGCAGGGGATCACGCTGTTCGTCGCGTCCTGGGTCAACCCGGATGCCTCCTACGCCGATGTCGGGATCGAAGACTATATCGAGGAGGGCTATCTCGCGGCCATTCGCGAGGTAAAGGCCATCACGTCGCAGAAGAAGGTCAACACGATTGGCTACTGCATCGGCGGCACCACCCTGTCGATGGCTCTGAGCTTGATGAAAACGCAGAAGGACCGGTCCGTAAATTCCGCCACCCTATTTACCGCTCTGACAGATTTCGGTGATCAGGGGGAATTCACACCCTTCCTGCAAAATGATTTCGTCGACGGGATCGAGGCCGAGGTGGCCAACACCGGCGTCCTGCGCAGCCACATCATGGCGCGCACCTTCTCCTATTTGCGCTCAAACGACCTGATCTATCGCCCCGCGATCCGCAGCTACATGATGGGCGAAACGCCGCCCGCCTTCGATCTGCTGTTCTGGAACGGTGATGGCACCAATCTTCCCGGCAAGATGGCGGTGCAATACCTGCGCCAGCTTTGTCAGCGCAACGAACTCGTCACCGACGGGATAGAACTCTGCGGCGAACGTCTGCATATCAGCGATGTCACCGTTCCGATCTTTGCCGTCACCTGCGAGACGGATCATATCGCCGCGTGGAAATCCTCCTATCGCGGGGTGCAAAAGATGGGTGCCAAGGAACGGACGTTCATCGTGTCGCAGTCAGGCCATATCGCCGGGATCGTCAATCCACCCAGCAAGAAGAAATACGGTCACTATACGAACAAGAACCTCTCCCTCGATCCCGACGCGTGGATGGACGAGGCGGCGTTTCACGAGGGGAGCTGGTGGCCGCGCTGGGTGGAGTGGTTGCACGGCAAATCCGGCGATATGATTCCGGCCCGCGAACCGGGATCGCCGACTCATCCGCCGCTGATGCCGGCCCCGGGAAGCTACGTCTCGGCGCCCTTGCCGCAATAATTTCGGTAAGTTACTTATCCAAATCAGCCACTTAGATAATCTTTCTGCATTGCAGCAAGAAAAATCTTGATTTTCTGCACTGCAGCGACGATATTGTTTGGAGAGATGCAATACGGTTCCGACTGGACGCGGGGCCGGGTTAGAGAGGATTTAAAAATGGCTACCACGACACAAGACTTCACAACCATCCTGAAAGACATGATGGGCGCATTCCCGGTCGACACCAAGTCGTTCGAGGATTCCTTCAAGACGTCGGCTTCGCTGAATGAAAAGCTGTCCGGCGTCGCACTGGAAGCGGCTGGAAAATCCACCGATCTGTCCACCAAGTGGACCAAGGACACTCTGAGCAAGATGGCAGAGCTGACCAAGGTGCAATCCGAGCCCGCCGACTACGCCAAGGCCATGAGCGATTTCGCGACCTACACCGCCGAAAACGCAGCCGAGCAAATGGCCGCTTTCGCCGAGATCGCCAAAAAAGCCCAGACCGAAACGGTTGAGCTGATGATGGCGGCTGGCAAGGACATGGCAGAAGAGACTTCGGCTGCTGTTCAGAAAGCTACCAAAGACACGACCGCAGCTGCCAAGAAGGCAACTGCCGCGAAGTAATCGCGACTGACATTGGCACGCCCGCACATCCTCCCTTGTGCCGGGCGTGACGATCAGGGCGGGTCCATCGGGCCCGCCTTTTTTTGCGGGCTGGGTTGGCGCGGTCGGCTTCGTGGCATCATGACGTTGATGCGCTCGGCGCTTGGGCAAACGCTCGCCGTGCGGTCCATCCCCTGACCGCAGGCGCCTTCCTGCACGAGATCGAGGCCGGTTTCAGCCGTGAAACAGACGATGCAGGCTCCGCCGACCACGCGGTCAGGCAGCTCCGACGACGAGCCAACAGTCCCGTCGCGCGCCGGTCACAATCCCGCGCAACTGCCGACGTCCTGGCATCGCGGGACACCGCGTCACCGTCATGATCCGCGGTGACCTATTCGGATGCGGATCGCCCATCGCCCAGATTTCCTTTGCAATTCCGGCGCGCGAACCTAAGCTGTGCTGCAGTGCTGCATAAGGGGGATCGACCGTGGCTGACTCCGACAAACCGCTCTTGATCAAACGCTACGCGTCCCGGCGTCTCTACAACACCGAAACCAGCGATTACGTGACATTGGAAGACATCGCCGGCTTTATCCGCGAGGGGCGCGAGGTGCAGATCATCGATCTGAAATCGGGCGATGACCTGACCCGGCAATACCTTTTGCAGATCGTTGCCGAACACGAAAGCCGGGGCGAAAACGTCCTGCCACTTGGCGTGTTGACCGATCTGGTGCGCAGCTACACGACGCAGGCGCAATCCATCGTGCCGCAGTTTCTGGCCCAAAGCTTTGACATGCTGCGCGACAGCCAGTCCAAGATGATGGAAAACATGTCCTCCATCAGCCCGATGGCCAAGATGCCGGGTTTCGAAGCCCTCCAGGCCCAGCAGGAGGCCTTTCTCAAGGCGATGTCCGGCGGCATGCCCGGCTGGAAAATGCCGGAGGGCGGCGAGAAATCCGCTAGCCCCGCCGGTCAGGGCAAGGACGAAGATCTGGACGCGATCAAGAAGCAACTCGCCGAGCTTCAGAGCAAACTGAACAAGATGAGCTAAGCCCATGCAACCGAGCCCCGGCCGCATCACGCTCTGGGGGATCGAGGTGTTTGTGGCCACGGCCGAAGAACGGTCGATCACAGCGGCGGCCCGGCGTCTCGGGGCCAGTGCTTCGGCGGTTTCCCAGCAGTTAACCAATCTGGAAGCCGCGCTCGGGGCGGCGCTGTTGGTGCGCAATGCACGCCCGGTGACCCTGACCTCCGCGGGAGAGGCATTTCGCCGCCGCGCCCAGTCGATCCTCAACGAAGCGGCGCAGGCCCGCGCCGAACTGGCCGTCAGCGGCGCGCCGACCTTGCGACGTCTGCGTCTGGGCGTGATCGACGATCTGGAGGCCGACGTGACCCCGCAGCTATTGGTGCGGATGGCGGCGCAACTGGACGGCTGCCAGTTCCTGCTGGAAACCGGCGCGTCGCACGGGCTTTACGATCAGCTTGAGGCGCAGGCGCTCGATGTCATCGTCACCGCCGAAATGGGCGAGGCGCCTCCCTGGGCTGAGGTGCATCCCATCCTATCCGAAGAATTTGTTGTCGCGGCGCCTCGCGGCATGGTCGATCCCGAAGGCGATACTCTGGCGCAGCTCAAGGCGCGTCCCCTGGTGCAATATACCACCCGTCACCACATGGGGCGGCTGATCGCGACGCATCTGGCGCAACAGAATTTGACGCTGGCGCACCGGTTCGAACTCGACAGCTATCACGCCATACTGGCGCTGGTCGGGCAGGGCGTCGGCTGGACGATCCTG
Source organism: Pseudooceanicola sp. (assembly GCA_002709085.1). Taxonomy (GTDB): domain Bacteria; phylum Pseudomonadota; class Alphaproteobacteria; order Rhodobacterales; family Rhodobacteraceae; genus Pseudooceanicola. The sequence goes on along the minus strand of PAPR01000011.1, from coordinate 18,204 downwards.
CCGCCACTGGCGCTGTTTCGGGCGCGACGGCTGCTGGGTGATCTTGTCCTGATGGACCTGCCGTTTGCCCCGGTCTCGCGAAGAATCGTGTTGATGGCGCGGCAGGGGATCCTCGACGACGTGCCGATTACCGTTGCGCGCGACCTCAAGGCGCTGCTCGCCGAGGGCGTCGTCGCGCCAGCGCTCAAGGCCTACCCCGACCTCAGCGCGCGACTTCGCCTGCTCTAGCGCTGAAGCGAGGCGGTTTGCCGTGGCGGGCCTCATAAAATCTTTCAGCGCAAGGCCATTTGTGGGTCCGACTTGTGGATAGGATAAGTGTCGCTGGTATGCGGTGGCGGGCGCGCTGAGGGATATTAACCGCTTCGTAGGAAAATGCTGGCATCATCGCGGTGTTGGACCGGCAGTGCAGCGGCCGTGCGGCCCTGACCGCCGCGTAGAATGGATAGGGAGTTTGAATGAATCCAGCGCTGGTGGGGGATTGACGACCTGTCATGGCGCGAATGATTGGCCGGACCGCTTCCCAAAGCGAGGGGCGCGTAGATATAAGGGTCGGATGACCCATAACGCCTGGCGGCGCGCTGCTGTCGTTCTGATCTTTCTCGCCGTGACCCTGGGGATCGCCCTTGGGGTCTGGGCTGTCGGTTATCGTCAGGCACTCGGCTCGCTGCGGGAACGGGGGGAATCCGACCTTGCCTTGACCGTGGACCGGTTGACCGGACAGTTGCAACGCTATCAGGATCTGGCGGTTCTAATGGCCACCCATCCGGAGTTGACCCGGCTGGACACCCGCGCAGCCCGGCAACGCGCGGGGCAATTGCTGCTGGGCGCCGCGGACAGGACGACGGCGCTGAACCTCATCTACCTCTCTCCCGAGGGGGAGGTGCTGGCGCAGGCTCACCCTATTGCGTTGACCGAGCAGGCGCTGGCGCGTTTCCGCACCGGGCCGATCTTTCAGCGCGCGTTGAACGGCGCGCTTGGGACCGGCATCGGGTTATATTCGCCGGAAGGTGTGCGGTCTTACGTCTTTGCCGCCCCCAATTACGCGGTCGGGCAGGGGGTTCGTGGCGTGCTGGTGGTCGCCGTCGATATGGACCACGTCGAACGGGCCTGGCTGGGACAGCGGCCGGTGGTCTATTTCACCGACGCTCAGGGCCGGGTTTTCGCCACGAGCCGATCTGAACTGGTGGCCTGGCGCGAGGTGACGGGTGAGTATGTCAGGCCGGAGGGAACGCGGGTGGCGATTGATCGTGCTCGGGTCGGTGCGCATGACATCTGGCGTGCAGATCTGGGGGATTACATCCCCAATCCTGCGCTGCGTCTCACGCGGGACCTTCCGCAGATTGGCATGCGCGCAACCGCCCTGATCGACGAGACGACCGCCGCGCGGCTGGCGATCCTTCAGGCTGCGGTGGCGGCGCTGGTGATGCTGTCATTCGGCGCGGTGATCTACTGGGCGACAGAGCGCCGCCGCGTCTTGGCGCGCGCCAATGCACAACTGGAAACCCGGGTCGCCGCGCGTACAGCCGAATTGTCGGGCGCGAACATGATGTTGCGACGCGAGGTGACCGAACGGCAGGAGGCCGAAGCCGCCCTGAAACGCGCCCAGGCAGAGCTGGTGCAGGCGGGCAAACTCTCGGCGCTTGGTCAGATGTCGGCGGGTCTCAGTCACGAGTTGAACCAGCCGCTGATGGCGATCCGCCAATTCGCCGAGAACGGTACGCTCCTGCTGAGCCGGGGCAAGCCGGAACAGGCGGCCGGCAACCTCAGCCGGATCGAAGAATTGGCCGGGCGCATGGGACGTATCATCCGCAACCTGCGCGCCTTTGCCCGACAGGAGAGCGAACCCGCCCGCCGCGTCGATCTGGTGCAGGTGATCGAGGCCGCGCTTGAAATGACAGAGGCGCGACTGGCCAAGGATGCGATCACGCTGGACTGGCAGCCCCCCGCCGCGGCGGTACCGGCGATGGCGGGCGACGTGCGCCTGACGCAGGTCATGGTGAACCTGATCACGAACGCGGCCGATGCCATGTCCGGGCGCGCCGAGCGCCGGCTGGCCATCACCCTGACCGCCGCCCCGCGTCCGACCATCCGCGTCGCTGACACCGGGTCCGGGATCGCGCAGCCCGAGCATATATTCGATCCGTTCTATTCCACGAAAGAGGTCGGTGCCTCCGAAGGCATGGGGCTGGGACTGTCGATTTCCTACGGTATGGTGCAAAGCTTTGGCGGCACGATCCGCGGGCGCAACCGTTCGGGATGCGGTGCTGTGTTCACCGTCGAACTGCGCCCGGTGGCCAAGGATCTGGCGGCGGAATGAGGGCGCGCGGTGACTGCCTCGGCATCGTCCGGAACAGCTCGGTGCGGCTGAAAGGCGCGCATCTGGCCGCCTCGCCACGACAGGCCTCGTCTCCGACATGGCGACCTGCGAAGCGATGCCTTAGTTTGTCGGCACGCTGCGCTGCATTTCGCGCCAGATGTCCGCGCAGGCGGCTTGATTATGAGGACCCGAGATCATGAAAGACACCTTCGGTCCAGGCGAAACCGTCTTGAGTAACGCGCGGCTGGTGCTCGCGGATGAGGTGATCACAGGCCACCTCGTCCTGCGCGACGGACTGATCGCTGAGGTCGGGCAGGGCGCGGCACGGGGCGGAGCAAGGGGGCAGGACTGCGGCGGCGACTGGATTGCGCCGGGGTTGATCGAACTTCACACCGATAATCTGGAGCGTCACATGGTCCCGCGTCCCAAGGTGCACTGGCCCCATGCCGCCGCGATCATCGCGCATGACCGCGAATTGGCGGGGTGCGGGATTACATCGGTCTTTGATGCGATCCGTGTCGGGTCGATGTCAGGCGCGCATGAAAAGCGTTATGGCCGCTATGCCCGCGCCATGGCGGACGAAATCCTGTCGATGCGCGAGACGGGGGCTCTCAAGATCAGCCATCATCTGCACCTCCGTGCCGAGACCTGTTCGGAAACCCTGCTGGAAGAGTTGGATGAATTCACCCCCTCCGACCGTGTCGGCATCGTGTCGCTGATGGATCACACGCCCGGCCAACGTCAATTCCGCGACCTGCAGAAATACAAGGAATACATCTGCGGCAAGCACGGATTGGCAGCGAGCGAATTTGACGAATATTGCGCCTTTCTCTTCGGGTTGCACGACCGTTTGGGCGCGGCACATGAAGCCGGCGCGGTCGCGGCGGCAAAACGGCTCGGCGCGGTGCTGGCCAGCCACGATGATACAACGGAAGCACAGGTCGCGACCTCGGCCCGCCACGGGATCGAAATGGCGGAATTCCCCACTTCGATCGAAGCCGCCCGCGCCTGCCATGCGCATGACATCAAGGTGATCATGGGCGCGCCGAACCTTGTGCGCGGTGGTTCGCACAGCGGCAATGTCGCGGCGTCAGCTCTTGCCGAAGAGGGGCTGCTGGACATCCTGTCTTCGGATTACGTGCCGGCCTCGCTCCTACTGGCAGCGATCCAGCTGGGCGAGCTTTGGGGAGACATGGCACGCGGGATCAAGACCGTGACCGCCGCGCCGGCGCGCGCGGCGGGGCTGATGGATCGTGGCACTCTGGCGCAAGGATTGCGCGCCGATCTGATCCGCTTTGGCCAGGTCGGTCAGGTGCCGACGCTGAGCGGTGTCTGGGTGCAGGGGCGTCAGGTCGCCTGAGCGGCAATGCCCTGCCTGAGGGATGCTGCACACCGAGCTTACACGCTCATCATCCCCGCATGTTCCAACACCAGTGCAAACGCTAGCCTAACGCGACGTCATAGCGGATGGGTCATCCGCACTGCGAACAAAGCTGTTTGAATTTTCTTGCGTCTGAGGGGCTTCGCTGTACCATTTCCCTTAACCGGCCGCATGACGGGCCGGACCAAGGGAGAACTATCATGACCACATATATGCAAGGTGCGGCTGTGGCCGCGCTCTCCGTTGCTATTGCCACACCGGCGATGGCCGAGGAATGGAACGTTTCGGTCTGGGGCAAGCGACGCGCCTTTACCGAGCACGTCGAACGCCTCGCAGAGCTGGTTTCGGAAAAAACCGACGGCGAATTCACCATGAACATTTCTTACGGCGGTCTCAGCAAGAACACCGAGAACCTCGACGGGATCTCTATCGGCGCCTTCGAGATGGCACAGTTCTGCGCCGGGTATCACGAGGATAAGAACCCGACCATCACTGTGCTGGAACTACCCTTCCTCGGCGTGCGCAACCTGGAAGAAGAGGTTGCCGTCTCTAACGCGGTCTATGCCCATCCCGCGGTTCAGGAGGACCTCGCACGCTGGAACGCCAAGCTGCTGATGACCTCGCCCATGCCGCAATACAACATCGTCGGCACCGGCGAACCGCGCGCCTCGGTCGAGGATTTTTCGGGGATGCGGGTGCGCGCCACGGGCGGTCTGGGCGATGCGTTCAAGGCGGTCGGGGCGGTCCCGACCTCTGTGCCCTCGAACGAAGCCTATAACGCGATGGAGGCCAATGTCGTCGATACGGTCGCCTTTGCACAACACGCGCATCTGTCGTTCCGCACGATCGATCAGGCCTCCTGGTGGACGGAAAACCTCAACCCAGGCACGGTGAACTGCCCCATCGTGGCGAATATCGATGCCTATGAGGGCCTGTCGCCCGAGCATAAAGAGGCGCTCGACAGCTCAATCGACGAGTCGATCCAGCACTATCTCGACAACTACCAGACCAACGTTCTTGCCAAGTGGGACACCATTCTTGGTGAAAAGAACGTCGAGAAAGTCACCTATACGGATGAAGAGCTGGCCGGATTTCGCGAGGCCACCAAAGGGATCGCGGAAAAGTGGATCGAAGATAAGTCCGCGCAGGGCATTCCTGCGCAGGAGCTTTACGATCTGGTCGATGCCAAGCTGAAGGAACTGCACGGCATGTAAGCCGCGCGTTTGCCTCTGACCATGGGGCTCCGGCGTTTGACCGGGGCCCCTGTGCAACCGACGCGGACCCGCGGGCGATGCGCTGTGGCCGTTGAGCGGCCTTGCCGAGCGCGATGAATTGCCGGGCGCGGCGGTGAACGACATCTGAAACGCGACAGACAGGATTGGGGACAGAGATGGCGGGATCATCAGCGGTTCTGGAAGACAGCAGCCTGCTCAGTCGGCTGGACCAGACCCTTTATCGGATCGAACGGGTGTTCGGCGTGATTTCGGGGCTGGCTGTGCTGGCGCTGATGCTGCTGGCGGTCGGGTCGGTCGGAGGGCGCAACATGTTCAACACACCGCTGCCCGGCTATGTGGACTGGATCCAGATCGCGATGCCGCTGATCGCCTTTCTCGGTATTTCCTACGCGCAGCGCGATGGCGGGCATATCCGTATGGATATCCTGATCGGGCAGTTGAAGGGACGCGGATTGTGGTTGGCTGAGTTCATCACCACCCTGGCGACGCTCATCCTCATCGGCCTTCTGGTCTGGGGCAGCTGGGCGCATTTCGAACGATCCTTTGACTGGGGATCGCCGAACTGGAGCCGCGACAGCTCCATCGACATCGGCCTGCCCCTGTGGCCGGCCAAGCTATTGGTGCCCCTGGCCTTTGGCATTATGGCGCTGCGGTTGGTGCTGCAACTCTGGGGCTATGGTCGGGCCGTGGTGAAGGGGCTGGAGAGACCCGTGGCCGTGCCCTTGGTGAAATCGGCAGCCGAACTTGCGGCGGAAGAGGCGGAGCATGTCTCTGCCCTCAACAGATAGGGGCTGACGATGAGCAGCATTGATATCGGTCTCTGGGTCTCGGGCGGGCTGCTGGTGCTTGTCATTCTCGGGATGCGGGTTGCCTTCGCCGCTGGCACAGCCGGAGTTGTCGGCCTGATCTGGATTTTCTGGGAAAAGAAGGATTATGCCTTTGACCAGTTTGGCTGGGCGCTTCAGGTCGCGATCAAGACGGCGGGGCAGGTGCCTCATTCCAAGATCGCCAGTCAAGAGCTGTCGCTGATCCCGGTCTTTATCCTGATCGGATACATGGCCTATTATGCCGGGCTGACGAACGCGCTGTTCGACGCGGCCAAGAAATGGCTGGGCATGTTGCCGGGCGGGATGGCGGTTTCGACCGTCTTTGCCACGGCGGGTTTCGCGGCGGTTTCGGGGGCCTCGGTGGCGACTTCGGCGGTCTTTGCTCGCATCGCGATCCCCGAGATGCTGAAGGTCGGTTATGACAAGCGGTTCGCGGCAGGGGTCGTGGCGGCAGGGGGCACGCTGGCCTCGCTGATCCCGCCCTCCGCGATCCTTGTGATCTACGCGATCATCGTCGAACAGGACGTGGGAAAATTGCTGCTGGCGGGCTTCATTCCGGGCGTCTTTTCGGCGGTGGTCTATGGCGCGATCATCGTCGGCCTGGCCCTGCTGATGCCGCGCCTCGGTCCGCCGGTTGGCGGCTATACCTGGGGCGAACGGCTGAAATCACTGCCCCCCGCGATGCCGATCTTCTTTGTGGTCTTCATCATCATCTCCTTCATCTATAACCCTTTTGGCGGCGATCCCTGGGGGACTCCGACCGAAGGCGGCGCGCTCGGCGCGGCGGTGGTCTTTATCATGGCGCTGATCAAGGGGATGTCCTGGCAGCAGCTAAAGGACGCATTGCTAGAGACCGCCAAGCTGGCCACGATGATCTTTACTATCATCTGGGGCGTTCTGATCTATGTCCGCTTCTTGGGCTTTGCCAACCTGCCCAAGGCGTTTTCGGAATGGATACAAGGCCTTGAGCATTCGCCGATGCTGACGCTGGTGTTGATCCTTCTGGCCTATGCGGTCTTGGGCATGTTCATGGATGCCATCGGGATGCTGCTGCTGACCCTGCCTGTGGTCTATCCGGCGGTGATGGCGCTGAATGGTGGGGAGTTGGTCTCCGCCGCCGACAGCACCTTTGGCATGTCAGGCCCGATGTGCGCGATCTGGTTCGGCATTCTGGTGGTCAAGATGGCCGAATTCTGTCTGATTACCCCGCCGATAGGGCTGAATTGCTTTGTCGTCGCGGGGGTCTGTCCCGACGTTTCGGTGCAGGACGTGTTCCGGGGGGTGACGCCGTTCTTTATCGCGGATGCGCTGACGATCGCGGGGCTGGTGGCCTTTCCGGGGATCGTGCTCTGGCTTCCCTCGCTGGCGTGAGGGAGGGGGGGCGGCTGGGTGCGACCTGCGGGACCTTCGCTGGCTGTTACGCCATCGCGAGGGTTTGAGGCCGCGCCAACGCCCCAGTGGTTCCGCCGGGAGACGCGAAAGCGCTTGGTCGCGTCTCCCGGCTCTCAGACATCGCGCCATGTTCCGGGGGCGAGATCCGCGAGGTGCCAATCGCCGATGCGGATGCGGATCAGGCGCAAGGTGGGGTGGCCGACATGCGCGGTCATGCGGCGGACCTGACGATTGCGCCCCTCGGTGAGGGTGAGTTCGACCCAGGTGTCGGGGATCGACTTTCGTTCTCGGATCGGAGGCACCCGGTCCCAGAGCCAATCGGGCGGGGGCAGGCGGCGCAGATGCGCAGGGCGGGTCGGGCCGTCCTTTAGCGTGACGCCCTGAGCCAGCCGGTCGAGTGTCGCGTCGTCAGGGATGCCTTCGACCTGGGCGAGATAGGTCTTGGGAGCCTTGTACTTTGGATGTGCGATACGCGCCTGCAGCCGGCCATCGTCGGTCAGCACGATCAGCCCTTCGCTGTCCCGGTCGAGCCGGCCGGCGGGATAAACCCCCGGAAGGTCTATGAAATCCGACAGGGTGCGACGCGCGTTGCCCGTGGTCCCGCGATCGGTGAATTGCGACAGTACATCAAAGGGTTTGTTAAAGAGGATGGTTCGCGGCATGCGTTGGCCTAGCATCGCGGTCTGGTCTGCACAATATGCACAGAAGGTTCGCACGGGGCGGCATGAATAAACGACCCGGCACCATCGGGCCAGATGATGATGCCGGGTCGCTAAGCAAGGGCCGAGGCTCCTGCTATCTCTGGTGCCGCGCGATGCTCAGCTCACGCGGCTTTTTTTAACTGTGCCGTGTCGACTTCGATCAGCGCATTGTGCAGCGCCTTGATCGCGGGTTGCAGACCGTCACGCTCCAGCACGAACTGCACGTCCACGTTGCGCGGACCTTGGGTCGCGCCGATGCATTCCAGATCGGCGTCGCCGATGGCCATCAGGCCGCGGGTCAGCACACGCAAGGTGCTGAGGTCACGCCCGATCACCGAGGCCATGGCCAGCGTACGCGAACGGATCTCGGCCTGCGGATAGATCGCGGCGATGTCCTTTTCGACCCGCTTCATCACCTTGAGAGAGCTGTCGACATAGTGGGTGATCGTGTTGGCGTTGCTCAACTTTGACACGATCCGCACGTCATGGCGTTTCAACACGTCGAGGATCGCGGCGTCGTAGCCTTTGACACCGACCATGTCCTGTTCGAACACCTCCAGCGCGATGATGTCGAGGCCGGTCACGATTTCCACCGCCGGGGTGTCGGCAGGCTGGTCGTCGATCAGTGTACCGGGGTCATGCGGCTCGAAAGCGTTGGTGACGCGCAGAGGCACCTCGGCCTGACGCAGGGTCTTGGCGGCCTTGGGGTGGATCGCCTCCATCCCCATGTTGGAAAGCTGATCGGCCACGTCGTAATTGGTGCGGCCCAGCTTGCGCACGGCATCCGCGCCGACGAGGTTTGGATCGGCCGAGGAGAGGTGAAACTCCTTGTGAATGATCGCCTCTTTCGCGCCGGTGAGGGCGGCGAGTTTGGAGAACGTCACTTCGGAATAGCCGCGGTCGAATTCGCGCATCAGGCCTTCGGCGCATTGCGCATAGCCCGTGACGATCGGCATCTCGGTCATCGGATCAACCCGCGCCATGGCGTTGGTGATGCGATCCTCCAGCGAGACATCGCCCTCATCACGCCAGCCCGACAGATCGACGAGGCGGGCGTTGACACCGGCGCGTTGCAACAGTCGCGTTGTGACAAAGGCCGAATGGCTTTCGCCCAGACCCGACAGCAGTTCGCGCACCTGCAGCAAGTGCTCGGCCAGACGGAAGTGGCCGTAGTTGCACAGGCGTTGAAGGTCGGTCAGCGCGTTGCGCGCGTCTTCAACCCGGCCGCGCACGAAATCCTCGGCGCTTTCCAGATCGGCGTGGTTCTCCAACACCGCCTGGTGAGCCTTGATCATCTCGCCGGTGACGCGGTCCAGCGCCTCGTGCCAGCCGTGATCGTTGTCGGCATTGGCAAATTGCGCGTAGACGCCCGGTTCGCCGGATTTCTTGTGCTCCAGCAACAGGTTGGTGATCCCGCCAAAGGCGGACACGACAAAGATGCGACCGTAGAGGTCCGCACCCTCGCGGTCTCCGATAAACAGCGTGTCACGCAATTCATGTACGCGGGACATGGACGTCCCGCCGATTTTCTCGACAGTATGGGACATTGTTCAGGCGGTCTCCTCAACCGGCGCGGCGTAGGAGCCGTCTTCCTGATGTACCTCTGTCCCGGTGACGGGCGGGTTGAAGCAGCAGGCCATGACCAATTCCTCGGTCGCGCTTACAGTATGTTTGTCATGCTCGTTCAGCGCGTACATGACGCCGGGCTTGATCTCATGCGTCTCGCCGGTGGCGAGATCGGTGATCGTGCCGGTGCCCTGCATGCAATAAACGCTCTCAAAGTGGTTCTTGTAGTGGAACGTGTGTTCCGAACCAGCTTCGAGGAAGGTGATGTGGAACGAGAAGTTCATCTTGTCGTCGGCCAGCAGCATCCGGACGGACGTCCAGTTGGCATCCGAAACGACGCGGTCTTTCTCGTCCTGAACGATTTTGTTGAAGTCACGTACAATCATGAGGTCACTCCGCTGCAATTTTGGAGGTGGAAAGAACATCGCGCGCGGCGTCGAGAAGGATCTCGAAGCCCTTGGCAAACGTCTCCTTTGACGTGGTGAGGGGGGCCAGTACCTTGACCACCTCATCATCCGCACCCGAGGTTTCGATGATCAGACCTTTTTCAAAGGCCCGCGCGCAGATCGCGCCTGCCAATTCGCCAGAGCCGACATCGACCCCCTGCATCAGGCCGCGCCCTTTGAGGCGGGCATCCGGGATCAGATCGGCCAGCGCCTGAAGGTTGGTCGTCAACTCCGCGCTCTTGGTGGCCAGCTCCGTCTCGAACTGCTTGTCGGCCCAGAACTTTTCCAGGGCAACGCGCGCCGTGACAAAGGCGTGGTTGTTGCCGCGGAAGGTGCCGTTGTGCTCGGCCGGCTTCCAGATGTCATGCTCGCGCTTGATGAGCAGGGCGGCAAAGGGAAGGCCGAAACCCGAGAGGCTTTTCGCCTGCGTGACCATGTCAGGCACGATCCCGGCTTTTTCAAAGCCAAAGTAGGTGCCGGTGCGCCCGATCCCGGATTGGATGTCGTCCACGATCAGCAGCGCGCCCAGCTTTTTCGCCAGCTTTGCGACGCCCTGCATCCATTCATCCGAAGCGGCGTTCAGACCGCCTTCGCCCTGCACAGGCTCAAAGATAAAGGCCGCCGGCGCATCGACGCCCGAGGAGGTGTTTTCCAGCATGGCTTCGATGAACTGCAGCGTGTCCACGCCGTCGCCCATTGCGCCATCATAGGGCAGGTGAGTGACGTCGCCGAGGTGGCCGCCGCCCGCGCCGTTGCGCTTGCCCACGTTACCGGTCAACGACAGCGACCCCATGGTCATGCCGTGGAAACCGTTGGTAAAGGCGATGATGTTGCGACGACCGGTGATCTTGCGCGCCAGCTTCATCGCGGCCTCGACCGCGTTGGTGCCGGTCGGTCCGGTGAGCATGATCTTGTAGTCCAGACCGCGCGGTTCGAGGATATTCGCCTCGAAAGCCTCAAGGAACGCTGTCTTGGCGTCGGTGTGCATGTCGAGCCCGTGCGCGATGCCGTCGCGGCTGATGTGTTCGATCAGCGCGGCCTTCATGTCAGGATCGTTGTGCCCGTAGTTGAGTGAGGAGCACCCGGCGAGGAAGTCGATATAGGTGTTGCCGTCGGCGTCCGTCATTTCGGAGCCCTGCGCCTTTACAAATGCGGTCGGGAAGGCACGGCAGTAGGACCGCGCTTCGCTTTCGCGGCGGGCATATACGGATAGGTCATCGGTCATGTCTTTCGGCATGGGATCGTCCTTTCAAATTGTCTGATAAGCCGGAGGGAGGCCGGGGGCTTACGCCGCCTTGGCCATATCATCCTCTTGCGGCAGGGAGATCGTCACCATGTGTTCAGTGTCATGGTGACCGCCGAAATGGTCATCCTCGTGGAAGTGCGGTTCATCGTCCAGCTCTCCACCGACATTGCGGGCAAAGCTGCGGAACAGCGCCCAGGAGGCGTCGTTATCCTTGGTGATCGTGGTCTTCAGCGCTTCGGCGTCAGCGCATTCGTCACGGTCGACGAGGTGGGACAGCATCTTGCGGCCCAGACCCAATCCGCGCGCCTTCGGGCTGACAGCGACCTGCCAGACAAAAAACGCCTCGTCATTGGGAATCATATGGCCTGAAATCCAGCCGACGATTTCACCGTCCAGTTCAGCCACCACACAGGTGTCGCGGAAATGGTCCGCCTGGATAAGGTTGCAATACATCGAATTTTCATCCAGCGGCTTGCACATCTTGATCAGTTCCCAAATGGCGGCGCCATCGGTCTTCTCAGGCTTGCGCAGCAGCGGTTTGGGTTTTCGAGTTTGCATATCGGTCTGCATGGGTTGGTTCTGGCCTCTTGTTGCTTCGAATGTCTAACTAATGGATGATGGGGAATGTTTCAACATCTGAAGGATATAAATAGATTATTTATGCGCCTAATTGGATAAGTCGTTGATTTTTAGCAATTGTTGCCTGATGCGACCCTTTGACCCCTCGCGCCATGGCCCTTTGACTTGCGAAGTATTATGACGTAAACACCCTTGATGCTTAGTCAGTCGAATGAAATTTGGGGTGGCGCTATACTATGTTCATGACAGGTTTTGACCCAGATCACCCGCCGGACCGCGCCCCGGATCGCGTAGACGACAGCCTGATCGCGCTGCGCCGCATTCTGCGCGCGACTGAGCAGTATGAGCGTGACCTCGCCGCCGCTGCCGGTCTGTCCCCGGCGCAATTGCGGGTGCTGCAGATCCTCGCGGGCAAGCCCGATACCAGCGCAACGCCAAGCGTTCTGGCCCAGCAAATGGGTGTATCCCAGGCTACCGTGACCTCGGTCGTCGATAAACTGGTGGCCAAAGGCGTGGTGCGCCGCGTGCCCTCGGAAACCGACCGTCGCCAGACCAACGTCTTGTTGACCGTAACGGGACGCACCGCGCTGGACGAAGCGCCGGATGGGCTGCAACAGCGCTACGTTCGGGAGTTTGTGCAGCTTTCCGATTGGGAGCAAGCCCAGCTCGTCGCGTCGCTGGAGCGGGTGGCGGCGATGCTGGATGCGCACGATCTCGACGCTTCTCCCGTGCTGACCATGGGCGCGATCGACGCGGCGATGAAACGTAAGTAGGCGGCCAAATTCGCGCAGATCGATTTCGTTGCTCTAAGGGCGCGCGGCTTTGCGGGCTCAGGCGGGGAACGACGTGCTAGGCCGCCCTCGATTGCGCACTTCGCATGGCTCCATGCCCTCTAGAGTCCATTCCGTAACCTCATTTCGCAGGCAGTAAGCCCTGCGCCGGCTGAAATCGTGCCCCGGCCCGACCGCAGCGGTGGACCTTCGCAGCCCCTTGATATAAGCGTGCAGCGGCTCAACAAAGGTCCGGATAACATGGCTGACAGCAAAACCCCCGATATCGTGTATACAAAGGTAGACGAAGCGCCGGAGCTGGCCTCCGCCTCTCTGCTTCCCATCATCCAGTCGTTCGCCGCCGCTGCGGGTGTGAGCGTCGGAACCCGTGACATTTCGCTCGCAGGGCGGGTGATTTCGAGCTTTCCTGAACACCTCAAGGAAGAGCAACGTATCACCGACGACCTCGCGGTCCTGGGTGATCTGGTCAAGACGGCCGAAGCCAATGTGATCAAGCTGCCGAATGTCTCCGCTTCGGTCCCGCAGCTGGTTTCGGCGGTCAAGGAACTGCAGGGGCTGGGCTATGCCTTGCCCGACTACCCCGAGACGCCGGAAACCGATGAGGAAAAGGCCGTCCGCGCGAAGTATGACGCGATCAAGGGTTCTGCTGTGAACCCCGTCCTGCGCGAGGGCAATTCGGACCGCCGCGCTGCTATCGCCGTCAAGAAATTTGCACAGGCCAATCCACATCGCATGGGTGAATGGACCGCCGAGAGCAAGACCCGCGTGGCGTCCATGTCCTCTGGTGATTTCTGTTCCAACGAGGTCTCCAAAACGCTGGACAAGGCGGTTTCAGCCAAGATCGTGCTGGAAACGGCCAAGGGCGAGACGGTGCTCAAGGACGGTCTCAGCTACCCCGCCGGCACCGTGGTCGATGCGACCTTCATGTCCGCCAAGGCGCTGGATGCCTTCTTGTTGGACGAGATCGAGAAGACTCGCGCCGATGGCACCTTGTTCTCGTTGCACATGAAAGCGACGATGATGAAGGTTTCGGATCCCATCATCTTTGGCCACGCGGTCAAGGCCTACCTCAAGCCCGTGTTCGACCAATTCGGCGCAGAGCTGGAGGCGGCGGGCGTCAACCCGAACTCCGGCCTCGGCGATCTGCTGGAGCGGGTCGCGGACAAGCCCGAGATCAAGGCTGCGATCGATAAGGTCATGGCCGATCAGCCGCCGATGTACATGGTGAATTCCGACAAGGGCATCACCAACCTGCATGTGCCGTCGGACGTCATCATCGACGCTTCCATGCCCGCGCTGATCCGCGCCGGTGGCAAAGGCTGGGGCCCGGACAACAAGGAACACGACACCACCTGCCTGATCCCCGACAATTCCTATGCGCCGGTCTATGACGAAACGATCAAGTTCTTCAAAGAGCATGGAAAACTGAACCCCGCCACCGCTGGCACCGTGCAGAACATCGGGCTGATGGCGCAAAAAGCCGAGGAATACGGCTCCCACCCCACGACCTTCGAAATTCCGAAGGGCGGCACCGTCAAGATGATCCTTGAGGACGGCACAGTGCTGCATTCGCATGCGGTCGAGGCAGGGGATATCTGGCGGTCTGCATCCGCGCGCAAGGCGCCGATCGAGGATTGGGTCAACCTCGCGATCCAGCGGCAAAAGGCCGAAGGTTGCGAGGCGATCTTCTGGCTGGATGAGAGCCGCGCCCATGACGCCGAGCTGATCGCATACGTCAAGCCGATCCTCGAAGCCAAGGGCGTCGCGGACAAGTTCCAGATCATGTCGCCCGCCAAGGCGACCGTACAAACGCTCAAGACGATCACGGCGGGCCAGAACTCCATCGCGATCACCGGCAACGTGCTGCGCGACTATCTGACCGACCTGTTCCCCATTCTGGAACTGGGCACCTCGGCCAAGATGTTGTCGATCGTCAAACTGATGCAGGGCGGCGGGTTGTTCGAAACCGGCGCGGGCGGCTCTGCCCCGAAACACGTGCAGCAGCTGGTCGAGGAAAACCACCTGCGTTGGGATTCACTGGGCGAATTCTCCGCGCTTGGCGAAAGTTTCAAGTTCCTGGCCGAGGCACGCGCTAACGACAAGGCGCGCGTGCTGGGCGAAGGCGTCGATATCGCCACCCAGGGCGTTCTCGATCACGGGCGCAGCCCATCGCGCAAGGTCGGCGAGCCGGACAACCGCGACAGTCACTACTGGTTCGCGCGCTACTGGGCCGAGGCGCTGGCCGTGCAAACCGGCGATCCCGACCTCGCCGCGCATTTCGCCCCGCTCGCCAAGGCCTTGGCCGAGGGCGAAGAGGCCATCGTCAGTGAATTGGCGGCGGCGCAGGGCAAAGCGGTGGACCTCGGCGGGTATTACAAGACCGACCCCAAGAAGGTCGAGGCCGTGATGCGCCCCTCCGAGACGCTGAACGCGATCATCGGCTGACCGGCTGGTTCGGTTGATTTGGCTGAGAGAATTGAGGGCGTCCTTTCGGGGGCGCCCTTTTTGGTTGGGGGGAGTTCGCGGGATGATGAGGCGCAACGGCGGCGGGGTGGGTTGGATGGGTTGCGGTTTTATTGGGCGGGGAGCGATTGTTCGCAGTGTTCGTTATGAGTGTCGGTTGGCGTAGGTTGGGCAATCGTCCGACGCGCGGCTCTTTCATGTTGCGCAGCGGGGCGGTCCCAACATCGCAGTTCCCCCACAGAATAAGGGGGGAGTTGAATGAGAGACTGGCGCTCTAAAACCGACAAGAGTGCTCCGACAAAATATGTCGAAAACTACTTTGCAAAACCCAAAAAATTCAGAGGTGTAGCAACCCGCTATGACAAGAACGGACGCCAGTTATACCGCGGTCGGGACCTCGCAACCATATTGATTGATTCAAAGCGATTGTGCACAGGGCCTAGCTGCTTGCGTTTGAGAGGCCCTATTGTTACATGATTTCCAGTTGGATTCGCGCGGTGACCACGTTTGGATAAGGTGTGTCTCGACGCACATTTATTCTGGCAAAGAGCCGCGTTCTTCCGACTCTGCTTCTGCAGTTACTGACCTAGATATGTTTGGTAGGCTGAGGCAAGAGACGTGTTGTGTTAGTGCCCCTATAGCTCAGCTGGTAGAGCAACTGATTTGTAGCGCCGCCTCAGGCTTCAACACTGAGGCATGTTGCAGCCCTCGATGGAAACGTTGGGGTGAACTGGTGTCAAATTCGGGGAAACCTGTGCAGGTAACACTGCTGGCAATCCCGAGCGAAGCTTTCCGGGGAGACCTGGTTTGAACGTGTAGAGACTTGACGGCACCCACCTAAAGCCTCGCGAGGCTACGGTGAAGAGAAAGTCCAGACCACGAAGCGCCAAGTGCGTGGCGGCGAAAGTCGTAGTGGTATGAATCAGTAGGTCCGCGGTTCGAGTCCGTGTGGGGGCACCATATCATTCAAGCAAGTTACTGATATTTCGGGAAAAAGGCCGATCTAGACGTTATTTTCTTCCACTAAATATCCCCTATTTTGGTTTTATAGCCTCTCCGGTCGGGCGGGTCATCTCTTCGGTCAGCTCGCGCGCTTCACCGTATAGAGAGTTAACCAGCTTGCGCGCGCCTTGCCCCTCGATAACGGCATTTGGACCGTCGCTGCGAGCCGGATGAAAGCGTGTAAGGAGCACGGCGTGGCTTTGAGCGCAGGCGCAATCGCCTCGATCGTCCCCAGGTGCACTAAGTGTTCGAGCGAAGCCAAGCCGCAGGGACACAGGTCACAGGAACATCAACAAGCCCCTTTGCAGTGGAACGCAGTTCATACATGCTTTCCTCACTTTTCTGTAGAGTTTGCTCAACCATTCGAAGGAGCAAACAAATGCGAAAGAGCCGATTTAACGAAGAGCAGGTCAACGCCTATACATCGCCTGATCGCTGGCTTAGAACCTCACCTGACCAATGACATCACGATCGAACACACGACAAGCAACTTACCGACGGGGACGAGCCCATGGCTGACGATTTCGAGCTGGATACAGACGACCTGACCCGCCGCATGGACGGCGCGATGAGCAACCTGCGCACGGAATTCGCCTCACTGCGCACGGGGCGGGCCTCTGCCTCGATGCTGGAGCCGATCATGGTGGATGCCTATGGCTCTCCAACGCCGATCAATCAGGTCGGCACGGTAAACGTACCCGAACCGCGCATGGTGACGATCAACGTCTGGGACAAGGGTCTTGTCAGCAAGGTCGAGAAGGCGATCCGCGAATCCGGCTTGGGGATCAACCCACAGCTCAACGGCACCATCATCATGCTGCCGATCCCCGAGCTCAACGAAGAGCGACGCCGCGATCTGACCAAGGTCGCCGCACAATATGCCGAAAGCGCGCGCGTCTCGGTGCGCAACCTGCGCCGCGATGGCATGGATCAGATCAAAAAGGCCAAGGCCGACGGTCTCTCTGAGGACGACCAGAAATTCTGGGAAACCGAAGTGCAGGATTTGACCGACACCTACATCAAGAAGGTCGACGCCGCGCTCGACACCAAACAGGAAGAGATCATGCAGGTCTGAACCTGCGGCCCGTCATGAACCAAACCAGCACACCCCGGCGGGCTCCCCGCCATGTCGCGATCATCATGGATGGCAACGGCCGTTGGGCGACCATGCGCGGTCGTCCGCGTCTCTTCGGCCACCATGCCGGGGCCAAGCGGGTGCGCGAGATTGTCGAGGCCTGCCCCGATCAGGGCGTTGAATACCTGACGATCTTTGGCTTTTCGACCGAGAACTGGAAGCGGACCCAGATCGAGGTCGCCGGCCTGATGAGCCTGTTTCGCCGCTACATCCAGAAAGAGGCCCGCGCGCTCAAGGCCAACAACGTCCGGGTGCGCTTCATCGGGGACCGCCCCGGCCTCGACATCAAGCTGCAGAACCTCATGGACGAGCTGGAGGACGTCACGCGCGAATGTGATGGCACAAATCTGACCATCGCGCTCAACTACGGCGGGCGGGACGAGGTTGCGCGCGCCACCAAACGTCTGGCCGAGGATGTCGCCGCCGGACGGCTGGACCCGGCGGATGTCGATGAGGAAACCCTGCCGCAATATCTCGACACCCATGTGCTGCCCGATCCCGACCTCGTCATTCGCACCAGCGGAGAGGCGCGGATCTCGAACTTCCTGCTCTGGCAGTCGGCCTACGCCGAATATGAATTCATCGACACCCTCTGGCCGGATTTCAGCCCCGCGGTCTTTGCCGGATTGGTGCAGAACTACACGCAGCGCGACCGGCGCTACGGCGGGGTAAAGGTCTGACATGGCGCGCTCCTGGGAAGATCTGACGGCGCGGGTGATTTCGGGTCTCGGAATGGTCGTCATCGGCCTTGCCGTGATCTGGGCGGGCGGTCACATCCTGCGCATTGGCTTTGCGTTGATTGCCGCGGGCATGGTCTGGGAATTGGTGCGCTTGCTGGTCCCCGAAGCGCGTCGCTCCGCGCTTGCGATGTCGGGCGCGGCGGGGGCGGCGCTGATCGGTGCGCTCTACTTGCCGGTTTTGCTGGCGCTGCCGCTGCTCTTGGCACCGGCGATGGCCGGCATCGCCTGGGTGCCGCGTCACCGGGTGCTCTACCTCAGCTTCACCGCGATGATCATCGTCGCGGCCTTTGGCATGGTGCAATTGCGCGAGGTCTCGGGCATGGGCTGGCTGCTCTGGCTGGTGCTGGTCGTCGTCGCGACGGATGTGGCGGGCTATTTCGCCG
>PAPR01000010.1 GCA_002709085.1 Pseudooceanicola sp. | reverse complement strand
TAAACGTCAAACTTCTCTGCGGTCATTTGTGACCCTCCTTCGCGTGACGCGGGCCGGGTCTCTTCCCCTTTCCGCCGATGGGCGGGCCTTCCTTCTCTGTTGTCTGGAATGCCCATGCATTCCGGACGGCAGAGCAGGTAAGGGCAACGCCCGTCCTGCGGCCCGGCGGGGCCGTGACAACCGGGTGGAGGTCGTGAATTTGGGAGGGAACCACGCGCCTGCGCGTGGGAGGAACCGGAATTCTCGACCAGAACCGACGCCAACGGCGGCGCTTGCCGGTTTTCTCGGACCTGCCGGGATGGCAGGCGGATCAACAGGATATGGAAGCTGTCAGGGTTGGGGTGAGCGGACGCTAGTCCGTCGATCCCCTGCCCTGGCTACCACTCAAAGCGAGACCGGCACCTAGCCGGGATCACTGAACTCTATCAGCTTTACAGGCGTGAACCGAAGTGAAGGGCAGCCATAATCTTTTCAAAGTCTTAGGGTATTGTTCTGGGATAGGAGTTTCAAATGACAGCCGACGTACTAGGGCCAGACAACGCATTTTGGATTGACGGCGAATGGCTTGGTTGGGATAGCATTATCGACCCAGAAGAAACCAAATACAGCCGCCTCGCTGAGCTTGAGCGCGAGGCTGAACTACGCCTTAAGTACCCGAACGCTGATCCAACTTTGGTTCCGTACTTTCAGGACCTGCTGACGCTAGCAGAGGCATATTTCTGCGATACTGGACAGCACCTCAACGTCTACGGCGACATTGGTGAGCTTTTCGGTGCGATCATGTACGGAATCAAACTTCACAAGAACCATGCCCAAGGCTCCGATGGTAGATTGGGAAACGACTTCGTTGAAATCAAAACAATCTCGCCGATCAACAGCAAAGAAAAGACCAATGTGCGTCTCGATAGGCATTTCAGTAAATTGCTCGTCGTGAGAATTGACGATGACTTTGAAGTTTCGGGACGCCTCGTAAAGCGGGCCAACTTGCCAAAAAGAGCGGGCAACAGTCTCCGGCTATCATGGGCAAACATGCCCGAAGCCAACTGATCTGAAAACACACGCCTCTCCAATAATATACTATTGAACGCATTGTTGAATTCCGCCACACTGAGACAGTCTCTCCTTTCTCAGTTTATGCGATGAACCAAACGACTGAACTCGAACTCAACGTGACCACCGAACAAGGCCTTCGGGCGCTTGCCGAGGAGGGACATACGGTCGAAGTGCTGTGTAAAGCCGATCCTGAACGCAAAGGACCAAGCTGGTACGGTCTATGGATCATGCGGACGGTCGGAAACGATGGGCAGGAGAAAATTCTTGTCACTGCCAGGACGCGCGTGACGCAGAATGCGATAAGAGTGCGCGAGTTCAAGACTGCAACTGGAGTTATTTCGTTCCTCGTCGGCATAGGGTTCGCACAGGCGAGCATTCCTATGAAGAACGGGGAAACGACCTCTCATCGCCTCGTCAGTGACTGAGACCTGGATCACGGTCGATGTCACGATCCTTCTCAACCTCCTGCTCCTTCTCCTGATCGCGCTCGTCCTCGATCTCCAGCTTTTCGCGCGGCTTGTTCAGCACGTCCTTCAGACGCTCGTTGACGGATGGCTTGCGCGCCTCGCACCCTGTGCCCTCGCCCATGTCATACTCGCTGTGACCATCAAGCTTGTGAACCGCCGACTGGCCATCGCGCCCGGCGTCTTTCTCCATGATCTCTTTCAGTCGCTCCCGCGCATAATTGCGGCCTTCTGGTTTCGACGCGTCGTCCTGGTCCCGTGACTGACCTACGACGCGCGCCAGACGCTCCCGGAAGTCATCCGGGCTTCGGTCGCGATCTTTCGCGGTTGCTGCCCTGAGCGCCGCAAGACCGGCAGAGACACGTCCCTGCCCCGCATCTCGCTCGGCCCCATAGGTCTCCCGCGCGATGTCCAAGCGCTCGCGCATCTCGCGGAAAGCGGCGCGCGCCTGACGGGCAGCATGGACAACAGCGCCGCGCTCGGTGACAGGTTTGTATTCACGGCCCTCCCGCTCGGCCATCGCCTTCGCCCGCCGCTCCATAGAATTGGCCGCCGGTCCCAGCTTCAGCTCAGGGTCGCGGTCCAGTTCCTCGGCGGAGAACTGATCGCCCCGCTCCAGCGCCGCTTCACGCTGCGCCTCAAGCGACCGGTGATCGACACGCTCCACCTCCCCTGCCCGCTCCAGCGCGCGGTTCTGCAACTCGGCCCAGAGGCCGCGCATCTGCTCGATCTCGACACCACCGGTCTTCGCGGAATCGAGCACGCGGGTCTTGGCGGTGAAGCCTTCTGGTTCCAGCTTGCGGGTGGAGGTCAGGACATGAGCATGGTGGTTTCGCTGATCGCCTTCCCGGTGCGGCGCGTGGATCGCAACATCGACGGCCACGCCGTAGCGGCTGACCAGCTCTTGGGCGAAGTCGCGGGTGATCTGCGACCGGTCCTCGGCGCTGATCTCGGAGGGCAGGGCCAGCTCCCACTCGCGGGCGGTGACGGAGTTGCGGCGGGTCTCGGAAGCCTCGACCTCGTTCCAGAGGCGAGACCGATCCGAGGCCCAGTCCGGCGCGTCCTTCGGGATCAGGATGAAGGTCTCCTCGATGCCCTGCTTGCGGGTGTAATCGTGGACACGGCCTTCACGCTGGCACTCGATGCGCTCACCGACACGGTAGGCCGCGGCTGCCGTGGCAGAGCGCCCGGCGCTGCGTTTGATCGTCTTCACAGAGAGGTGGTAGCTGGCCATGTGCTACCCTCGACCGTGACGCGAACGACGACAAAGTGCGCCGCTGCTGACCCCGGCCCATACCCCGACATGGGCCTCCGGGTCAGCCGTCTTTTCCCCGATGGATCGCGCACCAGGCTGGCGCGTCACGAGTGGAAAAGACAGCCCGTTCGAAGCGAGCCACTGGCTCTCTAAGGAACGGGCTTTCCAGTGATCTGTCCCCATATCCCCAGCCTCATGGGGGGCGGGATATGGGGACAGATCACTGGCGGTTTGCCGGGGGCAAACCCGGTATCGCGAAGGGGCGTCAGCACCTGGGCGCGATACCTCCCGCAAGGGAGACGCCAGCGGCAGACCGGCCCCCAATGTGGGGCATCGGGCGAGACGCTGGCGCGACATTGCGGGACGCGATCCAACTGCCAAAGTTGGCCTTGGAGAGTTTGAGAGGCCAGGAGGGTCTTTCATTCCGGCGCGCATCGCGTCGGACGGAGTTCGCCATCGGCTGAGGCCTTGCCTCAAGGAGATCGCACGCAAATCTCGGAACCGCAGGTTGAGAGTTTGCATAAGTGCGCCCTTGTCCTTTACAGGCCTACGGGTAAGCGCTATCGCTGGTTGTGGCAAGCCTAACCTTTACACCTGCCTTCTTTGAAGTGGATTCCCGAATTGGCCGAGACAGAGCTAGAACGTGCCGAGAAACGCTATGCCCAGGCCAAGGCCCGCCTGCAGGCTCTGAAGAACCGGGAAGCCACCAGACAGCGCAAGCTGGATACGCGGCGCAAAGTGATCCTGGGCGGGGCGCTTATGGACCTGGCCGAACGGGACTCCAATGCCGCCGCCATGCTCGACCGGCTGATCCGTAACCTCTCCCGTGAACAGGACCGCAAAGCCTTCGTAGAGTGGGATACTCCCTCCCCTGCCCCAAGCGATGACGGCGCGGCCTGATGCGGAGTGTGATGCTCGTCTTTGGGGGGCTGTTCCGCTTCTTCGGTCGGTTGATCTTCACACCCATTCTGTTGGGCTGGATGATCGGCGCTGTCCTGTTCGGGGCGATGCTCGGCTCTCTGGTGGCCACCCCGTTCATCTTCGCCTTCTTCGACCAGACACCCGGCGAAAGCGCCTGGCAATGGCTGGTTTTCGGTCCCTTCATGTTTGTGGGTGCTGTCTTCGGGTTTCAGTACTGGCGCATGGCCTCCGGGGCTGATGCCTGGTTCGGACTGACGGGTGACAGCCACGGCTCGGCGCGGTTTGCGAACCGGAAAGAGCTGAAGAAGCTTCAGCAGGAAGACGGCCTCCTGATCGGGCGCAACCCACACACAGGGCGGTTGCTACACTATGACGGCCCAGCCCATCTGATCACCCTCGCCCCGACACGGGCCGGGAAAGGCGTCGGCACCGTGATCCCGAACCTTCTGGCGGCGGAACGCTCGGTCCTGGTCATTGACCCCAAGGGCGAGAATGCCCGGATCGCCGGGGAAGCCCGGCGGCGCTTCGGCACGGTCCATGTCCTCGATCCGTTCGAAGTCAGCGGCCATCCCTCTGCCGCCTACAACCCGCTCGACCGGCTGACGCCGGACGGCCTCGATCTGGGCGAGGATGCCGCCTCCCTGACCGAGGCGCTGGTGATGGACCCGCCGGGACAGGTGACGGAAGCGCACTGGAACGAGGAAGCCAAGGCCATCCTCGGTGGGCTGATCATGTTCTGCGTCTGCCACGAGGACCGCGACCGCCGGTCCCTTGCCACCGTCCGGGAATATCTCACCCTGCCCCCGGAAAAGCTGCGCGCGCTTTTGGAGCTGATGCAGGACAGCGACGCGGCGGGCGGGTTGATCGCCCGCGCCGCCAATCGCTTCCTTGGGAAGGCGGATCGGGAAGCCGCCTCGGTTCTCTCGAACGCGCAGCGCCACACGCATTTCCTGGACTCGCCCCGGATTGCAAAGTGTCTGGCGCGCTCGGACTTCGCCTTCTCTGATCTGCGGCACCGGATCACCTCTGTCTTTTTGGTCCTGCCGCCCAACCGGATGGATGCCTACAGCCGCTGGCTTCGCCTTCTGGTCTCTCAGGCCCTCCAAGACATCGCCAGGGATGCAGAAGCGCTGACGGCCACCACAGGCGCTCAGAACGCCTCTCAGCGGCTCAACAGCCCTGCCCTCTTCCTGCTCGATGAATTCGCCGCTCTGGGCCGTCTGGAGGCCGTGGAGCGCGCCATGGGGCTGATGGCAGGCTACGGGCTTCAGCTCTGGCCGATCCTGCAGGATATGAGCCAGCTCAAGGACCTCTACGGCGACCGGGCCAACACCTTCATCGCCAATGCCGGGGTGCAACAGATCTTCGGGGTGAATGACTTCGAGACAGCCAAGTGGCTGAGCCAGATGATCGGCCAGGAAACTGCCGGGTTCCAGACTGACAGCTTCAAACCCGGTGATGGCCCCAGTTTCTCGAACAACCTCACGGGCCGCGATCTGCTGACTCCCGATGAAATCATGCAGCTTCCGCCAGATCGTCAGCTCCTCCGCGTCCAGGGGCAGGCCACCGCCATCGCGCAAAAGCTGCGCTACTACGCCGATCCTGAATTTGCCGGGCTGTTCACGCCAGACGCCCGATAACCCGAAAGCACACGCCATGTCCGACACACCCGCCTCCCCTGCCCCGTTCTCAGATGACGATCTGCGCGAGACGCTCGATCTTCTCGCCACGGCGGTCGCCAGCATCTCGGATCGGGTAGATGATCAGACGCGGGTGCTCGACCGGGTGAACAAGACGGCGACGGAAGCACGTTCTGCCGCCTTCGCCGCTCAAAAGCAAACGGACCCGGAACACTATGGCGAGATTGTCGGCGCGACCATCGACGGCAAGATCGGCGACACCCTGACCCGCGTTGGCCAGATGGCCGGTGATCTGCTGCGGGCGTCCAACCACACTCAGGAGGTTCTCAGGAAAGCTGAGGATGCCAGGTCGGACACCATGCGTCAGCTTTGGGAACGGGAGCAAAAACTGGATCGTTTCAAAACCCGTCTTCCATGGTTCGGTCTGGGTGCTGTCGTTCTGGTTCTTGTGCTGACGGTGACGCTTCCTCGTTTCTTAGCCAGCAAGGCTTCCATGTGCGCTGTCCTTGGGGCGTCTTGGACCACGACAACCACGGGCGTCGATGCCTGCGTGTTCTATCAACGGTGAGCGGTGATGTGCTGGCGACGGTCAGCTCTGACTGAGAAGCTGGGTGTTATATTCGTGTTAGAGTCTGTGTTACGCGAATCGCGCGCTCACCTATGACATTGAAAAACATGCTTTAATCCAGTTTATTTTTGGTCCTTGGTGGGTGAAATTACGATAAGAGGTGTGTAATCTTACGAAAGATGGTGTGTAATCTTACGAAAGTCTGCTGGTGGGTGATACTACGAATCCCTTGCCTCGGTGGGTGAAATTACGAATAGTGCCCCTATGGTGGGTGAAATTACGAAACCGGATCGGACGCCTCTTCTTCCCTTGCGACATGCACAGGGGGATTTCTTCGTTTGCGACATCTTTGATGCCGCGCCTAAGGGGGACATGGCGTCGATGGCGCACCCGATCTTCACCCTCTCAACTAAGCCTGATACCAAGAAACGGCGCTACGTGGCGACCGATGGTAAGAGCTACGTGGAGATCAGGCCCAACATGATCGGACTCGCAACCGTCCATGACCGTGATGTTCTGATCTACTGCATTTCCCAAGTGATGGCGGCTTTGAATGACGGCAAACAGGTTCACAGAACCCTCCGATTCAAGGCCTATGACCTTCTTGTCGCGACGAACCGTCCTGTGGCCGGAACCGGATACAGCGGTCTGAAAGCTGCGCTGGAACGTCTCCAGGGGACGCAGATCGAAACCAATATCACCACGGGCGGCGTGGAACAGATTGACGGCTTCAGCCTGATAGATCGCTACCGCATTGTTCGCGAAACCCGTGATGGCCGGATGCTTGATCTTGAAGTCACCCTTTCCGATTGGGTCTTCAACGCCATCGCCGGGGATGACGTTTTGACGCTCAATCGCCGCTACTTCCAGCTTCGCAAGCCCCTGGAACGTCGCCTTTATGAGCTGGCCCGTAAGCAATGCGGGATGCAATCAGAGTGGAAATGTGGCTTGGACAAGCTGAAAGACCGAACTGGCTCCACGTCTTCCGACAAGGAGTTTCGGCGTCTCGTCAAAGCCATCTGCAAGGCGGATGAGGAACACAACCACATGCCGGATTATGCCTTAAGAATGGAAGCGGACATCCTCACGGTAACACCCAAACCGGAGTTTCTGGAGAACTACGCTCCCAAACCGGAACAGGACAGGCTGACCGGCGGCTACGTCCTGCCTCTCTCGCCCGACACACTGGAACGGGCGCGGGAGCTGGCTCCCACATGGGACATCAAGATTCTGGTCGGAGAGTGGCGGAGCTACGCCGCCAGACAGAAGGAACCCCCGAAGAACCCGGATGCTGCGTTCCTCGGTTTCTGCAGGAGCTGGTTCAAGAAACGCGGTCGCAACGGCTGGTAGAATAATTACTCAACCGCTCATTTACTCAAATACTCAGACCAAAGGTCACGGGTGATGTCGGAGATCGACCGCCCCTCCTCGACCGCTTTCATCTTGATTCTGCGATAAAGCGCCTCCTCGATCTCGGCATTGAGGCGCTTTTTCTTCTCTACCGTCTCCGTGACGTCATGCAGGATGCGCTTGCGCGCCTCGTCGCCACGGCTTGGACGTTTGGCGGAAAGGGCCATCATGCGATCTCCCGTGTTTCGGCAACAAGCATCGCCAGTATTTCGTTGCTCAGCGCTGTGGTTTCCGCCCTCGCTTTAGGATTGTCAGCGTCGAACACAGTCAGCCCTTCAGATGCCGTCTGGGGATAGACTTGGCGCTGCGTGATCGTCGTTTCACAAACCGGCAAGGCGTAGTCGTCTAGCGCGGTTCGCACGTCACTGCCCAGCCGGGTTCCTTCCACGACACGGGAGACCACAAACCCGGCACGCGGCGATCCGTCCGTGACCTCTTGGCGAGCCTTGATGAAATCCACCAAGTCCGACGCGGCCCAAATGTCATATGGCGATGGTTGAACGGGGATCAGAACGAAGTCGCTAACTTTGATGCAGGCGGCGATCATGTCTTCTAGTTTTGCCGCACCGTCAATTACTACGTAATCGTAGTTTGCTGCCATACTGGTCAGCGTCTTAACGTTGTTGGCCCGGTCCAGCGCGACCAGCTCTATGGGATTGTCTTCGCTGGCTGCGTGCCAGTCACGTGCGCTGCCTTGTGGATCGCTGTCAACGATCAGAACCGAGTGTCCCAGCTCGTGCAGCGATCTGGCCAGATTGGTGCTGATCGTGGTTTTGCCGCTGCCACCTTTGGGGTTCAAGACGGAAATTATACTCATTGCCCTGCCTCATTTGTGTATTTACTCAAGAGTGTAAATGAGTATTTGAGGCGCGGCAAGTTTAGCGTGGCTGATGTTATGTAGACATAGGCGAGAAAGCGCGTGATGGATAAGCAACTCGATCACTCAAAAACTCATTTGAGTAAACGATAAAGGACTCAGCTCGAATGCTGCGAACTTGCTATAGCTGCCCCTGCCGCGCCCTGACCTCCTCAATGAAATCACCGACAGACCAGAGCCAGCCGCGCTGCGCGGCGGTGTAGCTGTCCTGAACAGGGGAGGGGACCACGAGTTGAAGGCTGGACGCCTCCATCTGGTCTGTCTGTGGCTCTGAAATCCCCGGCTCAAGCGTCAGAAGGTGCTTGCGGCTGATCTTCTCGGCTTCCGCCAGAACCTGCCGCCAGCGATCCTTACAGGTGGATTTGGCTCCCAGCATCGTCAGGCGGGCGTCTCCACCGGCCGGAGCCGCGTGATAGGTCTCAAGATCGGGGAACAGAAAATCGGGCTTGTGCTTGTGTTCTGTCACCGCACCCCGGACATGCCGGATGTCATGCGCCCTGAGCACAGCAGCCATGTGGTTTTCCAGCGAATGCCCCATGCGGGATTTGCGGCGGTTCTGGACACTCAAGGAAAAGCTGATGAATCCGTCCACGTCCGTGCCGTCCGCGCTCGTGAATCCGGCCTCGATCCGCGAGGATACGACCCTGCGTTCCAGCCGCCGGAACAGGGCCTCCTCGTGGTCAAGCCAAGCGATGAGCGCCGCGTCCGGGTCATCCTCGGCGCGGACCTCGGGCAGGGTGAGGCGGGCAAGATCGGAAAACTCGGCCGTCTTCGGGAAGGTGGTGCCGAACCTGTCTATGATGCTGTCCAGCTTGTCGGCTTCCGGCTCTTCGAACTCGACGCCGATCTCGTCCAGAATGAAGCGGGCCGCGAAGTCCAGCTCCGGCTCCTCGTCGGAGAACTCGCGCGACACGAAGGACTTGCCCTCGGGACGCAGACCGAACAGCCAGAAAAGCTGCTGCTCGCTGGTGGACCCCTCCGGGGCCACGATGAACCACAGGACACCACCCTGATCCTTGGCTAGGAACAGGGTGTCTCCGGCCTTCATGGCCTCCGTGACAGGGTTGGAAGGGTAGTAGAGGCGCCATTCGGCGGCGCGGGGCTTGTTGAGGCGCGCGTCGTAGTGTGTGGCCCAGCTCTCCTCGGTGAAGCCCTCCTGATCGCCGCCCAGCCAGATATAGATCGCGGGGAACTTCTCCTGATGGTTCTCGCCCAGAAAGTCGTCCCGCATCTTCTTCGTCGTGCCGACCTCGTGCTGGTTGGATGTCTTCGGCTCGGCGTCCACGGCGGACAGGCGCTTGACCCCGACACCCTCAAAATAGTCAGACAATTGCCCGCGTTTTATCACCACTCACCTCCAGTGTTTTTATATCCGATTTCAACCACATGGCGCACTGATCGACAACGCTGTCGAAGGGCAGGCGGGTCTTTCCCTTCAGTGCGCACTCCCAGACCGTACCGACACACCAACCGGTGCCCGCCAGTGCCTCGCGTTGGTTCCGGTCGCGCTCGATGTTCCGGTCGATCTTCTCGCGCCAGAAATCCTCGCGGCTTTTGGGCCAACGAAACAGGTGGCAGTCGTGACCGTGCCAGAAACAGCCATGCACGAAGATCACGGCGTTGCGGCCGGTGAATACGAGATCGGGCCTACCGGGCAGGTCCTTGCGGTGCAGCCGGAACCGGAATCCGCGCCTGTGAAGCGCGGACCGTATCGCCAATTCCGGCTTGGTATTCTTCCCTTTGACTGCGGCCATCATCCGGCTTCGGACGGCTGTGGGAACCGTATCGGCGGGCATCACGCGTTCGCCAGCAAGGCCTCCGGGATTTCCGGATACTCGGCTGGCACTTCGCAGGCGGCGTAGGCACGCCTTTCGTCCAGTGGAAGTTGCGTCTGGATGTTCACCGGCACTTTTCGGCCGTCCAGCTCCATCGCCTCGGCGATCCGCGTCTGCATGAGCCGTGCGACGGCGTTCACAACGGGCACAACGACCGCATTGCCGAACTGGCGGTAGGCCTGTGTGTCGGAAACGGGGATTTTCCACTCGGTCTGCCGGGGCTTCTCGAACCCCATCAGACGGGCGCACTCGCGCGGCGTAAGGCGGCGCGGCCGGTCGCCCTTCTGCGCGATCAGGATTTCGGAGCCGTCCTTGTAGTAACGCGCGGACAGGGTGCGGGCCACATCATCGGGGCCGAACAGCGAAAACCCGAACCCGTTCCCGGCGCTGCGGTGCTTCTCCTTGTAGCCCTGAAGGTAGCTCCACATGTGTTCGGTCAGCGTGTATTTCGGATCGACCTCTCTATCAAGGATCGAGCCGAGGGTAGGGCCGTCGCCTTCCGGCACGACGAGTTGGTCGAAGTCGAACTCAATGCTGTGATCCTTGAAGCCGACAATGAAGATGCGCTCGCGCTTCTGCGGCACCCAGGGCGTCGAGCTGATGACTTTGTGGAACACCCGGTAGCCCAGCTCCTTCTCCAGCACATGGATGATGGTTGCGAAGGTCTTGCCGCCGTCATGGCGCTCAAGGTTCTTCACATTCTCCAGCAGGAAGGCAGGGGGACGGTGATGGTCGATGATCTTGGCGAGATCGTAGAACAGCGTACCCTGCGTGTCGCAAAGGAAACCATGCGGACGGCCAAGGGCGTTCTTTTTGCTGACACCCGCAATCGAAAAAGGCTGACACGGGAAACCGGCCAGCAGCACGTCATGGTCCGGGATTGTGTCCGGTGCGACGGCATAGGGCCGTACATCTTCCGCGAAGACATGTTCGCTGTCGGCAGGCTCGGGGAAGTTGGCGCTGTAGGTTTCCCGGCTGAACCGGTCCCACTCGGCCGTGAACACGCAGCGCCCGCCGATAGCCTCGAAGGGGAGGCGCAGCCCCCCGATCCCGGCGAAAAGGTCGATAAACCGAAACCCTGCGGGCCGTTCGCCCGTGCAGCGCGCATCGGCCGTCTGACGCAGCTTCTCCAGCCGGAGCTGGTCGATCCGCTTGCCTTCGCCCTTCATGTTGCGCCGGATCGTCCGGTCACTCACGCCTAGAAGCTCCGCCGCCGTGTCGATGTCGAGACCGGCGCGCTCCATCAACTCTGCAAATTCTGTCCGTGGAAGCGCGTTCATGTACCTGCCCCTTATCTGTGTCTGTTATTGACAACATGTCATAATCTGTCCCAGAAGCTTTGGGAACCCCGTTTATGCTATTTGTTCACATTTTGTTCTAAGTCTGCGTTAAAGCCGAACAGCGCGAGTGATGAGGGAGATTTTCAGATATGATCCCAAGTCACTTCGGTGGCGAGATACTCGCGGATGACCGTTCGCACGATAAATTGGCCTTGGTCCATCACCGCGAAACGGTAGACATTTGGTTGAACGACCACCCAACCATCTGGCCTCATATCGTCACCGGATACCAGCCGCTGCATCAAGCGGCTACCTACCTCGGGCCATCCAGCTCCGTAGTCGATAGATTCAAAGTTCGCCAACATATCGGGGGACAGGGTAGGGATCGGCTGGATCGCCACGCGCGCCGGTTCACCCTCCGCAGGTTGTCCATGCTCGAACAGCACATGGCCTCGGGCATTCTTTACAACGACATTCTGAATCCTCGCCATGTCCGGGACAAAGGTGATCCGATCGTTTCCATCCGCGTCCTTGACGATTTGAAGTTGGGACTCGATTTCATCCTGAAGGCGGTGGTTGCTGTCCAGTATCTTCTCGGACCGCGCTACAACCTGCTGATCCGGGTCTGCACTCCCCGCGAGAACCGCCCCCAGGAATGCTGTGAAATATTCCTCGTCATTCGAGAACGAAGTGTTGCAGGGCTTACATATGCGGACGGTCGGAAGGTCATTCGGGAAGGGACGATCAAGTATGGTTTTTGAGGGAACATGATCGAGATTGCTCTCGACATTTTCCAAGCCAGCGTTGCAGTGGATACACCATCCCTTGTGCCGTTCGTCGGCATAGTCCCGCATCTGCTTCATCGGTAATTTCCTTTCTACTTCAATGAATTCTACGCCCGCCGCACGGTTCTTTCGCTGACTTTGAACAGCCGTGCGATCTCCGGAACGGCACGGTGTTCGTCATCCCTCATGCGGCGCACCTCGTCTTTTTGAGCAGGCGACAGGGCAGGGGGCCTGCCCCCGATGCGGCCCCGCTTGCGCGCGGACGCGAGGCCTTCCTTGGTCCGTTCGGAAATCCGTTCCCGTTCGAACTGTGCAATGGATGCGAATACGTGGAACACAAGGCGACCGGCCGGCGTCGTTGTGTCGATGTCCTCGGCAAGGGACCGGAAGCCGGCACCGCGTTCGCGGATCGTTTCCACGATTTCCAAAAGGTCCCTCAACGACCGGGCAAGGCGGTCGTATTTAGTAACGGTTACGATATCGCCGTCACGGAGCTGGTCCAGCATCCTGTCCAGCTCGGGCCTCTCACGCTTCGATCCACTGATCCGGTCGGCAAACAGCTTGTTGGCTCCGGCCGCCGCTAGGGCGTCGGTCTGGGCATCGAGGCTCTGGTCATCCGTGCTGACGCGGGCATATCCGATAATCATCTTGCGACATGGTCAGAAACGTATAGTTTTGTCCAGAATGTAAAGATCAACCAAAGCCCCGACAGGTGGCGCGTGGAGCCATAAAAAATTGGAAGATGGGCCAGAGCCAGAGCCGTTGGGTGAAGTTGTTGATCTGTTCTGTGGCGTCGGCTCGCTGAGCCACGGCCTCATGCGGGCCGGTTTCGATATCAGGGCAGGCTACGACACCGACAGACGCTGCAAACACGCATTCGAGACCAACAATGAGGCGACTTTCCATACGAGGGATGTTGCGCTGTTGCAGCCGGAAGAAATACTGGCTCACTTCTCGGGCAAGCGTCCGTCCGTGCTGGCAGGTTGCGCTCCATGCCAACCCTTCTCAACCTATAAGCAACGGTATGACGAAGACCCGAGATGGGATTTGGTTGACAGCTTTGCGCGACTTGCCGTGAAGGTCTCGCCAGACTTCATCACAATGGAAAACGTCCCCGCACTTCTGAAATACAAGGCCGGGGCCGTGTTCTCGAACTTCAGCCAGACCCTTCAGAATGCCGGATACCATGTGAGTTGGCAGGTCGCGAAATGTGAGCTGTTCGGCGTGCCGCAGAAACGACGACGCCTCGTTGTGGTTGCCTCTAAGGCCGCGAATCCGCCCCAGCTCTCGCCAACGCATCAAACACCCCTGACGGTGAAGGATGCGATTGCAAACCTGCCGCCTGTCGCGGCGGGAACAAGAGCGGAGAACGATCCACTGCACATCTCGGCGTCCCTGTCCGAGACCAATCTACGCCGCATCCGCGCATCACAACCGGGCGGAACATGGCGGGACTGGCCCTACGAACTGAGGGCAAAGTGTCATCAGCGATCGTCCGGGAAAACATACTCGGGAGTGTATGCGCGGATGGTCTGGGATGCGCCGTCTCCTACGATGACAACCCAATGCTATGGGTATGGCAACGGTAGATTTGGTCATCCTGAACAGGACAGGGCCATTACCTTAAGGGAAGCGGCGCTCTTGCAGTCTTTCCCCCCCCAGTATTCATTTTTGCCCGATGACGAAATTCCTAACATGTCTGAAGTCGGCAGGTGGATCGGCAACGCCGTACCGGTCGGGCTGGCGCAGGCGATCGGCAGATGTATCGGTTCAGTGATTAAGGAGAACGAGTTTGGCAGCAAATAAATCACCTGATCCCTACCGCTTCGAGATTTCGCTGAGTGTCCTGAACCATCTCGGGCGGAACCTTTACAGGAACTTCGTCACGGTTCTTGGTGAGGCAATTTCAAACTCCTGGGACGCCAACGCCAAGAACGTCTGGATCGAGATTGACCGGGAAAATTCGTCATTCTCGATAAAAGACGATGGCGACGGCATGGACAGCGGAGATTTTCAGGGAAAATTCCTAAAGATCGGATATTCCAAGCGCAAGGCGGGTGGCAGCAAGTCCTCCACCGGACGGCCCTATATCGGTGCCAAGGGTATAGGCAAACTGGCACTGCTTTCATGCGCGAAGCGTGTTTCCGTGTTCTCCAAAACAGACGGCACAGACTACGTAGGCGGTGTTATCGACAATGCGGGCCTGGACGGCGCAATTCTTGGTGACAGAAGCACTGAAGAGTATCCGCTAGAACAACTAGACTTCTCGCTCATCAGCGAACTGCGTGAAGGCCACGAAAAGGGCACGATAATCTACTTCGAAAGCACGAACGACCAGCTCAAGAACTCCGACGCTTACATAAAGAAACTTCTTGCCCTGAGCTTCAAATTCTCGCTGCTGGACGAAGAGTTTACGATCCATGTCAGCGGCGATCCCGTCACTGTTGACGATCTGAAGCCGTTGTCCGACGCGACCCAGTTTCTATGGAGCGTCAACGGCTACACCGACGCCTACATTGATGGATTGAACAACCTCGAACTGCCCGCGTCGGAAGTGACGACACCGTTGGATATCAAGGGATTTGTCGCATCGGTAAAGAAACCGGCCAACCTCAAAATCACCGGAACCGACGAGCGCGCTACAATCGACCTGTTTGTGAATGGCAGACTCCGCGAGAAGAACATCATACGGCACATCCCGTCCCAACGGATTGTGGAAAGCTATATCTACGGGCAAATCCACTTTGACACCCTCGATCGCGAAGGCACCGATCCCTTTACCAGCAGCCGGGAAGGTATTGTGGAAGACGACGAGAAATTCCGCAGTCTGATGGATTATCTCAAGCGGGACTTGCTCACGAAGATCATTGATGAGTGGGACAAGTT
Organism: Pseudooceanicola sp.; assembly: GCA_002709085.1. Classification (GTDB taxonomy): domain Bacteria; phylum Pseudomonadota; class Alphaproteobacteria; order Rhodobacterales; family Rhodobacteraceae; genus Pseudooceanicola. The sequence continues at coordinate 6,277 of PAPR01000010.1, read as the reverse complement.
TCGCCTCGAAGTCAAAGACGAAGGCGACGACGACAACACGCGAAAGTCCAAACGTGACAGGAAGGCGCAGGCACTGGTGTCAGAGGCGAAGAAAGACTTTCAACCCGATGATGACGCGCCGACAAAGGATGTTGTCGAGGAATGGCTGACTGAGATGCAGACGGATGCCGAGTTCAACACCTCTGCATATGTGGACTGCTTTCTGTCGGAAAATTTGGTCCGCAAGTACATTGGTCACAAGAACCTCAGCCCGATCGACGGTATCCAGAAAGAGATTGTCAAATTCAAGGAGCGAGAGGAGAAATCCAAGCAGGCCGCGAATATCAGCTTCCCGATCCGGCAAATCTCTCTTGATCTTAGTTACTTAGACATGGACGCTTTGGCATTCACGGCGGAGGGTAGCAAATCCACGAATACGCAATCCCTTTGGGGCGATGCTATCGGGTTCAAGCCCGTCAGAAATGCCGTAGGCCACACAGGACGCCTGACAAATGTGGCCAAGAACCACTTGAACACGACCTTTGAAAATATCAAAGCACGGGTCAGAATTCTGCTGTCAAATTGACGGCTTCACAGGTTAGTCGATCCGAATAGGAAGAGCGCGACCGTAGCTTGGCGGGTCCCGCCAAAAACCTGTCAAAACCTTTTCTATTTTGCCGGGGGTTTTTGTCACTGCCAAGTAGTTGTCCTAGCGTGGGGCGGGGCAGGACGGCACAAACGACCGTTTTTGGCGCAACTGTTCTGTCAGGGGGTTTGTGTCCGGTGTGCGAACGAAGCGCCGTCTCGCTGCGGTTGCGCCAATGTCCGCTACTGGTCGGAGAGATCGTCTTGGCCTTGTCATCCGACATCTTCAAAAAAGCATGCAGACACCGTAAAGTACGATCACACGTACGATGTGCTGGGGGCGAAGCTTGGAAAATGGATTAAATCCGAAAGGTGTGTCGCTATCAGGTGCAGAAGGTCCCACAATCGACACAAGCACCCTAGCAGACGCGCAGGAAGAGATAGCCCGCCTCCGGCGTGAGCTTGCGGTCGAACGCGCCGCGCGCAGCTCAAATGGCGAAACCAGCTTGCTTCTGAATGCCGAGGATACTTCAAACCGGACCGCCTTGCTGGAAGCTATGCTGGAGACCGTCCCTGTCGGAGTAGTCCTGGCAGATGCGAACGGACAAATCGTCCATGGAAACTCTTGGGTAGAGCGGACCCTCAGACATCCGGTGCGTCACTCGGCCGACACTGAATCCTACGGAGAATGGGTCTCGTTCCATGCCGACGGGCGGCAAGTAGAAAGCCATGAATACCCCCTAGCGCGCGTGATCAAGGACGGTGAAGATCACGCGGAACTCGATGTGCACTACCAGCGTGGCGACGGGTCGTTGTTCTGGATGCGGGTCATTTGCGAACCGGTTCGCAACGCAAATGGCGAAACCATTGGTGCCACCGTCGCCCTCGTCGATATCGAAGACGAAATGCGGTTGCTGGAGGAGAAAGAGATTTTGCTGGGTGAGGTCAATCACCGGGTCAAGAACTCTCTGCAGTTGGTCGGCGCGATCCTGTCGCTCCAGGCACGTTCAGCACAAGACGAGGCCGCTACACTTTTGCAGGCAGCATCCGCCCGTGTGCAAGCCATCTCCTCCGTTCACGCCGCGCTTTACCATGATGACGACGTGCGCACGGTCGAGTTTGGCAGCTACCTGCACCGCTTTTGCGACCGACTGGCTGATGCGTTTGGTGCCAGCGCGCGGGGGATTGCCTTGAAGGTTGACGCGGAACCGCTGGTTCTATCCGCCGATAAGGCGGTGCCTCTCTCACTCATCGTCAATGAACTGGTAACGAACGCGTTCAAATACGCCTTTGCTGACGATCTGATCGGGAGCGAGGGCGACGATCACGATACCAGTATCATAGTGCGGCTTGCCAGCAACAGTGACGGAACCTTCTTTGTCGAAGTGTCAGATAACGGCGTCGGTGCTGGAACCAAGTCAGCCTCGGAATCGTTCTCTCATGACCAAAATATGGGCAGTAGCGAAAGAACTGGGCTGGGCACAACACTCACAAAGACACTAGCCCGGCAGTTGGACGCAACGATAACAAAGAAACAGGCCGATGGATGGATCGTCAGATTGGAGTTCGAACCCTAGTTCGTCTGGGGAAGAGTTTTCGTTGGATCACAAGTTGCGCATTCTGATCGTCGAAGACGAACTTCTGATCGCACTCGATGCCGAAATGGCATTGCAGGACGCTGGACATGATATCGTCGGTACAGCCACGACCGAGGAACAGGCCGTGGAGATGGCCATCAGCCAAAAACCTGAGCTTATGATTGTCGATTTGCGGTTGGCGCACGGCGGATGCGGCCGTGCTGCGGTCGAACGCATCCGCTTGATTCTGGACGTTGAGGTTATATTCGCCAGCGGAAACCTCGACCCGGCAATGCGCGCGCGGCTCGAAGGGCTCGAACCGGTCGCCATGCTGTCAAAGCCCTACGGCGGTGACGAGTTGGTGCGGACGGTCGAAACCGCTGCGGCCTGAATTGAGCTATTATCGCAGATCAAGCTCGCTAGCACGTGCATATACAATCACTTCTGAAGCTGGGCGAGCTAGATTCTCAATTAAGCCGACATTCGCGTATTGTGCAGCATCAGTTGCTGAGGGCTCGGTCCCGACCTTCTCCGCACCGCAGGATGTGCCGAAACTCAACCGTTTCTGTCACCGGCGATAACGACCGTTTTTGACGTGCCGGTTCCTCGGGACACTCGACCAAGAGGCCAGCAGCATCCTCGGCACAAACCCGCTCTAAGCACGCGCTTAACTGAGGGTTCATAAGCCTTGCGACAATGGCGCTTTCTTCGCGTGAGCCTCAAATGCCGACCAGCGACAGCAGTGGGCTGCCGCCCTCTTGCACCACGAATTCGGTGCCCAACCGGAAGGAACAGACACATGCGTAAACTCGCTCTGATCGCCATGATGGCGCTCGCCACCCCCGCGCTTGCGGAAGATGTCACGATGGACAGCATCCTCGGCACAACGATGGAAGAGGTCCAAGCCTCGCTGACCGCCATGGGCTATGAGGTCCGCAAGGCGGAAATGGAAGACGGCAAGATTGAGGTCTATTTCGTGCGCGACGGCCAGATGGGTGAAGTCTATGTGAACCCGCAGACCGGCGCGGTCACCAAGCTCGAACTCAAGGGCTGACGCGATGGCCGCCGTCGCACAGCAAACCAGCGGGCGCGTAAGCGCCCGTGAGGTTGCGGTCTGGGATCCACTGGTGCGGCTGATCCACTGGTCACTCGCTCTGACAATCCTCCTCAATGGGACGTTTATCGAGGAAGAAAGCAAGACGCACGAATGGATCGGCTACATCGCTCTGGGCCTGGTCGGCTTGCGTCTTGTCTGGGCTCTGATCGGGCCCAAACACGCACGTTTCTCGGCGTTCCCGCCCAGTCCTGCCCGCGCCGTTAACCACCTGCGCGCCATGCTCTCTGGAGACAAGACCATCCACCTGTCGCACAACCCGCTCGGAGCGCTGATGGTCTATAATATCTGGGCCAGCGTGATCGCCATCGGCATCACCGGCTACATGATGACGACGATTACGTTCTTTGGCGTCGATTGGGTCGAGGAAGCCCACGAGGTCATCTTCGGCTGGTTGTTGTTTTCCGTTGCGCTACATGTTGCCGGGGTAGCGTTCGATACATGGCGATCTGGTGTCAATCTGGTGCGCGCCATGATAAACGGAAGAAAAACAATTCCCTACGGACGAGAGGTTGAATGAAGCTCCGGATTTGGCCTGCTAAGACAAAGGAAAAGCGCGCAACGGTTCTTGCGGGCCTTATCCTCTTACAGGCCATCTGCGCGCTGTTCTTCATCGGAGACGTGATTGAGGATTTTCGCGAGGACGGGCATCTCGATAATCCCCACCTGCTGCTTGAGTCCGTTGCCGCCATAGCACTTGTTGGCGGTGTCATTTTCCTGATGATCGAGTTGCGTGGCTTGCTCTCGCGCGTGTCCGACATGCAAATCGGCCTTGATATTGCTCAGGGCCATCTGGCGGACATCATTGAAACGTTCTTTGACGAGTGGGGGCTGACATCGGCGGAACGCGATGTCGCCATCATGATCCTGAAGGGTCTGGACAATGACAGCATCGCACAGGTGCGCAAAACCGCAGCGGGCACGGTCAGGGCGCAGGCCACAAGCATCTACTCTAAGTCCGGGACGGACGGGCGCGCGCAGTTCATCAGCCTGCTCATTGAAGAGTTGCTGGCTGACAATCAACACCTTGGCTCTGCGGAGGCAGCGCTCAACGCCAAGACCACCAATGCCGCGTCACCAGACGCATCCGGAGAAACAACATGACAGACATCAGCGCCCATTCGGACGACCCCCACTACATCACGCGAAGCAACTGGCTGCGCGCCGCTGTCCTTGGGGCGAACGACGGGATTGTCTCAGTGTCCTCTCTTGTCGTCGGCGTTGCCGCGGCTGATCCAAGCCCCCGCGCTGTACTGATTGCCGGTGCAGCAGGATTGGCTGCCGGGGCGATGTCGATGGCCGCTGGGGAATATGTCTCCGTGTCGTCCCAATCCGATACGGAGCGGGCTGATATCGAACGCGAGAGGGCGGCGCTGCGGGAAACGCCAGAGGCTGAATTCGAGGAACTCAAAGCAATTTATCTGGAACGCGGATTGAGCGACGAAACAGCAGAGGTTGTCGCACGCGAACTGACGGAGAAAGACGCGCTCGCCGCCCATGTCCGCGACGAACTTGGGCTCTCTGACATACATGCAGCAAACCCCCTTCAGGCGGCATTGGCCTCTGGTCTGACATTTTCGGTTGCGGCTGCTGTTCCCGTCGCCGCCGCATGGCTGGCCCCGGCATCGGCGATCATACCGACCGTGCTTTTCGTGACGGTTCTGGCCCTAGTGGCACTTGGAGCGCTTGGCGCTAAAGCGGGCGCGGCACCTGTGCTGCCCGCCGTTCTGCGCGTTGTTGGATGGGGCGTGTTTGCAATGGCCGTCACCGCCGGGGTGGGTTGGCTATTCGGGGTCAGCGTATAATTTCATTTCACTGACCGGCGTCAGACATCCACCCCTGATAGTTACCTTTAACCACCTCAAACGAACACTTCTGGTGCGTGCGACAGTTTCGGGCTCCGGGCATCAACGCCCGTCCGCGCGAAGCGCCAGGCCTGTCGACGGGTGGCCTTCAGGCTGCCCGCCGACAGGTCACCCTGAAACCGCCACCACCTCGATCACGCCACAACGCAAAAGGCCCCGCCTGTTGACGGGGCCTCGATCATTGCGGTGATACGGGCTGCTACTCAGCGGCCATCCGGTCGGCCTGCGCGGTGCGGTCCATGATGTAATCCACGGCCTTCTGCGCCTCGGACGCGGCGCGGAAAATCGCGCGGCTGTCTTCCTTCATCGCCTCAAGCCATCCTTCGACATAGGCCGCGCTCTGGCCAAACTCAGGCTCCACCCCGATCTGCGCGCACAACATGCAGTTGCCAATCTCAGCGACCAGCTCCTCGAAGGCATAGACCTTGCGGTCATTGAACCGGCCCAAACGGTCCAGCCGCTTTGTCGCGCCAGTCCAGTGGATTGTCTCATGGGCCAAAGTGCCAAAATACCCAGCCGCCCGATAGAACGTACCAATTGGCGGCATATGGATGCGGTCGGTCTTAATGTTGTAATAGGCGCGCGGCTCCTCGGTCACGTCGATCTGCGCGCCGGTCGCGGCAAAGAACGCCTCAAGCTCGGGGTCCGCTACGGTGCCAAGATCGCGAGGCGGATCGGGCAAGATGTAGAACTCAGCGGGCAAACCCTCGATCTGATCGGCGTTGAACACGCGGTAGGCCTTGGCATAGGGGATCTGGCGTTCCTCGCCGTTCTCGTCCTCACGCTCGACGGTGCCGTATTTCACCACCGTTGCGGATTTCTCGCCCTTGCGGACATGGCCCCCAAGCTGTTTGGCCTGATTGAACGTCATCCAGCGGGCTGAGCTGTAGTCCTTGGCCATCGCCGTGGCCCAAAGCATCAGGATGTTGATGCCCCGATAGGCCTCGCCGTTGAACCGTTCCGGCAGGCTGACCGATCCCCCGCCACCGGTCCACGGTTTGCGCCAAGGCGGCGTTCCCGCCTCGATCTGCGCGATGATCTGATTTGTGACATAGGAATAAACGTCAAACTTCTCTGCGGTCATTTGTGACCCTCCTTCGCGTGACGCGGGCCGGGTCTCTTCCCCTTTCCGCCGATGGGCGGGCCTTCCTTCTCTG